>QIGN01000035.1 GCA_003228955.1 Hyphomicrobiales bacterium
CACACCGTATTTGTTCTGTATCCATGCCACCGATTTTCCGATCAGTTCCTCAAGCACGGCCAATTCCACATCCTCAAGCTTGTTGATGTAACGACAGGCCTTGCCGGTTCTGTGCTTGCCCAGCCGCGCCATAATGTCGTCGAACTGGCCATAGCCCGGCATAATGTAAAGGCTCACTGCAGTCTTGCGGGGGCTGAAACCTGTTATGAGGAAGTCCCCTTCCCGGCCCGACTCATATTTGTAGTGATAGCTGCAGAAGCCGACGATGCTTGTCCTCCACATCACCGGTTTTTCCCCGCTGATACGCGTCATCATCTCGTTGATGGTATGGGCATCGCGCCGGCGCGTCTCGTTCTCTACCGCATTGAGGAAGGCGGAGACGGAGGCCCGGGTGGGTTGGGTTTTGTTTTCGGACATGGCCGATACTTTAGCGTCATTCCACTCCCCTCGTCATTACCGCACCACATCGTCATTACCGGGCTTGACCCGGTAATCCATTGTGATTCACCGCTCACGCCGGAGCTGACTGCTCGGCAGCATGGACCACCGGATCAAGTCCGGCGGCGACGAGGGGGTGTGGCGCACTGCTTCTCTATTGTTATCATACGGCCCCTCTTTTTTGTCATCCTCCGGCTTGACCGGAGGACCCAGTATCCTCTGACTTTGCGGCCTAAAGCATTTCAGGTGGCTACTGGATCACCCGATCAAGTCGGGTGATGACACAATTGGGGATAACGATTGGTGTTTTGGTTTGTGTCCAAGTGTCTAAGAGCCAGACCTTTAAGCCTCGCCGCCCGTTGGGGCGCGAAGGCATGTAAACAATCAAGGGCTGCGGGGCGTTGCAACGCGACCGCTCCGTATTTTTTAAGGCCGCTTCGCAGCGCCCCACGCGGCGTCTTCATCGAAATCCGCCCGGCGTCGTCTCCCGTCACGAGATACTCATGACGGTTACAGCCACTGGCGCGGGGGCCGTAGTACCCCCGGGTCCGGGACGGCACGCCCGGATTGGCCGGATCGTTACACCTGCCAATGCGGGAACCGCATCCCTTCCACGAGAACAGACGGTCTGCAGCTCGTCCCTTATGCGGGAAAGGATGAGCGGATTTTATTCGAGGGGGGAAGGGCGGGGATAAGTTTATATTAGAAACCGAATTATATGTCCTTAGTGTCTCTGTGTGTCGCCAGCATGAACCTTACTCCGAGATCCGTGAGAAGAGTACACGTCACACTATACGTTCGATCAGCAAGACCCATAGCGGGCGGGTCGTACTCAAAATAAAAATCTTCAAGTAACTGAAGCCCCTTACACACTTGAAGACTTAACCATTCATTCTCTGTAAGTTTGGACGGAGTTATCATTTTCCCGCTGCGCAAATGTAGCCGGACACCACGGAAAACGACCCCACGACCTTCCCACTCTCTTCGAAACTCTGCAATTTCATACTGTAGCGACGGCTCGTATTCATCATGAAAGTCCTCGTCAGCTACTTTTCGCGCTTTTTCTAAAGCTCGTTCCGCAGCTTGCTCAAATCCGCTACGCAGAAGAATTGCGACAGAAGATTGAGGACTTCCTGAAGCATCTCGATCAGCAGCAAATCCCCCCTCTTTCCACATTCGCTCCAATAGCACGGCTTCATCTGGTGTGATCTTCGAAACTAAATCGGAGAAATATGGTCTCGTTTCAAAGTTTGAATCTGCTGCACTAACCAGGAGATTCGCCCACCAATCTATAAGTGGACTATCGCTATCCTCTAGTGAGCCTTTTTCAAGCAGAGGAACAAGCGTCTTATTAGGCACCGGTTGAATTTCAAGATTTTCTATTTTGGCTCTTTTATGTGCCCTTTTGGCGATCTCGATGGCAACTTCTTCCCGCTGCAATCTTATCAAGTCGGCTTGGAGCCCGCGCTTTTCAGTGAATGGGCGGATTGCGTCAGTTAGCGCATCTAGAGTAGACCCAAACTAGTTGAAGGAATTTCACCTTTGAATTCTACTTTTGCGCCGATATCGACGTTGACGTTGACTGGCAACTTGCTCTCGCCATTTTCGTCAGACTCCCCCATCAAAGCGGAATATTCCCGTGCTTCTTCCACGGGTTTTCGGTCTTCTTCGTACGCAGCATGTTGAGGGCGCGCGCCACGCGCATGCGCGTGTTGCGGGGCAGGATGACCTCGTCGATATAACCACGCTCCGCCGCGATGAACGGATTGGCGAAGCGGTCCTCGTAATCCTTGATGCGCTTGGCGATCTTCTTCTTGTCGCCAAGCTCTGAGCGGTAGAGGATTTCCGCCGCGCCCTCACGGCGATTTCGGCTGTGGGCCAGGCATAGTTTATGTCGGCGCGGATATGCTTGGACGCCATAACGTCATAAGCCCCGCCATAGGCTTTGCGCGTGATCACCGTCACCTTCGGCACGGTCGCCTCGGAGTAAGCGTAGAGCAGCTTGGCGCCATGCTTGATCAGCCCGCCATATTCCTGGCCCGTGCCGGGCAGGAAGCCGGGCACGTCAACAAGCGTGACAATTGGGATATTGAAGCAGTCGCAGAACCGCACGAAGCGCGCGCCCTTGCGCGAGGCGTCGCAGTCCAGCACCCCCGCCAGCACCATGGGCTGGTTGGCGACGAAGCCCACCGTGCGGCCCGCCATGCGCGCAAATCCGGTCACGATGTTTTTGGCGAAATCTTCCTGGATTTCGAAGAAATCCCCCTCGTCCGCCACCTTGTTAATCAACTCCTTGATGTCGTAAGGCTGGTTCGGATTGTCGGGGATGAGCGTGTCGAGCGAGTTCTCGACCCGGTCCGGCTTGTCGCGCGTGGGCAGCTCGGGCACGCCGGAGATGTTGCTGGAGGGCAAAAAATCCATCAGCCGGCGCATTTGCAGCAGCGTCTCCACGTCATTCTCGTAAGCTCCGTCGGCAATCGACGATTTGACCGTGTGGATGGAAGCGCCGCCAAGTTCCTCCGCCGTCACCTCTTCATTGGTGACGGTTTTCACCACATCGGGTCCGGTGACGAACATGTAGCTGGTGTCCTTCACCATGAAGATGAAGTCGGTCATGGCCGGGGAATAAACGTCGCCGCCGGCGCACGGCCCCATGATGATGGAAATCTGCGGGATGACGCCCGACGCCTGCACATTGCGCCAGAACACCTCGCCATAGCCCCCAAGCGCATCGACGCCTTCCTGAATGCGCGCGCCGCCGGCATCGAACACGCCGATAATGGGCGCGCGGTTGCGCAGCGCCATGTCCTGGACCTTGTTAATTTTCTCCGCGTGGGTGCGTGAAAGAGACCCCCCGAACACGGTAAAATCCTTGACGAACAGATAGACAACGCGGCCATTGATGGTGCCCCAGCCCGTCACGACGCCGTCGCCGGGTATCTTCTTTTTCTCCATGCCAAAATCGGTGCAGCGGTGCTCGACATACATGTCGAACTCCTCGAATGATCCTTCATCCAGCAGAAGCTCGATGCGTTCACGCGCGGTCAGCTTGCCGCGCGCATGCTGCGCATCGATACGCTTTTGCCCGCCGCCAAGACGCGCCTCGGCGCGGCGTTTTTCAAGTTCGTCGAGAATGTCTTTCATGAGGCCCGTTCCCGTGAATCAGTGGCAGCGTCACGACATGCATTCGTGAATAGCATGGAAGGCCCGGCGAAGCGAAGCAGCCGCGCAGGATCAGCTGCGCAGCAGGCTCAGGAAGCGGGCGTCAGCGCTGAGTTCCGCGCGCCGGGCCGCGCGCCGGGCTGTGGCTTCGCCGTCCTCGCCCCACCGCGAGATTTGCCAGTCCTCCTCCACATGGGCCGCCGCCCAGATTTCATCCGCGTTCAGCCGCCCATGGGCATAGGCCAGGACCAGCAGCGCCGAGCCCGTCAGGGTGGTCATTGAGTGCAACGGCGTGAGCTCGAAGAATTCATGAATTTCAAACGCGGCCCGGATTTTCGCCAGCGAGGCATCGCTCTGCGCGATGTGAGAAATGCCGGCGCCGGTTTCAAATTTTGCGCCGAATTCAGACCCCGCCCAGTCAAGCACCGGGTCCCAGTGCACAGTCTGCAATTCGGCGAGACCCTTTGGGTTCTCCGCGCGATAGCACAGCAAGTCGGACGCGGCATAGGATACGATCTCTCCAGCCACATCGCGCGTCCGCGCCCTCACCTGGTCAATCGCCGTATAGGCGCGTTTGGTGAGCGGCATGGATTCGGGTTCTATTTTTTCTCCCTGCGCTTCCCATTCGCTGGCAATGCCCCGCGCCAGCGTGCGCGACGGCAGTGCCAAAACCGCCGAAGCGGGCGTGCGCACAGGCTTGCCGTCGAGCAGTATTTCATGGCCCGCTTCTCCCGGCCCGACCCTCACCACGTCATAGAAACGTTTGGGAGACGGTATATTCGAGGCCAGACTCATTGGGTTGCCCGATAGCCGCCCAGCGTGCAATTCAGAATGTGCAGCAATTGCGGAAAATCATCCGCAATGTCATGCGCGCCGACTGAACGCAGCGCTTCCACGGGATGGTATCCCCAGGAAACACCAAGTGCCTTTACGCCCGCATTGCGCGCCATTTCCATATCGAAGGTGGTATCTCCGATCATGACCGTGGCCGCGGTGTCGGCGCCAGTTTCCAGAATGGCCTGATCAATCATTCCGGAATGCGGTTTGGAGGGCGCATCGTCGGCCGTCTGGATGGTCGCGAAACAACCGCCAAGCTCAAAGCGCTCAAGCAGGCGATCAACGCCCGCCCGGGATTTTCCGGTGGCGATCCCCAGCACAACGCCATCGCGTCCGGCCAGGTCCAGAATTGCCTCATGTGCGCCCTCATACATCGGTTCCTGATTGTCCGGATTCTGGCGCAGTTCACCGAACGCGCCTTTGTACCCATTGGTAATCCGCATCACCATTTCTTCGTTTGCGCCTTCAGCGAGGCGCGAGATGGCCTGCGGCAGCGACAGCCCGACAATGCCAAGCACCGCCTCACGGCGCGGCGGCGCAAGATCGACCGTACCGAATGCGCGCTCCATTGCCGCGACAATCATATGCTGCGAGTCCACCAGCGTACCGTCGCAGTCGAAAATAATGAGTTGCCGGGTCATATCCTAGATTTCATCCTCAAACGGTTCGCTTTCCAGGCCCGGATCGAATCCGAACAGCTTCCAGGTCCCGCGCATATGGTCGGGCAGGGAAGCGGAAATTCTCAAAATTCCCCCTGAAGGATGCGGGATTTCAATCTTGCGGGCATGCAGATGCAGCCTGGCCGGAATATCTCCACCGGGATGGGCGTCGCTTCCGCCATATTTTCCATCCCCCACGATTGGGTGCCCAATGGCGGCCAGATGCACACGCAACTGATGTGTGCGGCCGGTCAGCGGCCACAGGGCCGCCCAGCAGAGCTTGCTTCCGGCAGGCTCGATAACCGCATAGCGCGTTGTCGCCCGCATCGCGCCGGCCTCATTCTCTTCCGCGATATGAACACGCTCAGACCCCGCGCCGCCCTTTTTGACAAGTGGAAGCGAGATTTCACCGCGCCGCGGCGAAGGAACCCCCTTCAGCAGCGCCCAGTAGGTTTTGATTGCCGCACGGTCTCTCAGGGTTTCGCCGAGGGCCGATGCGGTGGCCCGGTCGCGTGCAAGCAGCAAAACGCCGCCTGTATCCTTGTCGAGCCGGTGCACCAGACGCGGGCGCTCGCTGGCGTCAAATTGCAGCCCATCCAGCAGCCCGTCGATGTGGCGCACCGTGCCCGTGCCTCCCTGAACGGCGAGACCGGCGGGTTTATTGAGGGCAAGGATATGCTTGTCCTTGTGAATCACAAGACTCTGGATAAAGCGCGCGTCCTCCGCCGAGAGCGGCGTCCGCGCCTTCAGACGGGCCGTGTCATATTTTACCGGCGGCACCCGCACCTGCTGCCCCGCGGCGAGCCGCGCATTGGCCTTGGCCCGCCCGCCATCGACCCTGACCTGACCCGTGCGCAACAGTTTTTGCAGGGCTCCATGGGCGATCGCGGGATAGTGCGCCCGGAACCAGCGGTCAAGGCGCATACCCGCTTCAGCAGCTTCCACCTCCACAAGCTCCACACCGCTCATTGCAATATGACCCTGGCGATATAGAGGCCGGCAAACAGGGCGAGAATCGACAGCCCCACCGACGCGCCCAGATAGAGCGCCGCCAGCCCCTCGGTCTTGCGCTCCATCAGCACCGCGAAGTCGAGCGAGAACGCGGAAAATGTCGTGAACCCACCAAGAACCCCGGTGGCAAGAAATGTCCGCACCTCATTGGAAACGGAATACCGCAGGGCGATGGCCTCGATCATCAGCCCCATGAGAAGGCACCCGACGACATTGACAATCAGCGTTCCCCAGGGGAACCCGGTCCCGATGAACCTGAGCGCGCCAACGCCCACAAGGTAGCGCCCGGCGGCCCCGATCGCACCGCCCATTGCGGCCATCAGCACCATCTTCATGGACGCTGTCCTTTGGCGCTACGCAGTTTGCGCCACTCCTTCAGACGGTCCCGGATCCCGCTTTCCAGACCCCGGCCGGTTGGGTGATAGAAGGTTTCGGGCGTGACGCCGTCAGGGAAGTAATTCTGCCCTGAAACGCCGCCGACAGCGTCATGGTCATACTCATAGCCGGCGCCATAACCTTCCTGTTTCATCAGCCCGGTCGGCGCATTCAGGATATGCTTTGGCGGCGCCAGGGACCCCCCCTCGCGGGCTGCGCGCCCGGCTTTTTTGAACGCCACATAGGCGGCATTGGATTTCGGCGCCACCGCCAGATAGACCGCCGCCTGGGCCAGCGCCAGTTCACCTTCGGGACTGCCGAGAAAGTGGTACGCGTCCTTGGCCGCATTGGCCTGAACCAGCGCCTGCGGGTCCGCCAGCCCGATATCCTCAACCGCCATGCGCACAAGCCGGCGGCCGATATAAAGCGGGTCTTCGCCACCCGCGAACATGCGCGCCAGCCAGTACAGCGCGGCATCGGGATCGGAGCCGCGTATGGACTTATGCAGCGCGGAGATGAGATTATAGTGGCCGTCCTGACCCTTGTCGTAGATTGGCGCACGGCGCTGAACCAGATGGGTCATTTCCGCGATGCCCAGCACCTCGCCCTTCCCCTGGGTGGCGCCGAAAATCTCTTCGGCCAGATTCAGCAGCGCCCGGCCGTCCCCATCGGACATACCGGCGAGCATTGCGCGCGCGCCCGGCTCAAGAGGCAATGCGCGCCCCTCTTCCTTTTCAGCGCGCGCGAGCAGAATTTCAAGCGCCTCGTCATCCAGCCGGTTGAGCGTGAGAACGCTGGCGCGGGAAAGAAGCGCTGAATTCAATTCGAATGACGGGTTTTCGGTGGTGGCGCCCACCAGTACGATGGTTCCGTCTTCCATGACGGGGAGAAAGGAATCCTGCTGCGCCCGGTTGAAGCGGTGCACCTCATCGACAAAGAGCACGGTTCCAAAACCGTCACTTCTTCGCGCCCGGGCGCCGTCGAAAATCCTGCGGAGATCCTGCACACCCGAGTGAATGGCCGAAAGCTGTTCAAAATGGTGATTGGTATGGTCGGCCAGAAGGCGCGCGATGGTTGTTTTGCCAGAACCCGGCGGCCCCCAGAACACAACCGATGTCAACCGGTCCGCCTCTATCATGCGCGTCAGGAGGCCGTCCGCCCCGAGCAGATGCTCCTGTCCGACAACATTTTCAAGAGTTGCGGGTCTCAGCCGGTCGGCCAATGGCCGTGGTGCATTTTCTTCAAGGGCGACGGCTTCAAACAAGGTGGCCATGATCGCGTTCCTTCAACCGCGCAATGCGAGTTCAATATTCCGCCCCTTGCGCCGCACGGTGATACGCCAAAGCGAATAACGCCGCCGCACAACCGCCACAAGCTGCTTTACCGACCCGATCCGCTGATCCGAGACCTCCAGTATTATATCTCCGCGTTGCAAGCCGCCAAAGCGCCGCCCGCCAAACCAGTTTGCCGGAGTGCCATTCTTCACTCCCATGACGACCACGCCAAAAGCGTATTCATCAAGCGACATTTCCTCTGCCAGTGCAGGGGACAAATTCGCAATCCGCGCGCCCGCTATCGGATTGTCTCCGGCAATATTGGTCTCATTGCGCGGCGGCACCGCAGGAGCTGCACGCAACGGGACCGACACCGTAAACGGCTTGCCGCCGCGAATGACCCTGAGCGGGACAGACCCGCCAATGGGTTTGGTTGAAAAGCGATAGCCGAAGGACTGAGGATCAACGACCGGTTTGCCATTCACCTGAACAATGACATCGCCAACACGCAGGCCCGCCTTTGCCGCGGGGCCAATCTTGCGAATCTGCTTCACCAATGCGCCGGCCGGCCTGTCCAACCCAAGCGACTCGGCAATTTGCGGGCTAATGCGCTGAAGCCTGGCGCCAAACCAGGGGCGCTTTACGCGATTGCCGCGCAGTGCCGATTGCACAACCTGACGCACCATATTCGAGGGGATGGCAAAACCGATACCGAGCGAACCGCCGGTCTTTGAATAGATCGCCGTATTCACGCCCACCAGTTTTCCCCCCATATTCACCAGGGCGCCGCCGGAATTGCCCGGATTGATCGCGGCATCCGTTTGAATGAAGAACTGATAGTCGGAAATACCGACCCGGGTGCGTGCCAGGGCCGAAACGATCCCGCTGGTCACGGTCTGGCCAACGCCGAAAGGATTGCCAATGGCAAGTACGATATCTCCGACCTCCAACTTTTCTGAATCGTCGAAATCAAGATAAGGAAATGTGACCCCCGGCGCATCCAGCTTGAGAATCGCCAGATCGGTACGCTCATCCTTCAGGATAACTCTGGCGGGGAACTCACGCTTATCGGCCAGGGCGACCTTGATTTCGGCCTTGCCGCGCCCCTTGATGACATGATTGTTGGTGACAATTATCCCCTCGGGGCTGACCACCACGCCGGAGCCCAGGGAATTTTGCACCCGCTCACGCGGGCGCCCCAGTTCACGTCCGAAAAACTGCCGGAAGAAAGGATCATTGAGAAAAGGAGAGTTCCGCTGCTGCACTTTGCGCCGCACATAAACATTGACCACCGCCGGCGCCGTGCGCTTGACCACCGGAGCATAGGACAAACGCACCTCGGTATCGCTTGCCGGAACCTGGCGCTGCTGCGCAATGCTCTGCCATGCGAGCCCGGAAACCAGGAGCGCAAGCAGTGCAACCACACCCGCCGGCAACCACAACGGCCGTGAAAGCTTCATTTTCAAAGACCCATTTTTCATGCGCGGAGTCTATTCGTTTCAGATCGCAGATTCAAAGCCTGCCTGGGATCGCGAATGAACAAAAAAGGCGGCACAAATGCCGCCCCCCTCAAATGTACCGTTTGGCCCAAAGGCTCATGCGGCAGCCTGTTTGTCCTCATCACCGCCTTCTTCGCGGTCCTGGGTCGGACCGGAATCCTGCCCGCGGGCATCCGGATCGCGGTCCACGAATTCAATAACCGCCATCGGAGCGGAATCGCCATAGCGGTATCCGGCCCTGAGAACGCGGGTATATCCGCCGGAGCGCTCCTTGTAGCGCGGGCCGAGGATATCAAACAGCTTCTTGACCATGACCTCATCGCGCACGCGCGAGACCGCAAGGCGGCGCGAATGCAAATTCCCCTGCTTGGCCAGAGTGACCAGACGGTCCACGACGCGGCGAAGTTCCTTGGCCTTCGGCAACGTCGTCACCACCTGCTCATGCTTGATCAATGCCGCCGCCATATTGGCAAACAGCGCCCGGCGATGGCTCGCGGTTCTGTTCAGTTTGCGACCGGCTCTGCGATGACGCATGTCTACCTTCTCCTCCGCTGGCGCTCAAATCCGCGCGTGCGGTCTAATAGTGGTCCTCGAAGCGTTTTGCCAGTTCCTCGATATTCTCGGGCGGCCAGTTCGGCACTTCCATACCAAGATGAAGGCCCATACCGGCAAGAACTTCCTTGATCTCGTTCAGCGATTTGCGCCCGAAATTTGGCGTCCGGAGCATTTCCGCCTCCGATTTCTGAATCAGATCGCCGATATAAACAATATTATCGTTCTTCAGGCAGTTGGCCGAGCGAACCGAAAGCTCCAGCTCGTCCACCTTCTTGAGCAGCGCGGCGTTGAACTCAAGTTCCGGCTGACGCTCCTCGACGGTCTCTTTCTGCGGCTCCTCGAAGTTGACGAAAATGGCCAGCTGATCCTGAAGAATGCGCGCGGCAAGGGCCACCGCGTCATCCGGTTTGATCGAACCATCGGTCTCGACTTCCATGATGAGCTTGTCGTAATCGAGAATTTGCCCCTCGCGCGTATTTTCGACACGGTAGGAAACTTTCCGGACCGGGCTGAAAAGACTGTCGACAGGGACCAGCCCGATCGGCGCGTCATCGGGCCGGTTGCGGTCGGAGGGCACATAACCCTTGCCTGTATCGGTCGTGAATTCCATACGGATCGACGCGCCTTCATCCAGCGTGCAAAGCACAAGTTCCGGATTGAGAATGTCCACATCGGCGGTGGCCTCTATATCTCCGGCTGTCGCGACGGAAGGCCCTTCCTTTTTCAGCACCAGTTGCTTGGCGCCTTCGGAGTGCTGGCGCAAAGCAATCTCCTTGATGTTCAGAACCAGGTTCGTCACATCCTCGCGCACGCCGGAAATTGAGGAAAATTCATGCAACACGCCGTCAATATGCACCGACGTGATGGCCGCCCCTTGCAGCGAAGACAGCAGCACGCGCCGCAGCGCATTGCCGAGCGTCAGACCAAAACCGCGCTCCAGCGGCTCGGCAACGACAATCGCAGTACGTTCCGGGTCACGCCCCGCCTTGATATTCAGCTTGGTGGGCTTGATCAGATCTTGCCAATTTTTCTGAAGCACCTAAGCACCCTTTGTTTCTGTTCGCGCCCGTGCCCTGAAGAAGGGATACGGGAGGCGAATATCCATTGATCAACCGCGGCCATAGCCACGGCATAAGAAAAATACTCTAGACACGGCGACGTTTGCGCGGACGGCAGCCATTGTGCGGAATGGGCGTTACATCGCGTATGGAGGTGATGGTGAATCCAGCCGCCTGAAGCGCCCGCAGTGCCGATTCCCGCCCGGACCCCGGACCGCGAACCTCGACTTCAAGGTTTTTCATTCCATGTTCCATAGCTTTCTTGCCGGCATCCTCGGCCGCCATTTGCGCCGCATAGGGAGTGGATTTGCGTGACCCCTTGAACCCCTGAGCACCAGCGGACGACCAGGAGATTGTGTTGCCCTGCGCGTCGGTAATGGTAATCATCGTATTGTTGAAGGTCGCGCTGACATGCGCGACACCCGAAGTGATGTTCTTCTTCTCGCGGCGTTTTACCCGTACTTTGTCTTTTGCCATCTGCTTTACGTCTTCCGCCTGTTTTAGATCCGGCCCGAATGCGCCTGATATCGCCATGCCCGGCGCATCTGCATTCGAGCTACTTGTTCCTGCCTGCAATTGGTTTGGCCGGCCCCTTGCGAGTGCGCGCATTTGTATGTGTACGCTGCCCCCGGACCGGGAGACCACGGCGATGCCTCAGGCCCCGGTAACAACCCAAATCCATCAGCCGTTTGATGTTCATTGCCGTTTCGCGCCGCAAATCGCCTTCAACCTTATAGTCCCGGTCGATCATCTCGCGGATATGAATGATTTCCTGGTCGGAAAGCTCATTGACCCTGCGCTCAGGCGGGATTGATACGCCCTCACAGATTTTTTTCGCGTAACTGCGGCCAATACCAAAAATATAGGTAAGCGCGATTTCGACGCGCTTGTTCGTCGGTATATTTACACCTGCAATTCGAGCCAAGTCCGTAACTCCCGTGTAACGCCGCCCGTGAGGGTCATAAGTTATTGAAATAAAACGTTTAATAAACAAACACAATAAAATCGGATTCCAGGTGCTGTTCCGCCCCCGATACCGTTAAGGCCATTCAGAACAAGAAGACCGGTTTCTAGCGGATTCCTGCCGATTTCGTCAACCCGCTCCGTGCCCGGAACATAAATGCTCCCGTCTTATACCTGAAGCCCCGCCAGCGCCTCCTCGATCTGCCGGTTGACGGATTTGATATCAAGCATCCCGTCAACCGATTTCAACCTGCCATTTCCCCCATAGTATCCAATCAGGGGAACCGTCTGGGCGTGATAAACCTGAAGCCGGCTGCGAACAGTCTCCTCATTGTCATCCTTGCGGCGGGTAAACTCGCTGCCGCCGCATTGGTCGCAAATGCCATCATTGAGCGGGCGGCGAAATACCTCGTGGTAACCTACACCGCATTTCGCACAAGTGAACCGGCCCGTGATCCGCTCCACCAGTTGTTCATCATCGGCCCTGATCTCAATGACAGCGTCCAGCGTCTTGTTTTTCTGCATCAATATCGCGTCCAGAGCTTCTGCCTGCGCGACGGTGCGGGGAAAACCATCAAGCAAGAAACCGCTGGCGCAGTCAGGTTCTTCGATGCGCTCTGCAATGATACCAATGACAATGTTGTCCGATACCAGTTCGCCCCTCTCCATCGTTTCCTTGGCCTGGACGCCAATTTCCGTTCCCGCGGCAACCGCTGCGCGAAGCATATCGCCGGTAGACAGTTGAACAAGGCCATGGGATTCAGCAAGCATACGGGCCTGGGTTCCCTTCCCCGCCCCTGGTGGACCTAACAGAATCAGGTTCACCTACGCTTTCCTCCGCGAAGTTTAGCCTTCTTGATAAGCCCTTCATACTGGTGAGCGAGCAGGTGACTCTGCACCTGCGCCACGGTGTCCATGGTCACCGAGACCACGATGAGCAGAGAAGTCCCGCCAAAATAAAAGGGAACCGCAGTGTAAGAAATCAGCAATTCCGGCAGCGCGCACACCACCGCAAGATAGGCGGCGCCAGTAACCGTAATACGGGTCAGCACATAATCGATATATTCCGCCGTTCGCTCTCCGGGCCGGATGCCGGGAATGAACCCGCCATAATTCTTCAGATTGTCCGCCGTCTCCTTGGGGTTGAATACGACCGCCGTATAGAAAAAAGCGAAAAACACGATCAGCGCAATATAGAGCAATAGATAGAGCGGCTGGCCGCGCCCCAGAAGTGCGGTGATCGTATTCAGCCATTCAGGCCCCTGACCGGCTGAAAAATTGGCGAACGTAATCGGCAGCAACAACAGGGAAGACGCAAAAATCGGCGGGATGACGCCGGCGGTGTTCAGCTTCAGCGGCAAATGCGAGGAATCGCCCTGAAACATTCGATTGCCCATCTGGCGTTTTGGATATTGCACTAGCAGACGGCGTTGCGCTCGCTCCATGAAGACGATGAATGCGATAACGCCAATCGCCATCACAAAGAGCCCAAGGATCAGCGGTGTAGACAGTGCCCCCTGGCGGCCAAGCTCAAAGGTGCCGGCGAGGGCCGAAGGCAACTCGGCCACGATGCCAGCGAAAATAATCAGCGATATACCGTTGCCGATGCCGCGCGCGGTGATCTGTTCGCCCAGCCACATCAGGAACACCGTGCCGCCAACCAGCGTAATCACGGTTGTCAGCCGGAAGAACGCGCCCGGCTCCACGACCACATTGCCCGCCCCTTCAAGGCCCACGGCAATGCCATACCCCTGCAGCGCGGCAAGGACCACGGTGCCATAGCGGGTGTATTGATTGATCTGCTTTCGTCCCTGCTCCCCCTCTTTCTTCAGTTGCTCAAGATGAGGCGAGACGGTCGTCAGGAGCTGCATGATAATCGACGCCGAAATATACGGCATGATATTGAGCGCGAAGATTGCCATGCGCCCGACGGCGCCGCCGGCGAACATGTTGAACATGCCCAGAATACCGGATGAGTTCTGACGGAAGATGTCAGCAAGAGCCTGAGGATCGATCCCGGGGAGCGGAATGTAGGTGCCCAACCGGTAGATCAGCAGCGCACCGAGAGTGAACCAGATTCTCTTCTTAAGCTCTGTCGCCTTTGAAAAAGCAGAGAAATTCAGGTTTTGAACCAGTTGTTCTGCAGCAGATGCCATTTATTCGCTCCAGCGGTTTGGGACGGCCTCGGGGCCATGCCCTGCCCGCCTCCTAAGAAGAATCCTTTTTCGCCGTCCTGGATGGCGATTTGGATGAAGGTTTTCCGGACGACTTTGCCGCCGGCTTGGCGCCGGCAGATGGCGCATTCGCCTTCTTCACACCGGCCTCATCCGATTGTCTCGCCGTGGTCTTTATTTTATCCTTGCTTTCCGGCGGCTTCGATTTGACCGCACGTTTAGGCATTTCAACAAGTGATACCGTGCCACCAGCCTTCTCAACTGCTTTTACCGCACCTGCCGACGCACCGGTAACCTCAAGTGACAATTTGGTCTTCAAATCTCCTTGACCCAGCAACCGCACACCATCCCTGGCGCGGCGAATAATGCCCGCCGCCAACAGGGCTTCAACCGTGACGGGTTTCTTTGGATCCAGCGTTTTCTTTTCAATTGCCGCTTGCAGCCGGCCCACATTCACTTCATTGAAATCCTTGGTAAAAAGATTGTTGAAGCCGCGCTTGGGCAAGCGGCGGTGGATCGGCATCTGCCCGCCCTCAAAGCCCTTGATCGCAACGCCCGACCGGGATTTCTGGCCCTTGTGACCGCGCCCAGCCGTCTTGCCCTTGCCCGAGCCGGGTCCGCGTCCGACGCGCTTGCGCGCGCGCGTGGCGCCGGGAATGTCTCTCAGTTCATTCAGTCGCATAGCGATAAACCTTAATACCCTAAGCCGTCTCGTCTACAACGCGGACCATATGCTGGACCTTGTCGATCATGCCGCGCACTTGCGGCGTATCGTTCAATGTACTCCGCCGCCCGATCTTGTTCAGACCAAGGCCCACAAGCGTGGCCCGCTGGTCCCGGGGCCGGCGGATCGGACTTGCGATCTGTTCGACCGTCACGGTTCTGCCAGTCTTTTTATCAGCCATTGTTCCTTGTCCCTTCGCAGCACTCGGCTTAAGCGTCAGCGGCGGCGGTTGGAGAATCAATTCCGTCACGGCGGCGAGCTACAATCTCGCTCGCCTTCTTGCCGCGCCGTGCGGCGACCCCGCGCGGGCTGTCTTCGTGTTTCAGAGCATCAAAGGCCGCCCGCACCATATTGTACGGATTGGAGCTGCCCAGAGACTTCGCGACAACATCCTGAATACCCAGGGTCTCGAACACCGCGCGGATTGGCCCGCCGGCAATAATGCCGGTGCCTGGAGGCGCGGCCCGCAACACAACACGCCCCGCGCCATGACGCCCAATCACATCGTGATGCAGGGTACGCCCTTCGCGCAGCGGCACGCGAATGAGGTTGTGCTTGGCGGCATCGGCGGCCTTGCGAATGGCTTCGGGCACCTCACGAGCCTTGCCATGGCCAAAACCGACACGCCCTTTCTGATCGCCGACGACGACAAGGGCGGCAAAACCGAAACGCCGGCCACCCTTGACGACCTTTGCAACGCGATTGATGTGCACGAGCTTGTCGACAAACTCATTGTCGCGATCGTCGCGGCCCCCGCGTTGCTGGCGTCCGCGCTGTTGTCCTGGCCTGCGTCCCACTGTTCGTGTTCCTTCTAAAAATTCTAGAGCCCTAAAACTTCAATCCGCCTTCACGGGCGGCATCCGCCAGGGCCTTGACCCTGCCGTGGTAGAGGTATCCGCCACGGTCGAAAACTACATTCTTGACCCCGGCGCTGACCGCGCGCTCCGCAACCAGTTTCCCGACGCTTTCAGCCGCGCCCTTGTCGCAGCCCTTGGGCAACGACTTGCGCAAATCCTTGTCGAGACTTGATGCAGCGGCAAGTGTCTTTCCTGCTGCATCATCAATAACCTGCGCGTAGATGTGCTTGGAGGAACGAAATACGGAAAGGCGCGGCCGGCCCTTTGCGACACGCCGCAATGCCCGCCTGACACGGTTGGCGCGCTGGTCATATTTGTTCTTGTTAAGGTTCATCATCTGGCTCCGCTATTTCTTCTTGCCTTCCTTACGGAAGACATATTCACCCACATACCGGATGCCTTTGCCTTTGTAAGGTTCTGGCGGGCGGAACTGGCGTATTTCAGCCGCGACCTGGCCGACCTTCTGCTTCTCGATACCCGAAACAATGATCGAGGTTTGCGAGGGGCACTTCACGTCAATCCCTTCGGGAATGGGAAATACGACATCGTGACTCAGCCCCAATTGCAATTGCAAATTCCTTCCCTTCACCTGCGCCCGGTAGCCAACACCGATTATCTCAAGTGATTTCTCAAAGCCCCCGGTAACCCCGTCCACCAGGTTGGCAACCAGCGTGCGCGACAAACCCCACATGGAGCGCGCGCGCTTGCCCTCGCCGCGCGGAACGACCTTGATAACGCCATCCGACATCCGCGCTTCAACGTCATCGGCCAGCATGATGGAAAGCTCACCCTTCGGCCCCTTGACGGAAACCTGCTGACCGTCGATCGATGCGTTGACGCCGTCAGGCACGGCAACCGCTTTTGCTCCAGTTCGAGACATAACCTAAACCTCTGCTTCTCCGCGGCGTCAGCACCTCAAGGGCGCGGCTAAAATACGCTGCACAAAACCTCACCGCCGACATTCTCATCACGCGCCTTGGTGTCCGACATGACGCCCTTGGGCGTAGACAAAATTGCAACTCCCAGCCCGTTCATTACGGTCGGCAAATCGCGCACCGACGAATAGACCCGCCGGCCGGGCTTCGACACGCGCTGCAGTTTCCGGATGACCGGCTGGCCATCGTAATATTTCAACTCGATTTCCAATTCTGACTTGCCACCGTCATAATCGACCTGGGCATAGCCGCGAATGTACCCCTCCTCCTGAAGCACATCGAGCACACGCGCCCTGAGCCTGGAAGCGGGGGTCGCGACCTTGGATTTGCTGCGCATCTGTGCGTTGCGTATCCGGGTCAGCATATCCCCAAGTGGGTCTGTCATCGTCATTGGACGCGTTCTCCTACCAGCTCGACTTTACCATTCCCGGGATCAGCCCCTGGGATGCCATATCTCTCAGCGATACCCGCGACATTCTGAGCTTGCGGTAATAGGCGCGCGGGCGGCCCGTCACGTCGCAACGATTGCGAACACGTGTCGGTGCCGAGTTACGCGGAAGCTCAGCCAGTTTCAGCCGCGCCGCGAAACGCTCCTCCGCCGGCAGGTTCCGGTCATTGGCGATTTCTTTCAAACGGGCGCGCCGGGCGGCAAATTTGGCCACCAGACGCCGCCGCTTGTTGTTACGCTCGATTGAGCCTTTCTTGGCCATTCCTTGGTCTCCTTGTTCCCTAGGTCCGGAACGGAAAATTGAATCCTTCGAGAAGCGATCTCGCTTCATTGTCATTTTGCGCGGTCGTGCACACGATCACATCCATGCCCCAGATATCGGATACTTTGTCATAGTCGATCTCCGGAAACACGATGTGCTCCTTGATACCCATTGCGAAGTTGCCGCGCCCGTCAAAGCTCTTCGGGTTCAGGCCGCGGAAGTCACGCACGCGCGGCAGGGCGATTGTCACAAGCCGGTCCACGAATTCGAACATACGGTCCTTGCGCAATGTGACCTTGACGCCAATCGGCATACCCTCGCGCAACTTGTAGGTGGCGATGGATCTGCGCGCATTCACAATGACCGGCTTCTGCCCGGCGATCAGCGCCAGATCATCGGCGGCGGCCTGCACTTTCTTGGAATCTGCGACAGCTTCGCCAATACCCATATTCAGAACCACCTTGGCGAGGCCGGGTATCTGCAAGGGGTTGGCATAGCCGAACTCCTTTGCCATCTCATCGCGCAGCGTCTCGCCATAGAGTTTCTTGAGGCGCGGTTCATAGGCGTCAGCCATCGATCACCTCCCCGGAGCGCCTTGCAAAACGCACCTTCCTGCCATCCTCTAAAGTCTTGAAGCCGACACGGGTCGGTTTCCCGTCCTTGGGATCTTCCAGCGCCAGATTGGAAATATGCACCGGTGCCTCGCGGCTCACTATGCCGCCATCCTGTTCCGGTGTTTGTTTCTGGTGGCGCTTGACAAAATTTACACCGCTTACAAGGGCGAGATTTTTGCGCGGCATGATTTTCAGTACCTCGCCATGCTTCCCCTTGTCCTTGCCCGTGCGGAGCACGACATGGTCGCCCTTCCTGATCTTCAGCTTGGCCATTGTCACAGAACCTCCGGCGCCAGAGAGACGATCTTCATGTGCTTCCTGGAGCGCAATTCACGTGTGACGGGGCCAAAGATGCGCGTGCCGATCGGCTCGCCCTGGGCGTTGACCAGAACCGCGGCATTGCGGTCGAAACGGATAAGGGAACCGTCGGCGCGCCGCACGCCCTTGGCGGTGCGCACCACGACCGCCCGCATCACTTCGCCCTTCTTGACGCGGCCGCGCGGGATCGCCTCCTTGATGGAGACAACAATGATGTCTCCGACAGAAGCATATTTGCGCTTGGAACCGCCGAGCACCTTGATGCACTGCACCCGGCGCGCGCCGGAATTATCGGCGACATCGAGATTGGTTTGCATCTGTATCATGGCACTTGCCCTTTATTCCTTCTGGCGTCCCGCCAGTCCTGGCTCCTCTGGCGAGCCTCGCCGGCGGAACGTCCTATTCTTCGCCCGCGGTCAAGCCGCAACCAGCGTCCAGCATTTGTTTTTCGAAATCGGCGGGCATTCCTGAATGCGCACCTTGTCGCCCACCTTTGCCGAATTGGCTTCGTCATGAGCGTGGTATTTCTTGCTCCGCCGTACCACTTTCTTGTAGAGCGGATGGGTGAAACGCCGTTCGACCCGCACGACAATGGTTTTGTCGTTTGCATCGCTAACGACTACGCCCTGTAAGATTCTTTTTGGCATGGGCTCCTATCCTTTTGAGGCCGCGCCCGCGGCCTCGCCCCGTTTTTCCTGACCGATAGTCTTGATCCGCGCGATATCGCGGCGAACCTGACGCACACGGGCGGTATTCTGCAACTGACCGCTTGCCGCCTGAAAACGCAGATTGAACTGCTCCTTTTTCAGCCTCAGCAGCTCGTCATCAAGCTGATCCGGCGTCTGGTCTCTCACGTCACTCGGCTTCATTTCAACATCCTCAACAGCGCGCGCTACGCTTCGCCCAGCCGCACGACAATTTTTGTCTTGAGCGGCAATTTCGCCGCCGCGAGCCGCAGCGCTTCGCGGGCCACCACGTCCGGCACACCATCGACTTCAAACATGATCCGGCCCGGCTTCACCTTTGCACACCAGAACTCGGGAACACCCTTGCCCTTGCCCATACGCACCTCGGTCGGCTTTTTCGAAACCGGCACATCGGGGAAGATGCGAATCCAGACGCGGCCCGCACGCTTCATATGACGCGTCATGGCCCGCCGGGCCGCCTCGATCTGCCGGGCCGTAACGCGCGATGGAGCCTGCGCCTTCAGGCCATAGGACCCGAAGTTCAGCGACCAGCCGCCCTTGGCAACGCCCTTGATGCGGCCCTTCTGCATCTTGCGATACTTTGTCCGCTTCGGTTGCAGCATCTTTCCCTAAATCCTCTTGCTCATTTCCCGCTCAGGTTTACTTGCGCGCCGGTTCGTCGCGGCGCATACGTCCACCTTCCTGCGACTCAAGGGCCCTGCGCTCATGCGCCATGGGATCATGCTCCATGATTTCGCCCTTGAAGACCCAGACCTTGATTCCGATAATCCCGTATGCGGTACGGCCCAGCGCCGTCCCATAGTCGATGTCTGCGCGCAGGGTATGCAGCGGGACACGCCCCTCCCGGTACCACTCCATGCGCGCGATCTCCGCGCCGCCAAGGCGCCCGGCGCAATTGATGCGAATACCCAGCGCGCCCAGGCGCATGGCCGATTGCACCGCGCGTTTCATGGCCCGGCGGAACGCGACACGGCGCTCAAGCTGCTGCGCGATGCCCTCGGCGACAAGCGTCGCGTCGACCTCGGGCTTGCGCACCTCGACGATGTTCAGCTGCACCTCGGACTCCGTCATGGAAGAAAGTTTCGAACGCAGTTTTTCGATGTCGCTGCCCTTTTTGCCGATCAATATACCCGGCCGGGCGGTATGCACCGTGATCCGGCATTTCTTGTGCGGCCGCTCGATCACGACTTTTGAAATGCCGGCCTGATTGCGCACATTCAGGACGTGGTTCCGGATCTTGATGTCTTCGTGCAAAAGCTTGCCATATTCACCTTTGTCCGCGTACCAGCGCGAATCCCAGGTCCGGTTGATGCCGAGCCTCAGGCCGATCGGATTTACCTTCTGACCCATTTAAGCGGTCTCCTCGATTTGCCTGACCACGACGGTCAACTGCGAAAACGGCTTGATGATCCGGCCGACACGGCCGCGCGCACGCGGCTTCCAGCGTTTCATCACCAGATTCTTGCCGACAAAAGCCTGGGACACGACCAGGGCGTCCACATCCAGATCATGATTATTTTCCGCATTGGCAATTGCCGACTGGAGCGTCTTCTTCACTTCAGCAGCGATGCGCTTGCGCGAAAATGTCAGATCGGCCAAAGCCTTTTCGACCTTCTTGCCGCGAATGAGTTGCGCCAGAAGATTGAGCTTCTGCGGCGAGACACGCAGCAAACGCGTCACCGCCTTTGCCTCATTCTCGGGCAATACGCGCTCTCTTTTTGCCTTGCCCATCGCCACTAACCCCTTTTCGCACGCCTGTCGGATGCGTGACCATGATAGGTGCGCGTCGGCGCGAACTCGCCAAACTTGTGCCCAACCATGTCCTCGGTCACCAGCACAGGAATATGCTTGTGTCCGTTGTGCACGCCAAAGGTCAGCCGCACGAACTGCGGCAGAATGGTTGACCGGCGGCTCCAGATCTTGATCACCGCATTCGAGCCGCTTGCGCGCGCTGCGTCTGCTTTCTTGAGCAGATACCCGTCGACAAACGGGCCTTTCCAAACCGAACGTGACACCGGTGTGCTCCTTTATCTCTTCTTGCGCAGATGACGGCTGCGCACGATATGTTTGTCGGTACGGCGGTTCGAGCGCGTGCGCTTGCCCTTGGTCGGCTTGCCCCACGGGGTGACCGGGTGACGGCCGCCAGATGAGCGCCCCTCGCCGCCGCCGTGCGGATGATCGACCGGATTCATGGCCACGCCGCGCACGGAAGGGCGCTTGCCCATCCAGCGCTTGCGCCCCGCCTTGCCGAGCTTGATGTTCGAATTATCAGGATTGGATACCGCGCCAACCGTCGCCATGCATTCGGCGCGCACCATGCGCGTTTCGCCTGAATTCAGCCGCAGAATGGCATATCCCGAATCGCGCCCGACAAGCTGGACATAAGTGCCCGCGGCACGCGCGATCTGGCCGCCCTTGCCGCGCTTCATTTCCACATTGTGCACGATGGTGCCAATCGGAGTGTTGCCCAGCGGCATGGCGTTGCCGGGCTTGACGTCGACCTGCTCGCCGGAAATGACCGTGTCGCCAACGGAAATACGCTGGGGCGCCAGAATGTAGCTCAGTTCCCCATCTTCATAACGCAGCAGCGCGATAAAGGCGGAGCGGTTGGGATCATACTCAATCCGCTCGACCGTTGCCGGCATATCAGCCTTGCCGCGCTTGAAGTCGACCACCCGGTAGAGCCGCTTATGGCCACCGCCACGCCGGCGCGCCGTTATGCGCCCGGCGTTATTGCGGCCGCCCTTGCCGGTCAGGCCTTCCGTCAGGGCCTTGACTGGCCGCCCCTTCCACAGATGACCGCGATCGACCAGAACGAGATTCCGCTGCCCCGGCGTCATTGGTTTGAATGTCTTCAGCGCCATTGTTCTACTTCGTCCCTACAGCCCGGTCGTGATGTCGATGCTCTGGCCTTCTTCAAGCGTCACGATGGCCTTTTTGACATTTGAACGGCGGCCGATAACGCCCTTGAACCGTTTGACCTTGCCCTTCCGGTTCAGGGTATTCACGGCCTTGACCTTCACATTGAAGAGTTTCTCAACCGCGGCATGAATTTCCGGCTTGGTGGCCGTGCGCCGCACGTTGAAAATGACCTGGTTATGCTCCGAAACCAGTGTCGATTTCTCGGTGATGGAGGGGCTTAAAATCACGTCATATGCATTCAGGAGGTTCATTTGAAACGCGCCTCCAATGCCTCAACGGCCGCCTTGGTCAAAACCAGCTTTTCGCGCCGCAGAATATCGTAGACATTGATGCCCTGAGCCGGCAGCACATCGATGCCGACAATGTTGCGCGCCGCAAGCGAGAAGTTCTTCTCAAGCTCCGCGCCATCGATAATCAGCGCCGAATCCAGACCCAGCTTTTTGAGTTTCTTCTTCAGGCCACCGGTCTTGGGCTGCTTCATTTCCGCCTTTTCAAGCACGATCAGTTCGTTTGACTTCGCCTTGGCCGACAAGGCGTGACGCAAAGCCAGCGCTCGCACCTTTTTGGGCAATGATATCGAATGATCGCGCGGCTTGGGACCAAAGGTTTTTCCACCGCCGCGAAACAGATTGGCCTTGCGGGTCGAATGCCGTGCGCGCCCGGACCCCTTCTGATTCATGATCTTCACCGTGCTGCCGGTTATCTGCGAGCGATCCTTCACGGACACGGTGCCCGCGCGCCGTTTGGCAAGTTGATAGCGCACCATGCGATGCAGAATATCCGCGCGGGGTTCAAGTCCAAAAACATCGTCGGATAAATCGACGGTGCCGGCCTTCTTGGCCTCCAATGTTGTAACATCCGCCTTCATTTGTCCTGACCCTTTTCCTGGCCGGGCGTATTGTCAGCCGCGCCTTCGTCCTGCGTTTCAGCCTCGGGCGTTTCTTCAGCAGGTGCATCGGCGGCGGCCTTCGAGCCACCGTTTCCGCCACGGAACGCGCCGGGTGTCGGGGCGCCATCCGGCAGGGGTTTCTTCACCGCGTCGCGCAAAAGAACCCAACCACCCTTGGCCCCCGGAACCGCGCCGCGAACCAAAATCAGCCCGCGCTCCACATCCGTCCTGACCACGCGCAGATTGAGCGCCGTACACTGCTTGTTGCCCATCTGGCCAGCCATTTTTTTGCCCTTGAAGACCTTGCCGGGATCCTGGCACTGACCGGTTGCGCCGTGGCTCCTGTGGGAGATGGACACGCCATGACTTGCGCGAAGCCCCTTGAATCCATGGCGCTTCATCGCGCCGGCAAAGCCCTTGCCCACGCTGGTCCCGCTAGCATCAACGAACTGCCCCTCGAGAAAATGGTCGGCGGTAATCTCCGCGCCGATATCGATTAAATTCTCGGGACTGACGCGGAATTCCGCGACGCGGCTTTTCGGCTCGACCTTGGCGCGGGCAAAATGACCCCGCTCGGCGCGCGACACATTCTTGACCTTGGCCATTCCGGAGCCAAGCTGCACAGCCGTATAGCCGTTTTTTTCCTGCGTTCTCTGCGCGAGCACCTGGCATTTGTTCAACTGCAATACAGTCACGGGAATATGCTCCCCGGCATCGGTAAAGATGCGGGTCATTCCAACTTTTCTTGCAATCACGCCTGAGCGCATCGCTTCGTCTCCAAATTCGCCGAAACGCCGGCGCTAGAGTTTGATTTCCACGTCGACACCGGCAGCAAGATCGAGCTTCATCAGCGCGTCCACCGTCTGCGGCGTCGGATCGATAATGTCGAGCAGGCGTTTATGGGTGCGCATCTCGAACTGCTCGCGGCTCTTCTTGTTGACATGCGGCGACCGGTTGACAGTGTATTTCTCAATCCGGGTCGGCAAGGGGATGGGCCCGCGGACTTCCGCGCCGGTGCGCTTGGCCGTGTTCACAATCTCCTTGGTCGACACATCGAGAATACGATGGTCGAAGGCCTTGAGCCGGATCCGGATATTCTGGCTTTGCATGTCGTTTCCCTTGTGAAGAAAACCGGCGGCCCCTCTACGGCGCCACCGGTATTTTCAAACATCCCTACTCGATAATTTCCGCCACGACGCCCGCGCCCACCGTGCGCCCGCCCTCGCGGATGGCGAAGC
>QIGN01000051.1 GCA_003228955.1 Hyphomicrobiales bacterium
GCGCGGGAAAATGAAGGACAGGTGTCCGCCTTTCTTGAGACCCATGAAGATTTCGAGCTGCTTTCCGCAAGCGAAGTCTGGGAAGAATTATTCTCCGGCGCGGCCTCGAAACCCTGGTCGTCGGACGGTTGCACGATCACGCTGACCCCGGCCTCCACGGGTACCGACGGGTTTTTCTTCGCCGTCATGGGGCGGCGGACAGGCGAGGGAGCGCCGCCATTGCCGACTCAGGATTCTTCCGATAACAACCGCCCATGAGCGAACATATTCTGATTATCGATTTCGGCTCCCAGGTGACCCAGCTCATCGCGCGGCGGGTGCGCGAGGCGGGGGTCTATTGCGAGATTGTGCCGTTTCAGAAGGCGGAAGAGGTGTTTGAGGATTTCGCTCCGAAAGCCGTCATTCTGTCCGGCGGTCCCGCCAGCGTCCATGAGGTCGATACGCCGCGCGTGCCCGGCATGGTTTTCGAGGCCGGTTTGCCAATCTTGGGAATCTGTTATGGCGAACAAGCCATTTGCGGTCAGTTAGGCGGAAAGGTTGAACCTTCCAGTGAACGCGAATTCGGCCGCGCTTTTGTCGATGTCAAAAAGGACAGCGCGCTGTTCGAGGGCATCTGGGCGCCCGGTGAGCGGCATCAGGTGTGGATGAGCCATGGCGATAAAATCTCCGCCATACCTGATGGGTTCGACGTAGTCGCCACGTCGGACAATGCGCCCTTCGCCGCCATCGCCAATGAGGAGCGGCGCATCTATGGCGTCCAGTTCCACCCTGAAGTGATGCACACGCCGGACGGGGCAAAGCTGCTGGCGAATTTTGCACTCAAAATTGCGGGCTGCGCCGGCGACTGGACCATGGCGCATTTCCGCTCCGAGGCGGTTGCCAAAATCCGCGAGGCCGTGGGGGCCGGAAAGGTCATTTGCGGCCTCTCGGGCGGGGTCGACTCCGCCGTCGCGGCGGTGCTCATCCACGAGGCCGTCGGTGACCAGCTCACCTGCATTTTCGTCGATCACGGGCTGATGCGTTTGAACGAGGGGGATGAAGTCGTCTCGATGTTTCGCGGGTCCTACAATATCCCGCTGGTGCATGTGGAGGCGAGCGAGCGGTTTATCGGCGCCCTTGAAGGCGTCGATGACCCGGAGAAAAAACGCAAGATTATCGGCGGGCTGTTCATTGATGTGTTCGATGAAGAGGCGGGGAAGCTCGGCGGCGCCGATTTTCTCGCGCAAGGAACGCTTTATCCCGATGTTATCGAAAGCGTGTCCTTCACCGGCGGGCCGTCCGTCACCATCAAGTCGCATCACAATGTGGGCGGCTTGCCCGAGCGCATGAATCTCAAACTGGTCGAGCCCTTGCGCGAGCTCTTCAAGGATGAGGTGAGGGTATTGGGGCAAGAACTTGGATTGCCGGATAAATTCGTTGGCCGCCATCCGTTCCCCGGGCCCGGCCTGGCGATCCGAATTCCCGGCGCGATCACTCAGCAAAAGCTCGACACCCTGCGAAAAGCCGACGCCATCTATCTCGATGAAATCCAAAAAGCCGGACTGTATGACGCCATCTGGCAGGCCTTCGCCGTGCTGCTGCCGGTACAGACCGTCGGCGTCATGGGCGATGCGCGGACGTACGAATCCGTCTGCGCCTTGCGCGCGGTGAATTCATCGGACGGCATGACGGCGGATTATTACGGCTTCGACCATGAATTCCTGAGCCGCGCCGCCACCCGCATCATCAACGAGGTGAAGGGCATCAACCGCGTGGTCTACGACATCACGTCAAAACCGCCCGGGACCATTGAGTGGGAGTAGGGTGAGGAAAATTGTTATTTGATGTAAGCCATCTTCTCCCCCTCCCCCTCGCGGGGAGGGGTTAGGAGCGGGGGGTATTGGTTGTTATTCTGGACCCCCGTTTTCACGGGGGTTTCGAGTCGCGTAGAATCAACAAACAATCGAAATCCCCGTGTAAACGGGATCTAGCCAATATCTACTCCGTCACCCCGCCCTTGATCCCTCCCTGTCCAGGGGAGGGAGAATTTCGGTGCCGGCCTACCGCCCGGCGCATTTGATGCAATGGGTCGCGGCCGGATCGACTGCCAGCCGTTTTTCGCCAATATCCTCTCCGCATTCGCCGCAGGCGCCATACTCGTCTTCATCCAGACGTTCCAGAGCTTTCTCGATGCGGGAAATCTCAACGGCCCGCTGGCGTTCGGTGGCTTGCGCCATGGCCTGCTGCTGCAGGGCGTCCATGCGCGACAGCCTTCCCACGCTGGCCTGATCCAGCGTCACGGTCTCGCGCGCTTCCGCCGACCCCTCGCTGAGCTTTTCCAGCTCCTCGCGGCGCGCGGTCAATGCGTTGCGGGCCTTTTTGCCGTCCAGTGTCACCGTCATGCCTTTCGCGGATTGATGCCAATTGATCCGAGGCTAGCAGACGCGGACGGGAATATGGCAAAAATCGTTTGGGCGGGACCACATGGCGCAGGGCCTTTATTGCAGTGCAAAAAAAGCCTATATCAAGGGCGGATATTCGATTTTGCCCGGATACCGCATCCGCATTTCACCCGCGTACAACATGGAGGCCGTTTATCCCATGTCGATACAAAAGCCCGTCAAACGCATTGCTGCTCCCGATATTGCCGCGCGAAAGGGCGGAGAGCCAATCGTTTCGCTGACCGCCTATCATGCGCATACAGCCCGGATTCTGGACCCTTGCGTGGATTTTCTGCTTGTGGGGGACTCGCTCGGCATGGTCATGCACGGGTTTGAAAGCACCGTGCCCGTGCCGCTGGATCTGATGATCATGCATGGCGCCGCGGTGGTCCGCGGGTCTGCCCGCGCGCTGGTCGTCGTCGATATGCCGTTCGGCTCCTATGAGGAAAGCCCGAATCTCGCATTTCGCAATGCGGCGCGGGTGATGAAGGAAACCGGCTGCGGCGCGGTGAAGCTCGAGGGCGGCTCGCGCATGGGCGAGACCATCCACTATCTGACCGAGCGCGGTATCCCGGTGATGGCGCATATCGGGCTGACCCCGCAATCGGTGCATGTCATGGGCGGCTTCAAGACCCAGGGGCGAAAACGCGATGAATGGGCGGCTATCGAGGAAGACGCCAGGGTTATCGCGGAATCGGGCGCATTTTCAGTGGTGCTGGAGGGCATGGCCGAATTGCTCGCCGCGCGGATCACCAAATCCTGCCCGGTTCCCACAATCGGTATTGGCGCCTCGGCGGAATGCGACGGGCAGATTCTTGTGCTGGAGGATATGCTCGGTCTGTCGCCGCGCATTCCAAAATTCGTCAAGGAATTCGCGCAGATCGGCGATGCGATCGAAAGCGCCGTTCAGTCCTATGCGGATGATGTGCGCGCGCGCCGCTTTCCGGCCAGCGAACATACTTATGGCATGAAGGGCGACACGAAAACGGTCACGAAAAAGACCAAAATGACAGGCAGCTAAGCTCTGGAATTACGCGGTTAACCAATATTCGAGCCCGTCGTTCCCCCGTTTGCTTAACGGCGTCTGGCGCGGTATCAATTGAGCCGAAAATCCGGACTTGCAGGAGCGTGGGTCCGGGTGCGGGAATATTCTGATTTTTACCAGCAATGGACGCGGGTCGCGCTATGAGTGACGAAAGTTTTATCCGTGAAGTCGACGACGCGGTCCGGCAGGACCAGCTCAAGAAGCTGTGGGACAAATTCGGCCTCCTGTTTGTGGGTGGCGCGGTCACCATCGTCGCGGGCGTGGGCGGCTACAAATACTGGACTTTCTGGTCGGCCGAGCAGGCAAGCAAGGCGGGCGGGCGTTTTATCGGTGCTATTACCCTGCTGGAGGACGGCAGGAACGCCGAGGCGATCGAAGTCTTCAGGTCTCTGGCCGATGAGGGGCCAAGCGGGTACCGAGATCTTGCCCGGTTGCGTCTCGCCGCCATTTACGCGAAGGACGGCAAATCGGGCGAAGCCGTAAAGATCTATGATGTGCTGGCGTCGGAATCCGGCATCGACAAGGTCCAGAAGGGGTTTGCCGTTATTCAGGCCGCGACGCTCCGGCTTGATGACGCGCCCTTCGATGAAATGAGCAAACGCCTCGAGGCGCTGGCCGTCGCGGGCAATCACTGGCGTCATTCCGCGCGCGAGCTTCTTGGGCTGTCCGCCTTTCGAACGGGTAAAAGGACCATCGCCGAGCGCTATTTCAATGTGATGCTGCGCGATGAACAGACACCCGCCAATATGCGCAGGCGCGCGGAAATGATGTTGTCTCTTCTGGTTCAGTCCGCCGGCACGCCTGCCCCGGCCGGCAATTAACGGTTCTGGGATGCGCTCTCAAGGACTGCGCTCGCTGATTGTTCTGCTTTCCCTGTCGCTGGGGCCTCTGATGCTGGCAGGTTGCGGCGGTGTGCCCAAGAGCCTTAACCCGTTCAAGAAGGAAGAGGAGAAGCTGCCGGGGGAGCGGATTTCCGTCCTCAAGGCGCAGAAAGGATTCGAGGTTGACGCTTCGCTTGCGAAAAAACCCGTTAACCTGCCGGCCCCGCGGAGCAATGCGGACTGGGATCAGCCGGGCGGTGTGGCGTCAAATGCGCCCGGACATCTCGCCTTCGGCGGCGGACTGGGGTCTGTCTGGAGCGCGGATATAGGCACTGGGTCCAGCGATGAGGGTCGCCTGACCGCCAGTCCCATAGTTTACCGGAACAAGATTTACTCGCTGGATACCGAGGGCGTCGTCTCGGCCTTCGCTGCGTCCGGCGGATCGAGGTTGTGGCGCGTGAGCCTTGCGCCGCAGAGTGAGAAGGGCAACGAAGGATTCGGTGGCGGAATGGCCGCGAGTGGCGGGCGTATATTCGTGACCACTGGATTTGGTATCGTTGTTGCGCTCAACGCGGACAATGGCACGGTAGAGTGGACACGCAAGATCGGCGTGCCGCTTCGCTCTTCGCCGACGGCGATCGAGGGAAATCTGTTCTTCGTTTCCTCCGAGAGCAAGCTCTACGCTCTTTCCACGGTGGATGGCGTGGAGTTGTGGACATTCCGCGGGTTGCCGGAATCCGCCTCGCTGTTGAGCAATGTCTCTCCCGCGGTTTCCGGCGATACGATGGTCGTCCCATACCCGTCAGGCGAGGTTATTGCCTACAATATTAAGGCCAAACAACAGATCTGGGCAGAATCCGTGTCGCGAACGCGCGGCGGCTCTTCGCTTGCTTCTCTGTCCGATCCCGCGCGTCCTGTCATAGACCGGGGCGTGGTTTTCGCGGTCGGTCATTCCGGGCGCATGATCGCGACATCCCTGAAATCCGGCGAACGCCTGTGGACGAAAACAGTACAGGGTACACAGATGCCCTGGCCCGCGGGAGATCTGGTTTATGTCGTCGACATAAACGGTGTGTTGATGGCATTGGCGCGCAAGGACGGCCGGGTGCGCTGGCTGACCGAGCTCCCGGCCACGTCGCGATGGAATGGACCCATACTTGCGGGGGGGCGGCTATGGCTCGTCTCGGTGGAAGGTGTCATGGTCAGCGTTGACGCGAAAACAGGAAGCATCGTGACCCAGCGCAATCTTGGCACGCCGGTATTTATCGCGCCGATCGTGGCGGCGGGACGGATGTATGTCCTCACCGACAAGGCGCGCCTGCTGGCCTTGAACTAGCTAACAAGCACGGGCCGGGACCTATGGTTGCCAAAATTGCCATTGTGGGACGGCCCAATGTGGGTAAATCGACCCTGTTCAACCGTCTGACCGGAAAGCGCCTCGCGCTGGTTCACGAGGCGCCGGGCCTGACCCGCGACCGGCGCGCGGGCGATGCGGTCATCGGGTCCTTGAGGGTCCGTCTGATCGATACCGCGGGCCTTGAAGAAGCCGGCGAAGGCACAATTCAGGCGCGGATGCGCGACCAGACGGAAGCTGCGCTCAAGGAAGCCGATATTCTTCTTTTCGTCATGGATGCCCGCGCCGGCGTCGTTCCGGCGGATGAATTTTTTGCCGGTCTGGCGCGCTCTTCGGGCAAACCGGTCATCCTGGCGGCCAACAAATGCGAGGGCCGGACCGGCCTGAGCGGCAGTTATGAGGCTTTTTCGCTGGGCGTCGGTGAACCCATCGCAATTTCGGCGGAACACGGACAGGGTTTGATCGAGCTGGAAGCGGCCATCGAAGCGGCCTGGGCGGAGATTTCCGGCGGCGTGGGCGACCCGCGCGATGCGGAAGGCGATATTGATGCCGAACCCGAAGACCGGCCGCTGCGCATCGCGATTGTCGGCCGGCCGAATGTCGGCAAGTCGACGCTGGTGAATGCAATCCTGGGAGAGGACCGGCTGATTACCGGTCCGGAAGCGGGGCTGACCCGAGATTCCATTTCGGTGGAGTTGTCCTGGAAGGGGCAGGACATGCGGCTGTTCGATACCGCCGGACTGCGCCGCAAGGCCAGGGTCAAGGCCGGGCCTGAATATCTGTCCGTCGGCGATGCGCTGCGGGCCATTCAGTTCGCGGAGATTGTTATCCTGCTGGTGGATGCGCTGGCGCCTCTCGAAAAACAGGATTTGCAGATTGCGGATCTCGTCGAGCGAGAGGGCCGCGCGCTTGTTATCGCCGTCAACAAATGGGACCTGGTAGGCAACAAGAGCGAGCAGCTCAAGGAGTTGCAGCGCGAGATTGAACGGCTCGTGCCGCAGATCAGGGGAGTGCGGCTCGTTCCTGTATCCGCTCTGAAATCGAATGGCCTGACCAAACTCATGACAGCCGTTCTGGACATTTACGAGGTCTGGAACCGCCGTATTCCCACCGCCGAACTCAATCGCTGGCTTGCCGGGATGCAGGAACGCCACCCGCCGCCCGCGGTGCGCGGCAAGCGCATCCGTTTGCGCTTCATGACCCAGCCCAATGCGCGCCCGCCAACCTTTATCGTGTTTTCCTCACGCGCGGAAAAACTGCCCGAATCCTATCGCCGGTATCTTACGCACGGGCTGCGGACGGCTTTCGATCTGCTGGCCGTGCCCATCAGGCTCAATATGCGCAAGAGCAAGAACCCCTATGCATCGAAACGCTAGGACCTTTGTCAACGGGTCCTGAAGCCTGTAAAACTTTTCCCATCATGCCGGACGCCAAACGCACAGAGGTTCTTTTCTATCACCTTGAGCACACCCCGCTTGAACGCGTGCTGCCCGGCCTGCTGGAAAAGACGCTCAAGCGCGGCTGGCGCGCGGTCGTCCAGGCGGGGTCTCCCGAACGCGTCGAGGCGCTCGATGCGGCACTTTGGACCTATCGCGATGGCTCCTTTCTGCCCCACGGCACATCGAGCGACGGCGCTGCGCATGAGCAGCCCATATTTCTTACTTCCGGTCCGGAAAGCCCAAATGGCGCAACCGTCCGCTTCTTTGTCGATGGCTGCGATGCGGATGATCTTTCCGCATACGAGCGTGCGGTCTATCTGTTCGATGGCCGTGACGAGGCGGCGCTCGCGCAGGCCCGCACCCAATGGAAAAATGCAAAAGACGCCGGGCACGAGGTTACCTACTGGCAGCAGGGCGCGCAGGGCGGGTGGGAGCAAAAAGCGTGAGCCGTAACTCAGACGATGAACTCGAAGAGCGCAAGGAAGAGGGCCGCCGCCGCGCTGATGCGCTGAGGAAACATTATGTGGAGAGCGGCGATCCCATGGGTTGGTTTGAAGCCATTTACAGCCAGGCCGAGGGCGAAGCGGCGCTCGTTCCCTGGGGGCATGAAGTGGCGCGCCCTGAATTCGTCGAATGGCTGGAGGGATTGTCCGGAAACCGGCGGCGGGGAAGGGCGCTCGATATCGGCTGCGGGCTGGGCGACAACGCCGCGCGTCTGGCTCAGGCGGGTTTCGAGGTCACGGCGTTCGATCTGTCCCAAACAGCGATCGGGTGGGCGGCAAAACGGTTCCCCGGCCTCGGGATCGACTGGCGCACGGCCGATCTGGCCGATCCCCCGGTGGAATTTCAGGGCGCCTTTGATCTTGTCAATGAGACCTACACCTTGCAGGCACTGCGTCCGCCAATTCGCGAAGCGGCCATCCAGGCGCTGGCGGGTTTTGTAAAGCCGGGTGGCACATTGCTGATCGTGGGACGGGGGCGGCATGAAGATGAACCCGAGGACCCGCCGCCCTGGCCGCTGTTGCGCGGCGAACTGGACTGCCTCGTTGAGACGGGGTTGACGCTGGTCGGGTTCGAGGATTTCCACACCGATCGCAAGGGCTGCCCCGTACGTCATTTCCGTATCGAATATACGCGGCCCAAGAGATAGAAGGGAATACCGGGTGCTTCGCGCCGAATTGCTCGAAGTCTACGGACTGGACCCGGTCTCTTTCGAAGTTGCCGGGGGAGAGTGCCTTGCCGTTCAGGGGCCTTCAGGATCGGGCAAGACGGTTTTGCTGCGGGCGCTGGCCGATCTTGATCCCGTGGCGGGGCGGATTTTTCTGGACGGCGCCGAGCGCAATGGGTTTTCCGGCCCTGAGTGGCGTAAACGGGTGCGCTATGCGGCCGCGGAACCCGGCTGGTGGGGCGAAACCCCGCGAGAGCATTTTTCTCAAGGCGAGGGGCTGGACCAACTCGTGACCACGCTGGGTTTGAAAACCATCCAGCTCGATCAAGGTCTCTCACGGCTTTCCACCGGAGAGCGCCAGCGCATGGCGCTCGTCCGCGCCATGATTGACGCGCCATCGGTTTTGCTGCTGGACGAGCCAACAGGCGCTCTGGACGCCAAAGCCACCGCGCAAGCCGAAAGAGTGATCGCGCGGCAATTAAAAAAGGGCCGTGCCGTCATTCTCGTCAGTCACGACCCCGCCCAGATCAGGCGCCTGGCCACCCGTAAGCTCACCATATCCGGCGGCCGGGCGAGGATGGGCCGCGCATGACTCAGTCCAGTTACATCGCACTCACATACTGGGACATGGCGATGGCGGCATCCCTCATCCTGATCAATGGATTGCTGTCATTTGCCTTCCGGCTCGGGCTTGAGCGGACATTGCTGGTCGCCGCACTTCGAATGACCATCCAGCTCATGGCCGTCGGGTTCGTGCTCAAATTTATCTTCGCCCAGACCTCGCCCCTGTGGACCATCGGCCTCGGGCTCATCATGGTGTTGTTCGCGGCCCGCGAGGCTACGGCGCGCCAGACGCGCCGGTACAAAGGGTGGTGGGCCTATGGGCTGGGAAGCGCGACGCTTTTGTTTGTGGGGCTGCTGGGAGTGCTGTTCGGTGTTGGTGTGCTTATTGGTCCCGATCCCTGGTATACGCCGCGCCTGGTGCTGCCGATTCTGGGGATGATCCTCGGCAATACGCTGAACGGAATTTCTCTGAGCCTGGAAACCCTGACCATGGCGGCGCAGCGCGAGCGCGCAAGCATTGAGGCGCGCATTGCGCTTGGCGCTACGCGCTTTGAGGCCCTTTCTGTCGTGATACGCCAGTCACTGAAAACCGGCATGATGCCGATTGTGAATGCGATGGCGGCCACGGGTATCGTTTCGCTGCCCGGCATGATGACAGGGCAGATCCTGGCCGGTGTCGACCCGGTGGAGGCGACCAAATATCAGGTGCTTATCACGTTCCTGATCGCCGGCGGGACGGCGCTGGGTGCATTCGTGGCCGTGCTTGGCGGTGCGCGGCTTCTGACTGACGATCGCCACCGGCTCCGGCTTGACCGGCTCGAAAAATCGCTCCGGTGAAATAGGCCGATATCAAACCAGGGCTAGCACTAAAGAACCTTGAGCAGTTCCACCACGAATATGAGAGTTGAGTTTGGTGGGATTGAGCTGCCTGATCCAAATACGCCATAGCCAAGATTGGCGGGGATAACCAGTTCGTATTTTGCGCCTTCCTTCATCAGTTGCAGGCCTTCCGTCCAGCCGGCAATCACCTTGTTCAATGGGAAACTGATGGATTGGCCGCGATCGTATGAGCTGTCGAAAACCTTGCCATTGACCAGCGTGCCCTTGTAGTTGACCTCCACCGCATCGCCTGCGGCCGGCCGGCGTCCCTTGCCCGCCCGCAGAATGCGATACTGCAATCCCGAAGACGTCACCACGACACCGGATTTCTTCTTGTTGGTTTCCAGATAGTCCCTGTCGACGCCGGCGCGAGCATCGCCGGAAAAGGCAGTAATGAGAAAAAGAGCGGGCAGAATAACAGTGCGCAGGATCCGCGCGAGAGAAGTGACGAACATTACAGAACTCCGTTTATGTCAGGTTGATTTGAGCAGACAAGAACAGCGCGCCCTATAGCAGGGTGTGGCTGGATGTTGAATCAAACGCGCGCGTTCTCATAGGCCTCGCTGGCCTCAAGCCATTTCGCTTCGGCAGATTCGAGCGCCTTGGCAAGTTCACCGCGTTGCCGGGCCAGTTGGGTGGCCTTGTCAGGGTCGTTTTCATAGAGCGCCATGTCTCCCAATTGTATATCGAGTGCCGCTATCTCGCCCGATATGGCCTCAACTTTCTGTTCTTTCTTTGTCATAATTTTTTTCAATGGCGCGAGTTCAACGCGCAACGCAGCGTTTTCGCTCCGTTGTTTCTGGCGCGATTCACGGACGGCGCGGCCCGCCCCTTGTGATACGGACCGTCTGGCGCGCCCGGCGCCGCGTTCGGACAGGCATTCATCGCGATAGCTGCCGATATCGCCGTCATAGGGGGTCACGGCGCCATGCCTGACAAGCCAGAGCCGTTCGGCGCACGCTTCAATCAGATGCCGGTCATGGCTGATGAGGATGACCGCGCCTTCATAGTCGTTTATGGCGTGGATCAGCGCCTCGCGGCTGTCCACGTCGAGATGGTTTGTCGGTTCGTCCAGTATGAGCAGATGCGGCCCTTCAAAGGCCGCCAGCGCAAACAAAAGCCGCGCCTTCTCGCCGCCCGAAAGATCACCCGCCGGTGTATCCGCCGTATCGATGCCGAAACCCAGTTTGCCCAGATGCGCACGCTTCTGCGCCTCGGTTGCGTCGGGCATCAACTCGACAATTTGGTTATAGGGCGACTGGTGCGGGTTCAACTCATCGAGCTGATGCTGGGCGAAATAGCCCGTGACCATTTTCTTGGAGCATCTTCGATGCCCCGACAAAGGTTCAAGCCGCCCGGCCAGAAGTTTGGCGAATGTGCTCTTGCCATTGCCGTTGGCGCCGAGCAGCCCGATGCGATCATCTTCATCAAGGCGCAGATCGAGGTTGCTCAGAACCGGCTCGCCCGGCGCATAACCGGCGCTGACCTCCTCAAGGCGTATCAGGGGATTGCCGAGGCTCTTTTTCGGGTTGGGGAACAGGAAGCCGGCGACCCGCTCATTGACCTGCGCGGCGATGGGTTTCATTTTTTCCAGTATCTTGACCCGCGCCTGTGCCTGGCGGGCTTTTGTCGCCTTGTAGCGGAAGCGCTCGACAAAGGCTTCGAGGCGGCGGCGTTCATCGTCCTGTTTTTTCTTGAGAGAAAGATCGAGGCGCTGCTGCTCCCGCCGCATCGCCTCAAAATCGTCATAGCCGCCCGCATAGAGGCTCAGTTTGCCCTGTGAGAGGTGCAGGATGCTGGTCACGGCGGTGTTGAGCAACTCGCGGTCATGGCTGACGATCACGACCGTATGGGGATAGGCCTTGAGAAAATTCTCCAGCCACAATGTGCCCTCCAGATCGAGATAGTTGGAAGGCTCATCCAGCAGCAGTGTATCGGGTGAAGCAAACAGGGCGCTGGCCAGGGCGACGCGCATCCGCCAGCCGCCTGAAAATTCCGCGCAGGGACGCTGCTGTTCCTGCTCGTTAAACCCGAGTCCGGAGAGAATGGACGCCGCGCGCGACGGCGCCGAATGGGCGTCGATATCGCCAAGGCGCATATGTATTTCCGCGATCCGGTCGGGTTCCTGCGCCGTTTCCGCCTCTTCAAGCAGCGCCGCGCGTTCGGCGTCCGCCGCCAGTACCGTTTCGAGAAGCGATTCCGGACCGCCGGGGGCCTCCTGGGAGACGTGACACATGCTCGCATTCTTGGGGGTGCGGATTTCACCGTCATCGGGGGAAATTTCGCCCGATATCAGACGCAGCAGCGTGGTTTTGCCGACCCCGTTGCGGCCCACGAGCCCGACCTTGTGGCGCGCGGGGATGCCGGCGCTGGTGCGCTCGAATAACAGCCGCCCGTCGATGCGGTATGTCAGATCGTTGATGTGGAGCATGGGTGGGTCCGGACCCTATGGTTGCGGGAGTATAAGGTGGCCGCTATAAGCCCCTCAACAGCCGAACGGCAAGCGAAATCAATCCAAAAAAACAAGGAATTTATCATCATGGCACTCGAACGCACTTTATCAATGATCAAGCCCGATGCGACCGCGCGCAATATTACCGGGGCGATCATCGCCAAGCTGGAAGGCGCGGGCCTGCGCGTCATTGCGCAGAAGCGCGTCAAATGGAACGAGGGGCAGGCGCGGAAATTCTATGAGGTACACAAGGAGCGGCCCTTCTATGGTGATCTCGTGGCGTTCATGACCTCCGGCCCCATTGTGATGCAGGTTCTGGAAGGCGAGGGCGCGGTTGCCAAAAACCGCGAAGTGATGGGCGCGACCAACCCGGAAGAGGCCGGTGCCGGCACGATCCGGGCCGAGTTCGCAGAAAATATCGAGCGCAACTCCGTGCATGGCTCGGACAGCGCGGAAAACGCTGCCATCGAGATCGCGCTTTGTTTTGATGAGTCCGAGATAGTGGGGTAGGGCACCGAAATGATTACACCCGGCTACGTTCAGAAGATGTCCGCCTATAGCAGCTGGATGAATGATGGTATCTACGGCGCCTGCGATCAGCTCAGCGATGGGGACCGCAAAAAGGACTGCGGCACGTTCTTCAAGTCAATCCATGGGACGCTCAACCATCATCTGTGGGGCGATCAGATCTGGATGCACCGGTTTACCGGGACACCCGCACCGCAATCGGAAGCCATTCCCGGTTCGGTGTCGCAATATGACTCTTTCGAGGATTTGAAGCGCGAGCGCGGCGCGTTCGATCAGGTCATCGCCGACTGGGCCGGCGATATCGAGCCCGCGGAACTTGAGGGAGATCTGACCTGGTACTCAGGGGCCGCGGAGCGCGAACTTTCCAGGCCCAGATGGCTGCTCATCACCCATATGTTCAACCATCAGACCCATCATCGCGGCCAGGTGCATGGCATGCTGACCGGATTTGGCGTCAAAACCGCCGACACCGATCTGCCGCTCATGCCTTAGGGGCGCCTGCGAATCGGGGAAATAACTGCCCGTTGATCGCCGCGACCCCGACGATGACCGCCCCCAGCCCGGCTGCAATCTGCCAGCTGAATGTCTCGCCCAGCAAAGCCACGCCGATCAGCACGCTGATTGCCGCGCGGGCATAGGAGACACTCGAGGTGCCAACCGAGCCGAGCGTATTCACCAGGCGAAAATACAGCGCGAAGGCGCCAGCGGTTGAAAATACCGCCAGGGCGATGAGCGCAAATATGGAAGTCCATGAGGGGGCGAGGTCCAGCGGGCGCTCGGCAATGAAACTGGCGGGGAGTAGCATGACCGCTGCAAGCGTCAGCGTGCAGGCCGCCGTCGCCTCGGGCGCTATTCCCTTGAACCGCTTGCCGTAGATCATTGCAATTGCATAGCTGATAGTAGCGCCGGTGATCGCAAGCTGGCCGGCGACATGGGCTCCGATACCTGCCAAGGCTTCCAGTCCTATCAGGAGGCTGATGCCGCCAAGACCAGCGAGAGCGCCGAATGCTTTTTCCAAGGTCACTCGTTCATGGCGCGTCCAGAAAAGCGTGATCAGGAAGACGAAAACCGGTGTTGTCGAATTGAGAATGCCCGCCAGTCCGCTTTCCACATATTGCTGCCCCCATGTGATCATGGTGAAGGGTATGACAAAGCCAAACAGAGCCTGAACGGTGAGTTGGCGCCATATTGGGAACCCCGCTGGAATTTTCCGCCGCCGCGCAATGACAACCAGCCACAATATACCTGCTGCAATCGAAACCCTGACCGCGACAAGGGTCACCGGCGTGATGGTTTCGACGCCAACCTTTATGAGCCCGTATGACGCGCCCCAAAGAAGCGCGAGCAGGCCAAGCAATGCGAACTCAAATGGCTGCGATTGGGTGCGCTGGTTCTGATTGGAAATCATTGCGGTGATATTTCCATTTTCCGATGCGTGGTTGTTTGCGCTGATATTTCGTCTCTAACCGAACTATGTATCCATTGTCGAGAAATGATATTTCGGTTAAAACCGAACCATGACTGAAGGCCCCTTTATTGCCGAAGCGGCGGCGCTCATTGGTGATCCGAGCCGGGCCACCATGCTCTCGGCCCTTATGGATGGCAGGGCGCTGACCGCGACCGAGCTGGCTTATTCCTCTGGCATTACGCCGCAGACGGCGAGCGGACATCTCGCTCGCCTGACCGAGGCCAGACTGATTGAAGTCGAGAAACAGGGGCGTCACCGCTACTACAGACTCGCCAACGCACATGTGGCGCACGCGCTGGAGGCGCTCATGAATCTGGCGGTGCACGGGCCACCGCGCCACAGGCCGACAGGGCCGCGCGATGAGGCCATGCGCTTTGCCCGCACCTGTTACGACCATCTGGCCGGGCGCGTTGGGGTTGCTCTGGCCCGGTCACTCATTCAGGACGGCGTTCTCAATGAGAAAAACGGCGTGTTTGAAATTACGCCCAAAGGCGGGGCCAGGTTGAAACAGTTCGGGATTGATCCTGCATCCCTGAACAAGGGGCGCCGTGCGGTTGCCAGCCGGTGTCTGGACTGGAGCGAGCGCACGCCCCATCTGGGCGGGGCGCTGGGCGCTGAACTTCTGAAGCAACTGGAAGCGAGGGAGTGGCTTGTCAGAGTTGATGGAACACGCGCCGTGACTCTGACCAAGGCAGGCAAAGCCGGTTTGCACAAGGATTTTGGCATTTTGCTGGATTGAGCCTCCGCAAAGAGTGGCCTCACAGCCGTCCGATGCTATTCTGCGGGCCTGTCTGGAGAACTTCCATGGATGCCCGCCCGACCATAGGCCACAGCGCCTGCCCGCATGACTGCCCTTCAACCTGCGCACTGGAGGTGGAGTTGCTGGAGGACAATCGCATCGGGCGCGTGCGCGGCGCGAAGGACAACAGCTATACCGCTGGCGTCATCTGCGCCAAGGTCGCGCGCTACGCCGAACGCATTCACCACCCCGACAGGCTGATGACCCCCCTTCGGCGCAAGGGCGAAAAAGGCTCGCGCGACTTCGAGCCGGTCAGTTGGGACGATGCGCTCGCGATTACGGCTCAGAAGATGCTGGAGGCTGAAGCCCGATATGGGACGGAAGCCGTGTGGCCATACTACTTCGCCGGAACCATGGGGCTGTTGATGCGCGACGGCATCAACCGGTTGCGCCACGCAAAGCGCTATTCGGGTCAGTTCTCCTCGATCTGCACGACCCTCGCGGATACCGGATTCCTGGCCGGTGCCGGCAAGATCATGGGGCCGGACCCGCGCGAAATGGCCCGCGCGGACCTCATTGTTTTGTGGGGCACGAACGCGGTCGCCACCCAGGTGAATGTGATGACCCATGCGGCGCGCGCGCGGCGGACACGGGGCGCAAAAATCGCGGTGGTGGATGTCTATGACAACCCAACCATGCGGCAGGGCGATATTCGCATTCGCATTCGTCCCGGAACCGATGGCGCGCTGGCCTGCGCGCTCATGCATGTGCTGTTTCGCGACGGACATGCGAATTGGGATTTTCTCGAAAAATCGACGGATTGCCCGCGCGAGTTCGAGACCCATCTGAAAACTAGAACCCCTGAATGGGCGAGCAAAATCACCGGCCTCTCCATTGAGGAAATAGAGGATTTCGCGAAGATTATCGGCGTTACACAGCGCAGCTATTTCCGCCTGGGTTACGGGTTTTCACGCTCGCGCAACGGTTCGATCAACATGCATGCGGCGAGTTGTATCCCGGCGGTGACAGGCGCCTGGGCCCATGAAGGGGGCGGGGCGTTCTATTCCAACAAGGACATTTATCACTGGGACAAGACCATGATCGAGGGTCTGGATGTCCAGGACCCGGACGTGCGGGTGCTCGATCTGTCGCGCATCGGCGCCGTGCTGACCGGAAACCGGCAGGATATTGGCGGGGGACCGCCGGTCACCGTCTTATTCGTACAGAATATGAACCCGGTGGCCGTGGCCCCCGATCAGCGTAAGGTGAAGGCCGGATTCGCGCGTGAAGACCTGTTCGTTTGCGTGCATGAGCAGTTCATGACGGAAACCGCGCAACTGGCCGATATCGTGCTGCCCGCGACCATGTTCCTTGAGCATGACGATTTCTATCAGGGAGGCGGGCACCAGCATATTCTGCTTGGGCCCAAACTGATCGAGCCGCCCGGAGAATGCCGCTCCAACCACGACGTCATCTGCGCGCTCGCCGGCCGGGTGGAGGCGGAACATCCCGGATTTAAGATGACCGCGCGTGAACTGATCGACCACACATTGCAGGTTTCGGGACACGGTACGCTTGGAGACCTTGAAGCGAACAAGTGGATTGACTGCCAGCCCGATTTTGACACCGCGCATTTCCGCAACGGGTTTGGCTGGCCCGATGGGAAATTCCGCTTCCGGCCCGATTGGGAAAATCTTCCCTATCGCGGTGCGGGGTTCAAATCCTCCGGCCCGGAGGCCCCGGAATTTCCGGACCATTGGGAGGTGATCGAGGCTGCGGATGAGGCCCATCCCTTCCGCCTGGTGACTCCGCCGTCGCGCAACTACCTCAATTCAACCTTCACCGAAACTCCGACGTCGCAGGCGAAGGAAGGCGCGCCCGCGGCCATGATTCATCCCGATGACCTGGCGGAGCTGGAGATTGAAGACGGCGCACGAATCAAAATGGGCAACACGCGCGGCGAAATCAAATTGCTCGCGCGGGCCTTTGAGGGCGTGCAAAGGGGCGTGGTAATCGTCGAGGCCATTCCGAAGAACGACAAATTCGAAGGCGGGGAGGGCATCAACACGCTGACGGGCGCGGACTCGCCCGCGCCCTTTGGCGGAGCGGCATTCCACGACAATCACGTGTGGATCAGGATTTAAAGGCGGTTAGGGGCGATGCAAAAAGGAAAGGAGTCGCTCACTATGGATGTCCGGTGTTCATCCGTTAGCGTTCGACAATTTTCTGGCAGCTTCGTGCCACCACCGGACATTGGCCAAACCGCTTGAACCGTACCGGAATTGCTAATCCCCTCGATCATGCAAACCGGACCAATCAGACGGGGGTGGTTAATTCCGAACTAGTACATGATCGCAAAAATATTGTTTTTATCGTTGAAACATGGGCACCTATTGAAACCGGAGGAATCCAATGATCAAGTAACTGTCTCAGTTATTTGGCATTGCTGCATTTTTAATGGTGTCAGGCCACTCGGTTCAGGCAGCAACATTTAGGGACGTGGTGCTGGGTGGCGTAAATCTTACAGCCTGGTGTGCAAAGCAACATGGCACTGGCTTTAAAGCCAAATTGATCGGGAAAACTGCCGGTGACTGGACCTGTGAAAGGAGCGCTGGCGATCGCAGACCTGTTTCCGTCGAAAGCGCTTGCAAGCTGCTATACGGTAATAAGGCATACAAGGCAAAGGCGTTGAATTGGAACGACCCGTTGTCTTGGAAATGTTTTGAAAAACAGGAGATACCAACGACCCCAACCATGAAAGGAGTAAACCTCACGGCCTGGTGCCAAAAGAAATTTGGCAGCGCTTTTAAAGCAAAACTGATCCAAAAACATGCTGGCGGCTGGGCCTGTGAACAAAGTATTTATAATCGCAGGCCGGTTGTAGTGAAAGAGGCTTGCAAGCTGCAGTACGGTAATAAGGCATACGAGGCGAAGGCGTTGAATTGGAACGACCCAAAATCCTGGAAATGTTTGTTGCGCTAGGGTCAGGACCCATTAAATCCATGAACGGCGTATGAACGTGGAATTGACGACGAGTTCATAGCCCATGATTTAAACCCTGTTCATCGGTCCGCGCCGAAAGTGCTTCGGAATTACAAAGGTAAAGGAACAATTCAATGTTGAAGTCAATTCTTGCCGCAGCAGTTCTTTTTGCAATTACCTCGAATGTAGCCGAAGCAGCAAAGGTTAGTCCAAATCCTCATGGTAAACCAGCCGGCGGTGGGAAAGTATTCGGGTCAAAGACTGGTGCGGATTGCGATTTTGATTTAATACAATGTAATGATCAGGCTACAGGAAAATGTGACGGCATGGTCAAGTACGGACCGGGCCCCCTTGACGGTTGCATTAGGCGGAAAAAAGAGACATGTACCACAATTTATCGTAAGTGCAGGCCAAAGGGTAAGACGCTCCCCCCGAAGGAATTAAACCGCCCTCCCGTCCCCTTAAAATCATTGAACATGCCAGGGAAAGTTATCGCCCCAACTAAAGGCAAGCCCAAGAAAAGCGTTCCCGCTAAAACAGGGACAATAAATATGGTCCCCATGAAACAATACAAAATGGTCCCCATGAAACAAAAGTGAAACTAGGCCACCCGCAAGACGGCAAGAAAAACTCTCCTGACCGATGGGAAAACGGTCGTCAACGTTGACGCTGTAGTTTGACCTGCTCAGGCAGGCTGCCACAAGCATTGGCCGGATCGGACTGGAGAGCCTCGCTTTGGGGCGGGTAGTTGATGACCGAGATGGGTCATCTTCAGCCGAAAACACAGGGACTCATTTCCGGCCGCTTTCTATCGATTCCGCCCTGTCACATATGTTGCAAAAGTCAGATCAGGCGCACCGGCCCTAACCCAACTCCCGAATCTTGAAATTCAGCCCGCCCTTGGGGCAAAGCGTCACGGTCGACTGAATTTTCGCCGGAACCTCACCCACATATTCCGGATCGAAACGCCTGAGCAGCGTCACCAGCGCCAGCATGTTTTCGATCTGCGACAGCGCGCCGCCGATACAGGCGCGCTTTCCGGCCGAGAAGGGCAGGTAGGAATATTTCACGCGCTTTTTCATGCGCTCGGGCGAGAAGCGTTCGGGATCGAATTTTTCAGGATTGTTCCAGTAATTCGGGGAGTGATGGACGAGATAGGTGCACATCACGATCTTGTCGCCGGCGTGGATTTCGTTGCCGTCAATGACATCGTCGCCTTCCGCCACCCGGATCAGAGCCCAGATTGGAGGATACAACCGCATGGTCTCCTGAATCACCTGGCGCGTATAACTCAACTGCGCCACCTGATCCCAGGTCGGTTCCTTGTCGCCGCAGACTTCGTTGGCCTCGGCGCGGATTTTGTCCGCCGTTCCGGGGTTTTGCGAGAGCAGATAGAGGCACCAGGCGAGCGTCAGCGCGGTCGTTTCCGTTCCCGCCCACAGATACTGCTTCATTTCATCGACCACCTGCTGATGGTCGAATTCGGGGAAGTCCGGATCGGCTTCCGCGTCCAGAATCATTTTCAGAAGTGTTTTCTCACGGTCCAGCAGGATCGGAGCACCAAGAACTTCGTCGGGAACCGCGCCCCAATGTTTCATGGCCTTGGCGGCTTCGGCGTCGTTAACGTCATCAAGTTCGCCGGCGGCCTTCTTCTGGCGGATTTCCTTGTGGTTCATCACGTCCGTATAGGTCTTCACCATTCCGAATACGAAATGCGGATTGAACGGCATTTTCCGGTCGAACAGCGCCTTGCAAACCATGTCCGCGGCGAGTGTCCAGGTCTGCTCGACCATTTCGACCGTTTCGCCGGATTTGGCGTATTCCGCCCAGATTTCCGACTTGGTGCGGATCGCCTCCATCAGGAACGGGAAATATTCCTCGAATTTCTGCGGGTGGAACGCGGCCTGCTGTGGCCGGCGGATTTTCTGCCACAGGGCGCCGTCGATGGTGATCATGCTTTTGCCGAACACCGGGCGCATACCGTCAAAATATTTGGTGTAATTGTCGGCGTTCTCGACCAGCACACGTTTGAAGTGATCCACATCCGACAGGAGAATCACACGCTGGTTTTTCAGATTGAGGGGGATCACCCCGCCATACTTTTCCGAAAGCCTCATGAGAAACTGCATGGGGTTCTCGGTGTTCATCAGCGGCGTGAGTTTGAACCAGATGCTCTGCTCTTCGCCGAGCCCGTGATCATGTGCATAAGCGGCTGTCATGGAGTGCCCTTCAACGCTTTTTAAATGTAACGCGCTGCGTGTCGCGTGGTGAGTAGCCATCTTCCGGAAATTCGCTGTTCGGTATGGCGGGATTCCTGTGATGTAACATCCCGTCAATTGTGTGGAATTTAGTAGCACTGGCCCTTTCGCATTGTCCATATGGGCTATCGGCTAGGGTTAGCGTGTTGCACTGCATCATGGCGATGCGGCCTAATGCCGCTCAATTGGCTCCGGGCGCAAAAAGCGTGTTTCCAATCCCGTGAGAGGCGCTGAGGATGACCCGCTCCCCTTCGACTTTGGCGTCGCCCGAGGCCACCAGTTTCAGCGCCAGGGGATAGAGCTTGTGTTCCGCTTCGAGCACGCGCGCGGCAAGTTGTTCGGCGCTTTCCCCGGCCAGAACCGGAACCGCCGCCTGGGCGACAATGGGGCCGGCATCCATTTGCGTGCGCACAAAATGCACCGTGCAGCCGCTGATTTTCACACCGGCCTCGATCACGCGCTCATGGGTGTGCAGTCCCTTGAAGGCGGGCAGGAGGGAGGGATGGATATTGAGGTGCCGGTCGCGCCACGCCTCTACAAAACCCTCCGTTAACAGCCGCATGAAACCGGCATTGCAAATGAGGTCCACTTTCGCGTCTCGCAGAGCCTTGTCGAGGTCCCTCTCGAAGGCTTCGCGGGAAGAATAGTTTGTGTGGTCGATAATTTTCTCATCGATGCCGGCTTGGGCCGCATTTTCCAGCCCTTCGGATTCCGGGCGGTTGGAAATAACCATAACGATTTCAGCCGGGTATTCCGGTGTGTTACATGCTTCTATCAACGCGGACATGTTGCTGCCGCGCCCCGAGATCAGCACTCCGACCCGCTTGCGGGCAGTCATGAGCTGAGGTCCAGTTCACCGGTAAAGCGCACGGGGTCTCCTCCCGCACGGCTCTCCACTTCCCCGAGCAGGATGGCGCTTTCTCCCGATTGGGCAAGGCTGGCCAAAACAGCGTCCCCATCGCTGGCAGAGGTAATGATAACCAGCCCCGCGCCGCAATTGAAGGTGCGCAGCATTTCCTCAGGCGCCACGTCGCCTTGTGCGGCAATCCAGCCGAACACGGGTGGTGCAGCGAGTTTGCCCAGATCGATATGCGCGCCAAGACCTTTTGGCAGCACGCGCGGCAGGTTTTCCGTCAGTCCCCCCCCGGTGATATGCGCCAGCGCCTTCACCGCGCCGGTTTTGCGAATGGCGGCCAATACGCTTTTTACATAAATTCGCGTGGGCGTGAGCAGGGCGTCTCCCAACGATGCGCCGGGATCGAAGGGGGCGGGATCGCTCCAGTTTGCTCCCATCGTCTCCACCAGCTTTCGGATCAGCGAAAATCCGTTGGAGTGAACGCCCGAGGAGGCCACCGCGATCAGGATGTCTCCGGCTTCAATGCCGGGGCGCGGCAAGAGCGTACCGCGCTCCGCCGCGCCAACGGAAAATCCCGCAAGGTCATAATCGCCGTCTTTATAAAGCCCCGGCATCTCCGCCGTTTCCCCGCCAATCAGCGCCGCGCCGGCCTGTTTGCACCCCTCGCCGATGCCGGAAATCACCTCCTCCGCGATTTGCGGGTCCAGTTTGCCGGTTGCGAAATAATCGAGGAAAAACAACGGCTCCGCGCCCTGAACGATGAGATCGTTGACACACATGGCGACGAGATCGATACCGATGGTGTCATGGCGGCCCGTTTCAATGGCGATCTTCAGCTTTGTGCCCACGCCGTCATTGGCGGCGACCAGCACCGGATCGGTGAAACCTGCGTCCTTCAAATCGAACAGGCCGCCAAATCCGCCTATCCCCCCCATGACGCCGGCGCGTTTCGTGCGCGCGGCTATCGGGGCGATGGCGCCGACAAGGGCGTTGCCGGCATCGATGTCCACGCCTGCATCGGCATAGGTGAGCTTGTCATTTTTGTTCTTTGCCATGGGGTTCAACTCGGGTCGGGGTGGTCCGAAGCCAGCTTTTGCATGTTACTTTCAGGTGAAGCGCCATCGCGTCAAGCGCCATGGAAGCGCTGGCGGGAAATGTCAACAGTCCGGTTTGCAGCGTGCATTGGTGATTTTGAGCATTCAATTGTCCGATTTTGGCGTATATCCTTCACCTCATGAGAAGCGAATCCATATTGCTCAAAGCGCATTCGGCGTATTTTCTCGGCGTCTTGTTCGCGCTGGCGCCGTCTACCGCGCAGGCTCAGCGCGCAAGCGTCTACACGATCGCCAAGTTCACCGTGGATGTGAAGGCCAAGGATGCCGTCACCGCCAAGAAGGCGGCGCTGGTTCTGGCCAAGCGCCAGGCGCTGCAAAAACTGCTCCGGCGGATTGCTCCCTTCAACAGCTTCGACCGGCTGCCCTCGGTCAAGGCCGGAGCCATTGACGATATGCTGGAGGGGTTTTCCGTCCGGCGCGAGCGCAACTCCGCAACCCAGTATCTGGCGACACTGGACTTCCGGTTCCGGGCCGGCGATGTGCGCAAGCTGCTCACCGGCAAGAACATCCTGGTGACCGATCAGCAGGCTGAGCCGATTGCCGTGCTTCCGGTCTATATCGAGAAGGGCAAGATAGATCAGACCGGCCGGGATGTCTGGCGAACGGCCTGGAACGGGCTCGATCTGAACAATGCGATTACGCCCGTGCGTCTCGCCCGCGCAGGACCGTCCTTCACCATGGAATCCCTGTCCGGCCTGCTGGGCGGAAATTTGCAGGAATTTGTCGCCCTGCGTGAAAAATTCAAAACGCGGAAGCTGGTTCTGGCGATCGCCGAACCGGCCGCGGACGGCAGGAATCTGACCACCCGCCTGTTCGGCGTCGACCGGGCAGGGTCGCTGTCGCTGACGCGCAATGACCCGGTGTATAATGGCGGGCTGAAGACCGCGGCGGGCAATGCCGCGGCGCTCACGCTTGGCATCCTGGAAGGCCGGTGGAAGCTGAGTCGCGCGCCGGGCGGGGGAACAGGAGCGGCGGCCGCGCTTAGCGCCATTGACGTGATCGTGGAATTTTCCGGCATGTCGCAATGGCGCGATGTCCGCTCGCGTCTTGCGAAGGTGCCAGGCGTGCAGGGGCTTGACGTCAAATCGCTTTCGGCCCGCACCGCGCAAGTGTCACTTCAGTTTCCCGGCGGCGCCGAGCGTTTTGCCCGGGCGCTGGGTTCCCATGGGCTGGCATTGCTTGGAGGAGGCGACTCATGGATTTTGCGCAGCAATTGACAGCTGGCGCGCCGCGTATTGAAATGCGACCCGGCAGAGCGCCGGGCCGGCAGGGGCAATAAATTGTATATTCCAAACGCAATCACCGTTTTCCGGATATTCCTGGTGCCGATGGTCATCTGGCTCATGATCGACGGGCGGATGCAGGCGGCGTTCATGCTGTTCCTGATCGCGGGACTGTCCGACGGGCTGGATGGGTATCTCGCCAAGCGCTACGCCTGGCAGACCGAACTTGGCGCTTATCTGGACCCGCTGGCCGACAAAGCCCTTCTGGTCAGCATTTATGTGGTTCTGGGTCTATTCGCCCATTTGCCCGTCTGGCTTGTTATCGCCGTCGTGACCCGGGATATTCTCATTATCGGCGCCATTCTCCTGTCCTGGCTTCTGGCGCATCCGGTTCCGATGCGCCCGCTTCTGGTTTCCAAGGCCAATACGGTTGCGCAAATCATACTGGCGGCGATGGTGCTTGGTAATCTGGGATTTTCGCTGGGCCTTGCGTCCGTCATCAATGCCACTGTGTGGATTGCAGGCGGATTGACCATACTTTCCGCCGGAGTATATCTGGTACACTGGCTGACATTTATGGCGTCCTACGAGGACCCGCCGCAGAAAAGGTCGCTTAAGCGCAACTCTCCAGGTGCGGAGCAAGTCCGGCGCCGCAAGGAAACGGTCACCGGGTCATGAGCGCCAGCAAGCAAACTTTATTCTGGCTTGGGGCGATGGTCCTGCTGCTGTTTCTCATCGCTCTTCTGCGCGATATTCTTCTCCCCTTCGTGGTCGGGGCCGCGATTGCATATTTTCTCGACCCGCTCGCCGACCGGCTGGAGTCCCTGGGCCTTTCGCGACTCTTGGCGACGATTGTTATCGTGCTTTTTTTCAGCCTCTTCGCAATTCTTTGCCTGATCTTCCTCCTTCCGTTGCTGGTCGATCAGCTGATCGACCTTGTTTCCCGGTTGCCGGGTTATTTTCAGTCATTGCGCGAATTGTCCATCAGCACCCTTGAGCGCTGGTTCGGGGATCGCTGGACAGGGGGGAATCTGGGACTTGACGGGACCTTCAGTGAACTTGCCGGCAAGGCAACGGGATGGGCCGGTCAGGTGCTTGGGTCCGTCTGGAGCGGGGGTCTGGCAATCGTGAATTTCCTCGCCCTGATTGTCATAACGCCCGTCGTGACGTTTTATCTGCTGCTCGATTGGGACCGGATGATGCAGCATATCTCGGACTGGCTGCCGCGCGACCATGCCAAGACAATCCGTCAAATTGGCCGTGAGATCGATGAAGTTATATCGGGGTTCGTTCGTGGACAGATCACGGTGCTGGCTATTCTTGGCGTGTTCTACGTTCTGGGGCTGACGCTGATCGGGCTCAATTTCGGTCTGCTGATCGGTTTGGGCGCCGGAATCATCAGCTTTGTGCCTTTCGTTGGCCCGGTTGTCGGGTTTTTGGTCGGTGGCGCTGTTGCCGTGGTCCAGTTCTGGCCGGAGTGGCAATGGGTCGCCGCCGTGCTGGCGGTGTTTCTCATCGGCCAGTTTGTCGAGGGCAATGTGCTCTCGCCAATGATTGTCGGCGACCGTATCGGGCTGCATCCGGTCTGGCTGATATTTGCCCTGTTCGTATTTGGCTATCTGTTCGGCTTTGTCGGCATGTTGCTGGCGGTTCCCGCCGCCGCGGCAATTGGTGTTTTGGTCAGGTTTGGCTTGCAGACCTATCTGCAAAGTCCGGTGTATCACGGTTCGGCGAAAACCGGTTTGAAGAAGCGCTAGCGGGTGTCGTGCGGTTGCGGTGATTTCAATGAGTGAGCAACTGGTTTTCGACCTTCCGCACAGGCCCGCGCTGGGAGCGGATGACTTTCTGGTGAGCGCGTGCAATGAGGCCGCCGTCGAGGTTATCGACGCCTGGCCCGGCTGGGCGCAGCGCGTGCATCTGATCGAGGGACCAAGCGGGTGCGGGAAGAGTCATCTTGCCAATGTCTGGCGTCAGAAGGCCGAAGCCCAGTTGTGGGAGGCCGCAAGCCTCAACGCTTCACGCATCTCGGGAGTCTCACCCGGAGCCGCCATCATTCTCGAAGACCTCGATTGTTCGGACCTTGACGAGCAGTCGCTCTTTCATCTGTTGAATCTTTCCAAACAGCGCGGTCTGTCGCTGCTTTTGACCGCGCGCGTGCCGCCGGCGCGGTGGGACATCCGATTGCCAGACCTTATTTCGCGCCTCCGGGCCGTTCCGGTCGCGGTGATCGGTGCGCCGGACGATGTGTTGCTGAGTGCGGTTCTTCTTAAGCATTTCGCCGACCGGCAATTGAATGTTGAACCGCAAGTGATCAAATTCCTTGCGCGGCGTATGATACGCTCGATGGAAGCGGCAAATGGTCTTGTCGACGAAATCGACCGGGCGGCGCTTGCCACGGGAAAGAAAATCTCGCGGCAATTTTGCGGTGAAGTTCTGGAGCGATATCAGTCTGAATGAATTCAGATGTTAAGGGTACCGAATGAGCGTTACGCATGTCAGCTTTGAGGGAGGCGAAGCACCGGAAGACCTGTCGGACAGACCGGAGCGGTTTTTCAATCGCGAGCTTTCCTGGCTGCAGTTCAATTCCCGTGTGCTGGCCGAATCGGGCAACAAAAATCAGCCTCTTCTGGAGCGGGTGCGATTCCTCTCGATTTCGGCAAATAATCTCGACGAATTTTATATGGTGCGCGTTGCCGGTTTGCGCGGACAGGTCCTGGCGGGAATAGACACCCCCAGCCAGGAGGGCATGACCCCGGCGGAACAGTTGGACCGGATTGGCGCCGAGGTGGACGAGCTGTCGTCGCGGCAGCAGGAGCTCTGGGTCGAGCTGAGGAATGAGCTGGCCAAGAACGAGATACGCATCATTGAGATACAGAATCTGACGGGCAAGGAGCGCGATTGGCTGGAAGACCGGTTCCTGAACCAGATTTTTCCCGTGCTGACACCTATTGCCGTCGATCCGGCGCATCCCTTTCCCTTTATCCCCAACCAGGGCTTTACCCTCGGCCTGGAGTTGAGCCGTGAGGGACAGGACGAAACCATGTACGCGCTGATGCCGATCCCAAGTCAGCTCGACCGTTTCATACGTTTGCCCAAGGAGACCCGGAAGTCTGGAGACGGCAGCGCCAGCATCCGGTTTGTCCGTCTGGAATCCGTTGTGGCGAATTTCGTCACGCATCTGTTTCCGGGATGCAAGGTAAGGGCCCGGGGGGCCTTCCGTGTTCTGCGGGACAGCGATATCGAAATCCAGGACAAGGCGGAAGACCTGGTATTGCTGTTTGAGTCCGCGCTGAAGCGCCGCCGCCGGGGATCGGTGATCCGGCTTGAGATAGAATCCTCGATGCCCGCGCGTTTGCAGCGCTTTGTCATCAAGAAGCTGGAGGTCACCGACCGTGAAGTCTTCCTGCAAAAAGGCCTCATCGGCATGGCGGACACCGCCCAGCTCATTGTCTCCGATCGTCCGGATCTGAGGTTTGAACCATTTCATATTCGATTCCCCGAGCGGATCCGCGAGCATGGCGGGGATTGCTTCGCGGCCATTCGTCAAAAGGACCTGATCGTTCATCACCCATATGAATCCTTCGATGCGGTGCTTCAGTTTCTGAGGCAGGCGGCGGCGGACCCCAACGTCGTCGCGATTCGCTGGACGCTTTACCGCACGAGCAAGGACTCGCCGATTATTCAGGCCCTGAAGGAAGCATCTGAAGCGGGCAAGTCCGTCACCGCGATTGTCGAGTTGAAGGCGCGCTTCGACGAGGAGGCCAACATCAAATGGGCCCGTGATCTGGAAAGCGCCGGCGTGCATGTTGTCTACGGGTTCCTGGAATACAAAACGCACGCGAAATTGAGCCAGATCGTCCGCCGTGAGGGGAGCAATCTGGCAACCTATTGCCATATCGGCACCGGCAACTATCACTCGGTGACCGCCAGGATTTATACCGATTTATCCTTTTTCACCGCCGATCCGGCGATTGGCCGCGATGTCACGCGCGTGTTCAATTTCGTGACCGGTTACGCGGCGCCGGTCGAGCTGCAATTCATGGCGGCGTCCCCGCACGGTCTGCGGGCGCGAATTCTCGACCACATCCATGAGGAGATGTATCATGCCAAGGCGGGGCGTCCGGGCGCCATCTGGATGAAAATGAACGCGCTTGTCGACGCACAGATCATCGATACGCTTTATGAGGCCAGCAAAGCCGGTGTCGAGATAGATCTGGTGGTCCGGGGAATATGCTGCCTGCGCCCCGGCGTGCCCGGGCTGTCTGAACGCATCCGGGTCAAAAGCATAATCGGCAGATTTCTGGAGCACTCCCGAATCTATTGTTTTGGCGCGGGCAACGGGCTGCCCCATGCCGATGCCATGGTTTATATGGGATCCGCCGACATGATGCCGCGCAATCTGGACCGGCGGGTGGAGGCGATGACGCCAATCCGCAACAAGACGGTCCATGAACAGATTCTCGATCAGATCATGGTCGCGAACATCAAGGACAATGAACAAAGCTGGAAGAATCTCCCCGACGGCACCTGGGAGCGGATCAGCCCGGGAGAAGGAGAAGAGCCCTTCAACGCGCAGAATTACTTCATGACGAATCCGAGCCTTTCCGGCAGAGGCGAATCGCTGAAGGATAATATCCCGCCGCGATTTGCGCGGTAGCGAGATGAGAGCCCGAACCAGGTGAAGGAACCAGATGTAACGGACCGGGCGGTCGCGAAACCGGTCGCGGTGATCGATATTGGCTCCAATTCGGTTCGTCTGGTGGTCTTCGAGGGGGCCAGGCGCAATCCGGTTTCATTGTTCAACGAGAAGGTCCACTGCGGACTGGGGCGTTCGCTGGCGAGCACCGGGTCCCTGGACGCAAAAGGTGTGGAACGGGCCTTGCGGGCCTTGCGCCGTTTCGGGGCCATCGCCAGTCAACTCGGCGCCGCCCGGTGCGAGGTGATCGCGACGGCGGCGGCGCGCGAAGCTGACAATGGACCGGATTTCGTGGCGCGGGCGAGCCGGGTCCTGAACTGCGATATCTCGGTGATTTCGGGAAAGGAAGAGGCGCATCTTGCGGCGGCGGGAGTGATTTGCGGAATTCCAGATGCGGCGGGAATGGCGGGCGATCTGGGTGGCGGCAGCCTGGAAATTATCGGGTTGGACAAAAAGAAGGGCGCCAGTGGCGGCGTTACGCTGCCGCTCGGAGGCTTGCGTCTTATCGACCTCTCCGGCGGCAATCTGGAGCGGGCGCGAAAAATCGTCGATGCCGAGTTGAAAAAGGTGGATAGCCTGAAAAAAGGGAAAGGGCTTCCGTTTTACGCGGTTGGCGGCACATGGCGTGCGTTTGCATACCTGCATATGGCTCAAGTCCACTATCCCCTCAGCGTCATTCATGGCTACACGATCCCCATAGATGAGGCTTTGACATTTGCGCGTGTGCTGGATCATCTCTCGCCCTCGTCACTGGAGCGCGTTGCGGTCATCTCCAGGGGGCGCCGCGAAACGCTTCCCTATGGTGCGCTGGTGCTGGAGCGTTTGATAAAATACATGGCGCCGTCCAAATTTATCGTTTCGGGTTTCGGTGTGCGCGAAGGGCTGCTCTATTCCACACTCACGAAGGAAGAAAAAAAACGCGATCCGCTCCTGGCGGCATGCGATGAACTGGCGAGACTGCGGTCGCGCTCATCAGCCCATGCATGGGAATTGTGCAAATGGACGGATCCGCTGTTCATGTCTCCCGGTCCGACCGAAACGCCTGAGGAAAAACGACTGAGATATGCGGCCTGTCTGATTTCCGATATTGGCTGGCGCGCGCATCCCGACTATCGCAGTACGCAGACCCTCGGCATGATCACTCAGGCAAGGTTTGCGGGTCTGGATCATCCTGGAAGGGCCTTTCTGGCATTGTCCATCTATTATCGCAATCAGGGCCTTGTCTCCGCCGAGAGTTCTCCGGAAATTCATCGGCTGATAGACGAAAAAACTTTGTCGAGGGCGCGCGTCATCGGCGCCGCGGTCCGTGCCGCGCATATGATCTCCGCGGCCATGCCCGGCATTATCGGCAAGACGCCTCTTTCCTATGATGACGGCGCGCTGGTCCTGTCCCTGCCAAAAAAATTCGCAGCTCTGGCAGGCGAGCGGCTGGATTCCAGATTTGGTATTCTTGCGAAGGAACTGGGAGTGGATTCCAGAATACGCATCGCCGGCAGGGAAAACGCTTCCGCCTCCGCATAAGGTGCTGGGGTCAGGTATCGGACGCCTTGCGGGCAGCCGTGTCCTGGAGTTCGCCGGTGTTGCGGGCGCCGTCATCCCTGCCTCGGGGCCTTTCGCCACGTTCGAACGTGACGACGCGCCCGTTTTCAACCGCGAGTCCCAGGCGCCCCTGGCGCAGGGCAATGGCGTCGGCGCCAAACAAATCCCGGCGCCACCCCTTGAGCGAGGGAAGGTCCGCTTCCTCGTTACGGGCTATATCTTCCAACTCGGCGGCCGTGGCGATGAGCTTGGGCGCGACACCGTGGCGTCCGGCCGCCGCCTTGAGCAGAACACGCAGCAAATCGAGCAGCGCAAGCGCATCGGGGGCCAGGGGGTCGTTTCTTTTAATTGAGGGGAGAGTTTTTGGATCGCGGCTCAGGCCTGCCTTCACTGCCTCGATAACGCCTTTGCCCTTTGCCGAACGTGAAAACCCCTTATGCACCGAGCGCAGCTTCTCCAGCTCGGACTCGGTCGTTGGCGCCTGGGCCGCGATGTCATAAATGGCGTCGTCTTTCATGACACGGCGGCGCGGCACATTCCGCGACTGTGCTTCTTCTTCGCGCCACTGCGCGAGGGCCACCATCACCCCCAGTGCCTTCTGCGAGCGGCCTCTCATTTTCAACCGCTTCCAGGCATCTTCGGGGTGGCTTTCATAGGTGGCGGGGTTTGTGAGAACCGCCATTTCCTCATCCAGCCATCGGGCCCGGCCATTCTGCTCCAGTTGTTTTTTCAGCATGGGAAACAGGTCGCGCAAATTGGTGACATCGCCAATTGCGTAGGTGAGCTGCTTGTTTGTCAGCGGGCGCCGGCTCCAGTCCGTAAAACGCGAGGACTTGTCAATTTCGACATTCAGCAACTTCTTCACGAGCATTCCGTAGCTGACGGATTCGCCGAAGCCGCAGACCATGGCCGCGATCTGCGTGTCGAAGACGGGCATTGGTATGATCTGCGCCAGGTGATGCACGATTTCGATATCCTGCCGCGCGGCATGGAACACCTTGGTCACTTTTTCATCCGCCATGAGATCGAAAAAGGGCGAAAGGTCCAGCCCCTCGGAAATCGTATCGACGATCACTTCTTCGCCGCCCGCCGCCATCTGGATCAGGCACAGATCCGGCCAGAACGTCGATTCCCGCATGAACTCTGTGTCAATCGCGACAAAGTCGGATTTCGCCAGAGCCGCGCAGGTCCGTGCCAGTTCATTGGTATCGGTGACAACATGCATGGGCAGGGGGTATAGCGCAGCTTGCGGCAATTGTCGCGCGATCACGGCGCATTTACCGAAATCCTATAGATTCCGGGCCAAAATGAGCCAGATTTCAAGACCTGACGTATCGCATTCAAATTTATCGAACATTTACACAATAACCGGACAATTGCAGCAGCAAGGAAGGTGCGGAATGAATAAGCCGGAAGAACGACGGGTTGAGAGACGCCGCAGCGTTTTTCTGCAGGCTGACGTCAGCACGCTGGATGGATTGCGAATAGCCAATTGCTCCATCCGCGATACCAGCCGTACCGGTTGCAAGATCATATCCAATGATATCGATCACATTCCCGATGAACTGGTGTTGAGCATCCGCGGGCTTGACGAAACCTTCGTTGGCCGTGTGATGTGGCGCGACGCGGATATGGCCGGCATCGAATTTCTGAACGATGTGCATGACTAGGGTCCATACTCAATCCTAACCGCGCTCGACTGCGCGCTACTCCCTCTGGGAACCTTGACAAAAGCCTGCCTCCATGCGCTTTTCGCGCGCGGCCAGCCAGTCGCGTTCTCAAGAAGTTTCTGGCCAGTATCAGCCAACTGCCGGGCGGGCAATGCGCCTGATAGCCGGCAGTGAATCGGACAATCGGGACGGGTCATGCACGCATACCGGACACATAATTGCGGTGAGCTGAAAAAGAATGATGTTGGCGCCGAGGTGCGTCTGTCGGGCTGGGTACACCGGGTGCGCGACCACGGCGGGCTTCTGTTCATCGATCTGCGGGATCACTACGGGCTCACCCAATGCGTGATCGAGCCGGAAAATACGGAATTTCCCAAAGCGGAAAATCTGCGCGCCGAGTGGGTGGTGCGGGTGGATGGCCGGGTTGATGCGCGATCCGGCGATACGGTCAATTCCAACCTGCCGACTGGGGACGTTGAGGTGCGCATCAGCGCGCTTGAAGTTCTCTCCGAGGCGCAAGAACTTCCTTTGCCGGTTTTCGGCGAGCCGGATTACCCTGAAGACATTCGCCTGAAATACCGGTTCCTGGATTTGCGCCGCGAGACCATCCACAACAATATCATCAGGCGCGCGGCAATCATCTCGTCCATCCGCCGCCGCATGACGAAAAGTGGTTTTTTTGAATTCCAGACACCGATTCTGACCGCCTCTTCTCCTGAAGGCGCGCGCGATTTCCTTGTGCCCTCGCGCATGCATCCGGGAAAGTTCTACGCGCTCCCCCAGGCCCCCCAGCAGTTCAAGCAGCTGGTGATGGTTTCGGGCTTTGACCGCTATTTCCAGATTGCGCCCTGTTTCCGCGACGAGGACGCGCGCGCCGACCGGAGCCCTGGCGAATTTTACCAGCTCGATATCGAGATGAGTTTTGTCGAGCAGGAAGATGTGTTCCAGGCGGTGGAGCCGGTGCTGCGCGATCTGTTCAAGGAATTTGGCGGCGGCAAGCCGGTGACGGAAAACTTCCCGCGCATTCCCTTCGGCGAGGCGATGCGCAAATACGGGACCGACAAGCCTGATCTGCGCAACCCGATAGAAATGAGCGACGTGTCGGAGGTTTTCCGCGGCAGCGGCTTCAAGATATTTTCCGGTCTGCTCGACAAGCACAAGGGCGGACGCCCGTGGTTCGAGAACGCCGAAGTCTGGGCCATTCCCGCAAAGGGGGGCGGGTCCCGCGCTTTCTGCGACCGGATGAACAGCTGGGCGCAAGGGGAAGGACAGCCGGGTCTGGGATATATTTTCTTCCGCGACGGGGAGGGGGCTGGTCCCATTGCCAAGAATCTCGGTGAAGACCCGACCTTGAAGTTGCGCGATGAATTGGGACTGGAGGACGGAGACGCCGTTTTCTTCGTCGCCGGCGTGCCGAAGGATTTCGCCGATTTCGCCGGCCGCGCCCGCACCAAAGCCGGCGAGGATCTTGAACTGCTCGACAAGGACCGCTTCGAGTTCTGCTGGATCGTTGATTTCCCCATGTTCGAATGGGACGAAGAGCGCAAGAAGGTCGAGTTTTCCCACAACCCCTTTTCCATGCCGCAGGGCGGGCTTGAGGCGCTTGAGACCAAGGATCCGCTGGAAATACTCGCCTGGCAATATGACATTGTCTGCAACGGCGTTGAGCTGTCTTCGGGCGCCATCCGGAATCACAAGCCCGAGATCATGGTCAAGGCGTTCGAAATTGCGGGCTATGACAGAAGCGTTCTGGAAGAGAAGTTCGGCGGGATGCTGCGCGCGCTGACCTATGGCGCACCGCCGCATGGCGGGATCGCACCGGGAATCGACCGTATTGTCATGCTGCTCTGCGGGACCGAGAATATCCGCGAGGTGACCATGTTCCCCATGAATCAACAGGCCGAAGACTTGCTCATGGGCGCCCCCGGCGATGTTTCGCCCGAGCAGTTGCGCGATCTCCATATCAGGTTGAGTTTGCCGAAGTCATAGATTCGCGGAGGCGAATTTCCTAAGCTCCGGGACTCAGCGCAAGCGGCGCGCTCCAGAGGGGGAAAATTGCGGCATGGCGACTAAAAAGTCCGAGCTGTCCGACGATCTGAAAACCGGCGCGCTCGTCTATCATTCCGAGCCGGTGCCGGGAAAACTCGAAGTCGTCGCTACCAAGCCGCTGGTCAACCAGCGCGATCTGGCGCTGGCCTATTCGCCGGGCGTTGCCATCGCCTGTGAAGCGATTGCCGAGGACCCCGGGGAAGCGGCGCGCCTTACAACGCGCGGCAATCTCGTCGCCGTTATCACAAATGGCACGGCGGTTCTGGGGCTGGGCGCCATCGGCCCGCTGGCTTCGAAGCCGGTGATGGAAGGCAAGGCGGTTCTGTTCAAGAAATTCGCCGGCATTGATGTTTTCGACATCGAAGTCGATGCCCTGGAGGCGGAACGCTTCTGCGATGTGGTCGCCGCGCTAGAGCCGACATTCGGCGGCATCAATCTGGAGGACATCAAGGCGCCGGAATGCTTTCAGATCGAAGCGGAATTGCGCAAGCGGATGAAAATTCCCGTCTTCCATGACGACCAGCACGGGACGGCCATTATTGTCTCCGCCGCAGTGCGCAACGGGCTGAAGCTGGCCAAAAAGCCATTGGACAAGGCCAAGATCGTGACATCGGGCGCGGGAGCAGCGGCGCTCGCCTGCCTCAATCTTCTTGTGGTTCTTGGCGCCCGGCGGGAGAATATCTGGGTCACCGACATCGATGGCGTTGCCTACAAGGGCCGCAAAAAGAGTATGGATGAGTGGAAGTCCAGATTTGCACAGGACACGGACAAGCGTACTTTGGGCGAAGTCATCGATGGCGCGGATGTTTTCCTCGGGCTGTCGGCGGGCGGCGTTCTGAAACCGGACATGGTCAAGCGTATGAGCAGGAAGCCGCTCATTCTTGCGCTCGCCAATCCGCATCCGGAAATTGACCCCGAGGCGGCGCGCAAGGCCGCACCCGACGCCATGATCTGCACGGGCAGGTCCGACTATCCCAATCAGGTGAACAACGTCCTTTGCTTTCCCTATATCTTTCGCGGGGCTCTGGACGTTGGGGCGACGGCGATCAATGACGAGATGAAGATCGCGGCGGTTGAGGCCATCGCCACGCTCACCCATGAAGCGTCGTCCGATGTCGCGGCCAAGGCGTATGAAGGCGCGGTCCATACATTCGGCCCGGACTATCTGATCCCGTCGCCATTCGATCCGCGCCTGATCCTGCGGATTGCGCCAGCCGTGGCGCGCGCGGCAATGGATACGGGCGTCGCCGCGCGTCCCATTGAAGACTTTGACGTCTATGAGGAACGGCTCACACGCTTCATCTTCCGCTCCGGCACCATCATGAAGCCGGTGTTCGAAACCGCCAAGGCAGACCCCAAGCGGGTGATATATGCCGAAGGCGAGGATGAACGCATTCTGCGCGCGGCGCAGGTCGCGCTGGAAGACGGGATTGCCGTTCCCATTCTGATTGGACGCCCCAAGGTTATTTCATCGCGTATCGAACGCCATGGTCTCAGCATCAGGCCGGACAAGGACTTCGAAATCATCAATCCGCAGAGCGATGCGCGCTACCGTGAATTTGTCGATACCTATTACGACCTGACCTGCCGCAAGGGCACGACGCCAGACGGCGCCGCAACCATGGTGCGCACACGCTCCTCGTTGATCGCCGCCCTGGCGGTGCATCGTGGTGAAGCCGACGCCATGATTTGCGGTGTTCACGGACGTTTTTCGCGCCACCTCAAGCATATCGACGAGGTGATCGGGAAGGCGCCGGGAGTACAGGATTTTTCTACACTGAGTCTCGTCATTCTTTCCAAGGGCGCGTATTTCCTTGCCGATACCTATGTGTCGGTCGATCCCAATGCGGAAGAGATCGCGGAGATGACGCTGCTGACGGCGGCGCATGTCAGACGGTTCGGGATCACGCCGAAGATAGCGCTCCTGTCGCATTCCAATTTCGGCAGTTCGGAATGTTCCAGTGCGCGCAAGATGCGCGATGCGCTCGGCATTATCCGGCACAAGGACCCGCATCTGGAGGTGGAGGGTGAAATGCACGGCGACGCGGCGCTGGACGCATCTTATCGGGAGCGCCTGTTCCCCAACTCTCAGCTGACGGGGGAAGCCAATGTGCTGATCATGCCCGATCTGGATTCGGCGAATATCTCCTATCAGCTGATCAAGGCCATGTCGGACGCATTGCCCGTCGGTCCTATTCTGCTGGGCACAGCCAAACCGGCGCATATACTGACCCCATCGGTAACCGCGCGCGGCGTCGTCAATATGACCGCTTTGGCGGTCGTCGATGCGCAGCAGGAAGATTGATAGGCGTCTGCGGTGTTTTTCTGTGAAGGGCTCTTGGCATGGGGAGGCGGCGCGGCTATCCCATAAAACAGGCGCTCCGGGCGGACGTGGTGGAACTGGTAGACACACGGGACTTAAAATCCCGAGGAGGTAACCCTCCGTGCGGGTTCGAGTCCCGCCGTCCGCACCAGCCTTGCCCGGGCAATCGGTTGGAGACTTCCGGTCAAGAAAGCGTCAAGATGCGCCTGAATGATTGAGGTTTGGAGACGATACTCCCCATGAGTCGCGCAGCGAACAGAATGAATGCAACCATTTTCCGGCATGTTGTATGTGCCGGTGGCGTTGCGCTGCTTCTTGCCGGTTGCGCGGGCGGCGGTTCAAGAAACGGTCCGTCTGCCGGTGTCGCGACCAATGCAGCCGCGCCAGTACAGCTCGGCGGAAGCGGCGGCCCATCGGGTCCCGCAGCACGCCAGTCCGTTCTGGGGTCACTTGATGACGCGCTGATCCGGCGGGCAATCGAAAATTACCGGCTCTCGAAGAAACGGGCCAAGGGGCCATACAAACTCGCCGGCGCCGACTTGAACGGGGATGGGGTTCGAGAGGCGGTTGTCCTGTTCCAGGGGAAAGACTGGTGCACGCGGACCGGGTGCTCACTGGTCGTATTTCAGTTCTTCGAGCGCGCCTTCAAGCCAATTTCGCGTACCGTGCGGGTGAAAGCGCCGGTTGAGATTACCGATGCCGCAACCAACATCTATCGCGACCTTCTGGTCCAGACCGGCGGCGGTCCCGCTCCCGAGCGCCGTGTGCGTCTGCAATTCAGCGGAGAGAGCTATTCGCGCAACGCCATGCTGCAGAGCGAAGTACCGCTGGGCTCGCTTGTCCGCACCGAAATCGCGATTGACGTGGAAGCATCCGCGCCCGGTCCCGCCGCCGCCGCGATTCAACGCTCATCTCCGCCAAAAAGGTAAAGCCAGTCCAGCTTTTTCAAGAGCGCCTCAGGCGATTGACGGCGCAAAACGAAATTGCGCGCCAATCGCAGAACTCCGCCCATGTGATAAATCCTGCCCATCCTGCGCGACTCAAAGCCGGTGCGCGACGCCCGCCCGATGCGGACCCGCTCGAACTGGCGAAAGGCGTGAGTGGGATCGCCATCAAATTCCCTCAGAACCCTGACAAGAACCGCGGCGTCCTCGATGGCCAGCGCGCCTCCCTGTGCGAGAAAGGGGAGCACCGGGTGCGCGGCATCGCCGGCCACCGTGACCAGCCCTTGCGTCCAGGCGCGCAGCGGAGGCTGATAGTAAAGGGACCATTTTCGCCATCCGGCCCCGCTGCGAACGATATCCGCAATGCTGTCGTCCCACGCCTCGAAACAGCTCAGAAGGGATTGCGGGTCGGCCTCCTGATTCCACCCTTCTGTTTTTCCGCCGCGCCGCTCTTCGGTAACCGCGACGACGTTGATTTTCATGCCCCCCTTTACGGGGTAGTGAACGAGGTGGGCGCCCCGGCCGAGCCACAGCCCGGTGCGTGGGCCGCGCAAATGCTCTGGTAAATCGCCGGGGCTGACAAGCGTGCGCCAGGCTGTCTGGCCGGTAAAAAGGAGCGCCGCACCTGGATCTATCTGGGGCCGGAGCCGTGACCACAGTCCGTCAGCCGCGATCAGCGCGTGTCCGCGGATTTCCTCCTTCGTTGTCGTCAGGACGATTTCATCGGACGACTGCCTGTAGGCCATGACCTCGCAGTCCATGGTGATTTCAACCCCGGGGAGGTCGCGCGCCGTCTCAACCAGGGCCTGGTGCAGATCGTGCCGGTGCACGAGTATGAATGGTGCGCCATACCGCTGCCGCGCCACCTCTCCAAACGGGACTGTGGCCAGATGTTCCCCCGTCAACCCGTCGCCAATGGCAATCCCTTCGGAGATGACGGCTTTTGACCCGAGCCGCTCAAGCACGCCCCAATCGCCGAGAATCCTTGTGGCATTGGGCCCGAGCTGGATGCCGGCGCCATCGGTGGAATGGGCTTTTTCGCGTTCCAGAACCTGCACGGGGGTTCCATCGCGGGCAAGCGCGATGCCGGCGGACAAACCGCCAATACCCGCGCCGGCAATGAGAATCCGGCCCTCGGTCACGGTGCTGGCCATGGGGTCAGGTCAGGATTCCGCGCTGGTGAGGCAGCCTGGCGGATCGGATTCTTTTGGGGAGAGATTGCCCGCGCGCTCGTAAACGGTGGAGCAATACGGGCAGATGATTTCGTCGTCCCGGCCCATGTCGAGATAAATATGCGGATGGTCATGAGGCGGGCTTGCGCCCATGCACTGGAATTCGCCAACGCCGATGCGAATCCGGGCCACGCCGGCGTCGTTGCAGAAATGCGGTACGCCAAAGTCCGCCATGGGGTCCTCAAATAGCGAAGCGGTAGGACAAACAAAGCATCGCCTCGAATCTTTTTTCTTACGATGCGGGCGCGAGCATAGTTATTGCACCGTCCAAAAGATAGAGGTAAGCCGTGCAACAGATGGCATGAAAGAGGTCCGGTGCGCGCATGAAAAGTTTCGATTCTGACGGTATTAAAATCGCCTATATCGATGAAGGCGAGGGGGACCCAGTTCTCCTGATCCACGGATTTGCGTCGAATATCGCGACAAACTGGGTGGACACCGGTTGGGTTGGCGTGCTGACCCGTGCGGGCCGCCGGGTGATTGCGATCGACAACCGGGGCCACGGGAGGAGCGAAAAGCTCTACGATCCGGAAAAATACGCTGCCTCCTTGATGGCTCAGGATGCGGGCCGCCTGCTGGACCATCTGGAGGTGAGCCGCGCCGATGTGATGGGCTATTCGATGGGCGCGCGTATCACCGCCTTTTTGACCATGACCCGGCCGGATACAGTGCGCAGCGCCATCTTTGCCGGTCTCGGCATCAACATGGTGCGCGGTCTTGGCGGGGCAGGGCCCATTGCCAGCGCACTTGAGGCCCCGAGCATCGACGACGTAACCAACGAGACGGCGCGCACCTTCCGCGCCTTTGCCGAAGCGACGGGAAGCGACCTGCTGGCGCTCGCCGCCTGCATCCGCGCCTCGCGCGACAAGATCACGCCCGAGGCCTTGGCGCAGATCGAAGTGCCCGTCTTGGTCGCGGTACAGGGACGTGATTGGCGGATCGCCGAGCGCCCTGGCGGACCTTATTCCGGGCGCCCAAGCGCTCGAAATAAAAGGGCGCGATCATATGAAAGCGGTCGGTGACAGAAGTTTTAAAGATGGCGTGCTGGCTTTTCTTGATGGGCGGGTTTAGCGAACGATGCGGTAATTTGCGGGTGGCGCTGTTTGTTTCGCTCAATGTTTTCTCGCTCACGGCTATTCCGCTTCGCGGGCCTGCGCGGGCGCGCGCCATAAGGCGCGGCGGCCGTTCGGCCTTGCCTCGGCTGCGCCTCGGTTGATGGTGCGTTACTGCGTTCTCTGTTCATTCCTTCCCTTGTCATTCCCGCATTCTCCCTCCTCATTTCCGCCGCCTCCTGTCGTCTGACAACCCTCAATCTGTCATCCTCCCGCGTCTCTTTCTGTCATCCTCCGGCTTGACCGGAGGACCCAGTATCCTCCGACCCTGCGGCCCAAAACACCACAGGTGGCTACTGGATCACCCGATCAAGTCGGGTGATGACAAGGTAGAGAGCAAACGGCCACCCTCGCCCTCCCCCGCAAGGAGGGAGGGTGCTTTGGAGGGAGGGGAGGGAGAAATAGCGGGCGATTCGCCGTTACTTCCCTTTGAAGACCGGTTTGCGCTTCTCCGCGAAGGCGGCGCGGCCTTCGGCGTAGTCCTCGCTGGCGAAACACTCCGACACCAGCTTGTCCATGGCCTCCATATCCGGATTTTCCGGATTGTTAAGGAACTCATCGACGCAGCGTTTTGCTGCGTAAACGGCGAGGGGTGCGTTTTCGTTTTCCGCGACCGTTTCCGCGAGCGCGCGTGTCTTGCTCTCAAGGGCGTCCTCCGCGAAAAGACCTGAAATCATGCCCATGCGCAGGGCTTCGGCGCCCGTAAACTTCCGCCCCGTATACAGGACTTCCTTGACCTGGGACGCCGAAAGCGCGGACAGCAGCGGGCGGAGCCAGCGCGGGTCGTAGCCGATACCCAGCTTGGCGGAGGGGATGGCGAAACTGGCGCCTTCACCCGCATATCGCAGATCGCAGCACATTGCGAGTTCAAGCCCGCCGCCCATGCAATAGCCCCGCACCATGGCAATGGTCGGCTTGGCGCAATTCATCACCGCGCCGAATGCTTTGTGATTCAGCTCGTTATAGGTTTGGGCTGCTTCTCCGCTGCGCGCGGAGCTGAATTCCGAAATGTCCGCGCCCGCTGAAAAGGCGTCCTCGCCCGCACCGCGCAAAATCACGACACGAACCGCGTCATTTGCCTCCACATCGGCGACAATACCCGGGAGCGACGCCCACATCGCCGAATTGAGCGCGTTCATGCGGGAGGGATTGCAAAAAGTAATCCAGCATATTGAACCCT
>QIGN01000139.1 GCA_003228955.1 Hyphomicrobiales bacterium
CCGGACATACAGACCGCTGTGGCCATTTATCGCGACACACTTGGTGCGCGGGTTTCAGACCCCGTGCCACAACCCGATCATGGCGTTACGACAGTCTTCATCGAACTCCCCAATACAAAAATAGAACTTCTTGAGCCCCTGGGAGTGGAGTCGCCCATCGCCGGTTTCCTGAAGCGCAATTCTGCAGGCGGAGTCCATCATATCTGTTACGAAGTAGCCGATATTTCCGAAGCGCGCGACCGGTTGGTTGCGGAGGGTTTGCGTGTGCTTGGAGATGGAGAGCCCAAATCCGGCGCCCATGGGAAACCGGTGCTGTTCCTGCACCCCAAAGATTTCAACGGTACGCTCATCGAACTGGAGCAAGCCTAAGGGCTGGAGACATCACATATGAATATCGTATTGGCAATCGCCATCTATTTTGTCTGCTGGTGGATCATCCTGTTTGCAATTCTTCCCTTCGGTGTAACAACCCAGCAGGAAGCAGGGGAAGTCGTGCCCGGCACTGCCGAGAGTGCGCCGGCCTTTCCAAACATGGCGCCCAAACTTTTGGCAACGACGATTGCGGCCGCGGTTATTTTCTCGTTTATTTATTTTCTGATGGAAGGCGGGGTCGTATCGCTTGACGACATTCCGTTCCTTCCCCGTTTTGAAGATCCGAAGGTCATACGCCCCTAGCGCATATTCCATTCAGATATTTCCATTTGAAAACGGCGCTATACTGGTGAAATTTTCCACAAAAAAAGAAGCAAGGCACAGGTCCTTGCTTCCCAGTCGTCCTGCTCCACCTTCGTCCTCGAAACGCAAACACCCTGTTGCTACGCAAAACCGTACAAGAGGCGTTCCGGTTCAGGCCGCTCTCAAAATCGAAGCCGATCCGGAGCGTTTAGAGCTGCCTTCCTCCCAAGACTTGGACCAAATAATGCGCCTCTTGACGAGACTGTGACGTGTTCCGGTCCAGAACAAAACTTTATTTTTTTTTTAGAATATCGGAATGGCTCAGGCTTGTCATTTTCTTTTTGATCCCGTTGAGCGAGTTTTTTCAGGTCAATTATATATGCCAATATTTCAATATGTTCCCATACCAAACGCAACTTCGACATTAGGGTGATGGAAACGCCCAGGTGTTAGGGGGCCATTAATTGAACTGGGCTTATACTAGGGGTCATGAGGCACGGAACTTACACCTATGAGGAATTCCTCATCTATGGGCTCGCGGCAGCGCTGGCCATCACTATGCTGTTCGTGCCGAGTGTTGCGCGCAGCGGCGCCTATGTGAGCGACCCTCTCAATTATTTCGGCCCGCGCTGGTCGAACGAAGAGCATCATGAACGCGGACTGATCGTGCGCCCCGGTTGCGTCGCCCTGCCTCCGGGCGCGGACGCGCAATATATTCCGGGCCGCGATTCCTGGGGCCGCCCGGTCATACCGGCGGAGACCCCCAAGGGTTTCAGCAATAATTTTCCCGTGGACGTGGAAATTGACGTCAAACTTGGCTCCAAGCAGATCGCCGGACAACAAATTGACCTGTATGGCGGGCGTTTTGCCTTCGATCCGGCGACAAACGAACTCTCCCTGAACGGACGGGTTTGGCAGCGGGATTGCTTCTCCTCACCAAAATAAGTTATTAGCGCGCAGTCACTCCGCCGGTTTGCACGCGGGCATTTTGTAGAGCCTTGGCATCTTCTGGGCGCTATGGTCGCCCCGAGCAAACCAGCCTCGCAACAACAACAGGCGGCGCCTATGAGGCTGAGCCAGTATTTCCTGCCCATTCTGCGGGACGATCCCAAGGAGGCGGAGATCGTTTCGCACAGATTGATGCTGCGCGCGGGCATGATCCACCAGGCCAGCGCCGGCATCTATTCCTGGCTTCCATTCGGACACCGTGTACTGCGCAAGATCGAACAGATCGTGCGCGAGGAGCAGGACCGCGCGGGCGCCATAGAATTGCTCATGCCCACCATTCAGCCGGCGGACATCTGGCGCGAAAGCGGGCGCTATGAAGACTATGGCAAGGAGATGCTGCGCGTCACCGACCGCCATGACCGTGAAATGCTGTACGGTCCGACCAATGAGGAACTCATAACGCAGATATTCAGGGACTCGGTGAAATCCTACCGGGACCTTCCGCGCAACCTTTATCACATCCAATGGAAATTCCGCGACGAAATCAGACCGCGTTTCGGCGTAATGCGCGGGCGCGAATTCCTGATGAAAGACGCGTATTCGTTTGATCTGACCGCCGAGGATGCACGTAAATCCTATAACAGGATGTTTGTCGCTTACCTAAGGACCTTCGAGCGTATGGGACTTAAATCGATCCCCATGTTCGCCGATACCGGCCCGATAGGGGGAGATCTGAGCCATGAATTCATCGTGCTGGCCGAAACCGGCGAAAGCCAGGTTTACTGCGACCGTGACCTTATTGAGCGATCCGCTCCAGGAGAAGACGTCGATTACGCCTTGGATCTGGGGCCCATCATAGATCAGTGGACCAGCAAATATGCGGCCACGGAAGAGAAGCATGACCCAAAGCGGTTTGAAGCGGAGGTGCCGGAATCCTCCCGGGTTTCAGCGCGCGGCATCGAGGTTGGACATATTTTTTTCTTCGGAACGAAGTACTCTGAACCAATGAACTGCCGCGTGCAGGGGCCTGATGGTTCGCTGGTGGCTGTTCAATGCGGGTCTTACGGTGTCGGGGTGTCACGGTTGCCTGCCGCTATCATCGAAGCAAGTCACGACGAGGATGGTATCATTTGGCCAGAGCCCGTCGCACCATACCTGGCCGTCATAATGAATTTGAAAACCGGAGATACAGATACCGACGCCGCATGTGAGAGCCTATATTCCCAATTGAGCAATGCCGGGATTGATGTTCTCTATGATGACACGGATGAACGCGCGGGCGCCAAATTCGCAACCATGGATTTGCTGGGGATTCCATGGCAGATCATTGTTGGGCCACGGGGGGTGAAACAGGGCGAGGTCGAAGTAAAACAGCGCGCCACCGGAGAGCGCCAATCAATGACACCGCAGGCAGCGCTCGCACGTATCTTGAACTTGAACTAGCATTCAAACGAATTCAATCTGGGCGGGAATATGAGCGTAACAGCAGATACGGGACGGCCATTTGCAACATTCGAGTGGATGATCGCGCTGCGGTATCTGAGGGCCCGGCGCAAGGAGGGGTTTATCTCCGTCATAGCCGGCTTCTCCTTCATCGGCATCGTGCTGGGGGTCGCAACGCTTATCATAGTGCTCTCGGTCATGAACGGGTTCCGGACCGAGTTGTTCGATAAAATCCTGGGCCTGAACGGTCACGTTGTGATTCACAGCATGACCGGAAATTTCACCGACTTTGAGGAAGTGGCGGAAAGGCTGCGCAAGGTAGAAGGTATCGAGCGGGTTCTGCCGCTGATCGAGGGACAGGCCATGGTCTCCACCACGGCGCTGGCAAGTGGAGCGCTGATACGCGGCCTTTCGGAAAAAAGCATCAAGTCGCTCAACGCCATTTCCAAAAATGTGCGCACCGGCACCCTTGACAATTTTGACGACGGCACAGGCATTGCGATGGGCGCACGGCTTGCAAATCAATTGCGCGTCAAAGTCGGCGACAAGGTTACGCTGGTGTCGCCCCGCGGCGCCTCGACACCCTTCGGCACCGCGCCGCGCGTCAAGCGCTATAATTTGAGTGCGATATTCGAGATGGGCATGTCGGAATATGATAATACCATCATCTTCATGCCGTTGGGCGAAGCGCAGCGGTATTTCAACAAACCCAACAGGGTTTCCGTCCTGGAGGTAGTGGTGGACAAACCCGACCGCGTCGGTGAACTGCGCCCGGCCATCCTGCAGGCGGGCGGGCCAAGCATCTATGTGACGGACTGGCGCCAGCGCAATGCGAGCTTCTTCAGCGCATTGCAGGTCGAACGCAACGTCATGTTCGTCATTCTCACACTCATCGTTCTGGTGGCGACCCTGAATATCGTTTCCGGCCTCATTATGCTGGTGAAGGATAAGGGGGCGGACATTGCGATTTTGCGGACCATGGGTGCGACGCGCGGCGCCATAATGCGCATCTTTTTCATTACCGGCGCAAGCATTGGCGTGGTGGGCACCATCGCCGGGCTATTGCTGGGGATCGTGGTGTGCCTCAATATTGAATCGATCCGCCAGTTTGTGTCGTATCTGACCAGCACCGATCTGTTCTCTCCCGAACTCTATTACCTTTCTCAACTGCCCGCCGAGCTCGACGCCGGCGAGGTGACGACCGTCGCGGTCATGGCGTTGACCTTGTCGGTATTGGCGACCCTGTACCCCTCGTGGCGGGCTAGTCAGCTCGACCCTGTCGAAGCCCTGCGTTACGAGTGAAACCATTGGACGCCCGAAACAGGATACCCGTGCTGAGCCTTCGCGGGCTTGACCTGACCTTTCATCAGGGCGAGCGGGATATTGAAATCCTCAAAAATGCTTCGGGCGAAGTTTATCCTGGCGAAACCCTTGGGCTGCTCGGGCCCTCAGGCGCCGGCAAGTCTTCACTGCTGCACATTCTGGGCCTTCTCGACCGCCCCAATGCCGGAGAAATTTTACTCGAGGGCGTCAACTGCATTCCGCTACCCGATCATGAACGGACCCTGATCCGGCGCTCCAAACTTGGGTTTGTATATCAGTTTCACCATCTGCTCCCCGAATTCAGCGCGTTGGAAAATGTCGTGCTTCCGCAACTGATCCTTGGCATTCCCAAAGCCGAGGCGGACAGGCAAGCACGCCAGTTGCTTGGCGAGTTGGGACTTTCCGAAAGGCTTGAGCACCGCCCCGGCCAGCTTTCGGGCGGAGAACAGCAGCGCGTGGCGATTGCAAGAGGCGTCGCAAATTCACCAAGGGTTCTGCTGGCGGACGAGCCCACGGGAAATCTTGACCCGGAAACCGCGGAGGCCGTCTTCCAGCAGCTTCTCAAGCTGGTCGAAAACACCGGCCTTACGGCAATCATCGCAACCCACAATCTCGAACTCGCCCGGCGCATGACCCGCATTTGGCAACTGGATCATGGCAAACTGTCGGAGGTCGCCCCTGTTGATATCTAGGTTGGCTTCAGTTCCCTGATTTCTCTGAACGGGCGAATCTGCCACGTTGATGCTGAAACAGGCATCCAGGTGAGAGGCCATTATGTCAGCGCATGAGACTGCACACCCATTTGTGCATTTACGGGTTCATTCCGCCTATTCGCTGCTCGAAGGCGCGCTGCCCATTTCCAAACTTGCCGCGCTGGTTACAGCCTGCAAAATGCCGGCCCTGGCCATTACCGACCGGAACAATCTTTTCGGCGCTCTGGAATTTTCCGAATCGCTGGCGCAGGCCGGCGTTCAACCCATCATCGGCTGCACGCTGAAAGTCGATTTCGCCGACACTGCACGTAAGGGTGGACGGGCGGAAGCACACCAGGAAGCCGCCGGAATTTCCGCGCCATCGGGTGGGGCGCTCGCTCTTCTGGCCAAGGATGATACCGGGTATGCAAATCTGTTGCAGCTCACAAGCAAGGCCTTCCTTGACCATAGCGATGACTGCGAGCCTTTCATTACAATCAATGATCTCGAGAAACATCAAGCCGGGCTGATCGCGCTGACCGGCGGCCCGGAGGGACCTGTCGATGACGCTGTGCGGGCAGGAAACAAGGGGTTGGCCCGGAAGCGGCTCGAGCGGCTGACCGCGATATTCGACGACCGGTTATATGTGGAATTGCAGCGCCATGGCCTGGAGGAAGAGCAGGGCGTTGAGCCGGAGCTGCTGTCACTCGCCCATGAGTTGAAGATTCCGCTGGTGGCCGCCAACCAGTGCTATTTTCCCGCCCCCGATGATTTTGAGGCGCATGATGCGCTGATATGCATTTCCGAGGGCAGTTATATTGGCGTCGATGACCGGCGCCGATTGAGCCCGCAGCATTATTTCAAGAGCGCTGCGGAAATGTCCGAACTCTTTGCCGATATACCCGAGGCGCTCGCAAACAGCGTGGAGATTGCGCGGCGCTGCGCCTATCGCCCCCTCACACAGGATCCGATCTTGCCGCAGTGGAGCACCGGCGCCAACAAAACACCCGATGCATCTCTGGAGTTTGAAGCCCGGGAACTCAAGATTCAGGCAGAGGAGGGCCTGCGCAAAAGACTGAAGGAAGAGGGGCCAGCCGAGGGGTTTGGGGAAACCGTCTATTGGGAACGACTTGAGTTGGAACTCTCGATCATCACCGGAATGACCTATGCTGGTTATTTCCTGATCGTCGCCGACTTTATCAAATGGGCAAAGAACGCGCGCATCCCGGTGGGCCCCGGGCGCGGTTCGGGCGCGGGCTCCGTCATCGCCTGGGCGCTTACCATTACCGACCTCGACCCCATCCGGTTCGGGTTGCTGTTCGAGCGTTTTCTCAATCCGGAACGTGTGTCGATGCCGGATTTCGATATTGATTTCTGCCAGGACCGGCGCGATGAGGTGATTACTTATGTCCAGGAGAAATATGGCGCCGACCGGGTGGCCCAGATCATCACATTCGGAAAGCTCCAGGCGCGGGCGGTGCTGCGCGACGTGGGGCGAGTCCTGCAAATGCCCTATGGCCATGTCGACCGCCTGTGCAAACTGGTTCCCAGCGACCCGGCCAACCCGGTCACGCTCGGTGAAGCCATCGCCGGAGAGCCCAAACTGCGCGAAGAGCGCGACCGGGAACCCATTGTGGCGCGGTTGCTGGATATAGGGCAGAAGCTGGAAGGCCTCTATCGCCACGCCTCCACACATGCCGCCGGGATAGTCATTGGCGACCGTCCCCTGACCGAACTGGTTCCACTCTACCGCGACCCGCGCTCCAGCCTGCCGGCGACCCAGTTCAGCATGAAATGGGTTGAAGCCGCGGGCCTCGTCAAGTTCGACTTCCTGGGACTGAAAACCCTCACCGTTATCGAAAAAGCCAAAAATCTTATTTCTCGCCGCGGTGTGGATATTGACCCGGTTCGTCTTCCGCTCGACGACAAGCCCACATTCGCGTTGCTCGCGGAAGCTGAAACCGTCGGCGTGTTCCAGCTTGAAAGTACGGGGATGCGCGATGCGCTTCGCAAGCTCAAGCCCGACCGGTTTGAAGACATCGTCGCCATGGTCGCCCTTTATCGCCCGGGCCCGATGGCGAATATCGGCTCGTTCATCAACCGGAAGCACGGAACCGAGAAACCTGACTATCTGCATGACCTTATCAGGCCCATTCTGGAGGAAACCTACGGGGTCATCATTTACCAGGAACAGGTGATGCAGATCGCCCAGGTGCTGTCAGGTTACTCGCTTGGCGAAGCGGACCTCCTGCGCCGGGCCATGGGGAAAAAAATCAAGAAAGAAATGGACCAGCAGCGCGCGCGTTTTGTCGACGGTGCGGTCGCCAATAAGGTGGAGCGCGGGCGGGCAGAATACATCTTTGAACTTGTGGCGAAGTTCGCCGGCTATGGCTTTAACAAGTCCCATGCCGCCGCATATGCAATGCTGGCCTACCAGACCGCATATTTGAAGGCCAACTATCCGGTCGAATTTCTCGCCGCCTCCATGACCCTCGACATGGGCAACACCGACAAACTGAATGTGTTCGTTCAGGATGCGAGACGGGCAGGGATTTTAATTGAACCGCCAAATGTAAATGCGTCACATGCAGAATTCAGCGCATCTGAAAATACGATACGCTACGCACTGGGCGCGCTCAAAAATATGGGCCGCACGGCGGCGCAGGGTATTGTAAATGAAAGAGAAAACAATGGAGCCTATGAAAATCTGGCCGATTTTGCGCACCGTCTGGATGGCCGCAGCCTGAACAAACGCGGGCTCGATGCGCTTATCGCCGCGGGTGCGCTTGACGATTTCTCCAGCGACAGGGGCAAGCTGTTCGCCAACTCGGATCGCATTTTGCGGGCCGGGGCCGCTCCTGAAAACGCCAACCAGAATGATCTCTTTGGCGCGGAATCGGAACGTGCGCTGATCCTGCGCGACGCGGAACCCTGGCTGCCAATGGACAAGCTGGCGCGCGAACATGAGGCCATCGGGTTTTATGTGTCGGGGCACCCCCTGGACGAATATTCAGCGGTCCTCGAAAATGCCGGTGTCATCAGCTGGACCGAATTCAGCGCGCGGGCGGCCAAAAACGCCTCGGCGGCACGCCTGGCGGGGACCGTGTCCTACAGGCAGGACCGCACATCGGCCAAGGGAAACCGTTATGCCTTTGTCGGCCTGTCCGATCAGACCGGTCAGTATGAGGCCATCGTATTTTCAGAGCTGCTTGCCTCCCATGGGGATGTTCTTACCTCGGGCACACCGGTTCTGGTCGACCTGGAGGCTGAAGCGACCGCGGATACACTGCGCGCCCGCATCACAAATATTGAACCACTCGATGCCATGGCTGAACGCACCCAAGATGGAATACGTGTCTTCATTGAAGATATCGGCGCGCTTGAACCGGTCCGCTCGGGATTGTCGGACAAAGGCGACGGAGTGGTTCATCTGATCCTGCGCCTTGCCGATATTGAACGCGAAATCGAGATTGAAATGCCGGGCCGGTATGATGTGTCGCCCCGCGGCGCCGGAGCTCTGCGCATCATTCAGGGCGTCGCCGCCATAGAGCCCATGTTAAGGGATACCAAGCCGGTGCGCTCGCGCGCGAAATCCGCGCCCGTTCTCACACTTGCCAAGTCCTGAGTTCACGCTTATAAGGCGGCCATCTCACACGCGGATGCCAAGCGGTGGGCCCATGGGGACGATTTCTTGCCTCCCCTGACGGTTCCGCCTCTTTCCGGTGCGCCACTTAATCCGAAGATGGCGTCAACTTGTCCGCGGCGGTCGAACCGGAAAAAAGGAGCGCAGTCATGGCACTGCCGACATTTAATATGCGCCAGCTTTTGGAAGCTGGTGTACATTTTGGACATCAGACCCACCGCTGGAACCCGAAGATGGGTCCCTTTATCTTTGGGTCGCGGAACAAGATTCACATCATCGATCTGGCACAAACCGTGCCGCTTTTACATCAGGCGCTCGTCACTGTTTCGGACACGATTGCCAAAGGCGGCCGGTTACTGTTTGTCGGCACCAAGCGGCAGGCTTCCGATGCTATTTCGGAAGGCGCCAAGCAATGCGCCCAATACTATATCAATCACCGCTGGCTCGGCGGAACACTGACCAACTGGCAGACCATTTCAAAATCGATAAAACGCCTGCGTCAACTCGATGAGCTGCTGGAAGGGGAGGGTCAGGGCCTCACAAAGAAGGAATTGCTGCAACTGACGCGCGAACGCGAGAAGATCGAACGCGCCCTTGGCGGCATCAAGGAAATCGGCGGCCTGCCAAATCTTCTGTTTGTGATAGACACCAACAAGGAGGCCATTGCGATCGCCGAGGCGCGCAAGCTGAATATTCCGGTTATTGCCATTGTCGATACAAACTGCGATCCGGATCAGATCACATTCCCAATCCCGGGAAACGATGATGCGGCCCGCGCCATCACCCTCTATTGCGATCTGATTTCCCGCGCGGCCATCGATGGTATCGAGCGCGCGCAGGGGGCTTCGGGCATCGATATTGGCAGTGCGCCGGATCCGGCGGCTGAAATAGCCCTGACGAATGGCAAAGAACCGGCGCCCGGGGCAAAGAAGCCGGACGCCAAAAAGGAAGCCAAGGGCAAAGACGCCAAAAAGCCGGCCGCCGGCGGGGAAAAGAAGGCATCCGGGAAGAAAGACGATGCCAAAAAACCTGCCGCGGAAAAAAAGGCACCCGAAAAGAAAGAGAAAACTCCAGCCAGGAAAGCCGGTGGTTTTGAAAAGCTCGACAAGCCGGATGGCGAGGCGGACGACCTCAAGGTACTGACAGGCGTCGGTCCCGTGCTGGAAAAAACGCTCAATGAGTTCGGTATTTTTCACTACCGGCAAATAGCCGCGCTGAAAAATGCCGACATTGCGGAGATAGATGAAGCGCTCAATTTCAAAGGGCGCATTGAGCGCGATGACTGGATCGAACAGTCCAGGGAACTGGCAAAGAAAAGCAGTTGAGAGGGACGCGGAACATGTGCCCGGGAAATAAACCAGAGGACAACTTCAATAGGATTGCGACATGACGGCCATTACAGCAGCGATGGTGAAGGAATTGCGCGAAAAAACCGGCGCGGGAATGATGGACTGCAAGTCAGCGCTCTCCGAAAACAGCGGAGACCTGGAAGCCGCTGTCGATTGGCTGAGGACCAAAGGGTTGTCCACGGCCGCCAAGAAAGCGGGCCGCGTGGCGGCGGAGGGTCTTGTTGCGCTCCACACTGAAGCAACCAGGGGGGCGCTGGTCGAGATCAATTCGGAAACCGACTTCGTGGCGCGAAATGAGCAGTTCCAGGAAATGGTCTCGAACATTGCCAAGCTTTCCCTTGATGCTGAGGACGTACAAACGCTGTCCGCACTGCCTTACGGCAAAGGCGGTCTCAGCGTTGAAGACCATCTCAAGGAAATGGTCGGCTCGATAGGCGAGAATATGGTGCTGCGCCGAAGCGAGCGCCTGGAGGTTAAGGACGGCGTGGTCGCGGGTTATATGCACAATGAGGCGGCCCCGGGACTGGGCAAGATCGGCGTTCTGGTCGCCCTGGAATCGTCAGGGGACAAAGGTAAGCTTGAAGATATTGCCCGCAAGATCGCGATGCATGTGGCGGCGGCGAATCCGCTGGCGGTAAGTCAGGAAGAAATTGATCCGGCTGTCATTGAGCGCGAACGCGCCGTGTTGAGTGAGCAGGCGAGGGAATCGGGCAAACCGGAAAACATTATCGAAAAGATGGTCGAGGGCCGGTTGCGCAAATATTATGAGGAAGTCGCGCTCCTGTCTCAGGTTTATGTGATCGACGGCGAAAGCAAGGTTGCCGATGCGCTAGAGGCAGCGGCATCCGAAATTGGCAGCAAGATTGAAATCACCGGATTTGCGCGCTTTGCCCTGGGCGAAGGCGTGGAGAAGAAAGAGGAAGACTTCGCCGCGGAGGTCGCGGCAGCGGTAAGCGGTAACTAGGCCGCGAGCAGTTTGCGCCACATACCGGCACGCACAGTCTGGCACTCGCTCTTGCCCGCGAGGGCGGAATAAACATAATTAGATCATTGTCCGCGTTGGCGAGTGCTGTCTTCATCTGGAATTATTGCGTGATGCGCGCGGTGAGGGTAGTGCGGATCGCGCCGGGTTCTGGCGAATTTATGCACAGCCTGACCCACGGCCGCTCACAGGGAGGGCGAACATGTCCACATTTGATCTCAAGGATTTAGAGCGGCGCATGAACGGCGCCGTTAGCGTGCTCCAGAAGGAGTTTGGCGGCTTGAGAACAGGGAGAGCCAACGCCAGTCTTCTGGATCCGGTAACCGTTGACGCCTATGGCACTCCCATGCCCCTCAATCAGCTGGCGACAGTCCTGGTGCCGGAACCACGTACGATTTCCGTTCAGGTTTGGGACAAGTCGCAGGTTGATGCGGTGGACAAGGCGATCCGCGAATCCGGCCTGGGCCTGAATCCGATCGGGGAAGGCCAGGTCTTGCGCATTCCCATTCCGGAACTGAATGAGGAACGGCGCCAGGAAATGGCCAAACTCGCGGCCAAATATGCGGAACAGGCGCGGATCGCGGTTCGTAATGTGCGGCGCGATGGCATGGAGCAGCTCAAACGCCAGGAAAAAGATGGCGAGATCGGCCAGGATGAGCAACATACTCATAGCGCCGAAGTTCAGGATATCACTGACGCCACCATCAAGAAGATTGACGAAACGCTCTCATCCAAAGAAGAAGAGATTATGCAAATCTGAATCCACCAAGCCGGTGGCACCGGCGTACAAAAACCTGAATGCGGAATCGTGGCAATATCGGAACAAAATCCCAACCCAATGCCGGGCGGCCCCGCAACGCCGCAACATGTCGCCATTATAATGGACGGCAATGGGCGCTGGGCGGCAAAGCGCGGATTGTCGCGATCCGAAGGCCACAAGCACGGCGTGGAGGGTGTCCGTGCCGCCGTGAAGGCGGCAATCGACCTGGAACTTCCCTATTTGACGCTCTTCAGCTTCTCGTCGGAAAACTGGTCCCGGCCCCAATCCGAAATCCGCGAACTCATGACCCTGCTGCGCCGCTTTATACGGACCGATCTGGCGGATTTGCACAAGCATGGCGTCCGCATCCGCATTATTGGCGCGCGCGAGGGCATCGAGGGAGATATTGTCCGGTTGATCGAAGACGCCGTTGCCCTGACGTCCAAGAATACCGGCCTGCAACTGACCGTGGCTTTCAACTATGGCTCGCGCGATGAAATTGCCCGCGCGGCGCGGCGCATGGCTGAACTGGTGCGCGAGGGAAAGCTCGAACCGGAAGATATTACACCTCAGACAATGAGCGAATTTCTCGACACCTCTGGACTGCCCGACCCGGACCTGCTGATCCGCACCAGTGGAGAGTTCCGGTTGTCCAACTTCCTGCTCTGGCAATGCGCCTATACCGAGTTTGTCTTCCTCGATATCTACTGGCCGGACTTCACTAGCGAAACACTGGCATCGGCAATCGAGCTGTTCCGCGACCGGGATCGCAGATTTGGCGGCTTGCGGGCGGGGTCGACCGCGTGACCGGCAAGAACCGCCGTTCGTTCGGATCGACGTCGATATTTGATGGTGAATTGCCGCTGCGCGCCGGTACCGCGTTCTTGCTCGCCACGCTGGCCGGCTTTTTGACCTATTCCGGTGTCTGGCCATTTACTCTGATGATTGCCGCCGGCAGCGCCATTCTCGCCTGGGAATGGAGCAGGCTGGTCCGCAATGCGCCCATGGACTCTGTGTTTTATGTCCACGCGGTCGCGGTAATCGCGGCATGTATCAGCACGGGAGCTGGCGCGGTATGGCTTGCGATGCTGGCACTTGGCGCCGGCACTCTGCTCGCGGCGGTTCTGACACAAACCCGTGGCGCGCGGGCCTGGTCCGCATTCGGTGTCGTTTATCTGGGGCTGCCGGGAATTCTGCTTGTGTTGTTCCGATCCGATGCCGCGTTCGGAATTGCCGCTGTATTTTTTTTGTTCCTGGTTGTCTGGTCGGCTGACATCGCCGCCTATTTCACAGGGCGGGCAATTGGCGGACCAAAACTCGCTCCGAAGATTTCGCCGGGCAAGACTTGGTCGGGTCTGGCGGGCGGGCTCGCGGTTCCCACTTTGCTGGCATACGGATTTGCGGTATGGCTTGGTGATACACGGGTCCTTGCAGTTGCGTTGCTGGGTGCGGGACTGGCATTCGCAAGTCAGATTGGCGATTTGGCGGAGTCTGCCATCAAACGAAAATTTCAGGTCAAGGACTCGGGGCAGCTACTGCCGGGCCATGGCGGCTTGTTTGATCGGGTCGACGGGCTAATCGGGGCGGCACTGGCCGCAGGCGGAATTGCCGTGGCCCGCAATCTTTCCGGTCCCGGCGAGGCGCTCCTGATGTGGCCATGATATTGGCTCCAGGAGGGACTATGCTGGCCGGCGCCAGGAAACAGGAAATGGATTTGGGCAGAGCAACCGCACATATAAAATCAGCAGATTCGAGGTCTCCCCGGCGGGTCAGCATATTGGGGGCAACCGGATCAATTGGCCGCTCAACGCTGGATCTTATCGGCCGCGACCCATCGAGCTTTCAGGTGGTTGCGCTATCGGGCAATCGCAATCCTCAATTGCTCGCTCAACAGGCGATTGCGCACAATGCCGAAGTCGCCGTTCTGGCCGATCCGTCAGGGTATGGGGAGCTAAAACAGGCACTTGCCGGAACGTCGGTGGAAGCCGCCGCCGGCGATGAGGCGCTAATGGAGGCCGTTGGGCGCCCGGTTGACTGGATCATGGCCGCAATTGTGGGTTCCGCCGGCCTTCGCCCAACCCTGGAAGCGGTCCGCCAGGGCACATGCGTGGCGCTCGCCAACAAGGAATGCCTTGTTTCGGCTGGCGATATCTTCATGGAGGCGGTTGCGAATTCGGGTACTCAGCTCCTTCCCGTAGATTCAGAACATTCCGCAGCCTTCCAGGCTATTGATCTTGATGTCCGCGATTCGATTGAGAAAGTCGTCCTGACGGCGTCCGGCGGACCGTTCAGGACATGGACCCTCGAGCAGATGGCAAAGGCCACGCCGCAAGACGCCCTGAAACATCCGAACTGGTCCATGGGGCCCAAGAACACAATCGATTCCGCCACGCTGATGAACAAAGGCCTGGAACTCATCGAGGCCTATCATCTGTTTCCTGTTGCGCCAGATCAAATCGATATCGTGATCCACCCGCAATCCATTGTGCATTGCCTGGTGGAATATTCCGATGGATCTGTTCTGGCGCAGTTGAGCTCACCGGATATGCGAACGCCAATTGCCTATTCCCTCGCATGGCCCGCGCGCATGTGGGCGCCCACTGAACGTCTCGATTTGGCCAAAATTGGATCGCTTACCTTCGAGGCGCCAGATTACGTCAGGTTTCCAGCGCTGCGGCTCGCCCGCGAGGCGCTGGAAAGTGACAATGGTGCGACCACGGTATTGAACGCCGCAAACGAGATAGCAGTTGACGCATTTCTTGATTGCAGGATAGGACTGCCGTCCATCTCCGTGCTTGTCGCCGCGGCAATGGAAGCAGCAGATCGTGCTGGACTGTCGAAACCCAGATCACTTGATGAGGTTCTCGATCTCGATGAACGAAGCCGCGCACTGGCGCGTTCAATTCTCGCGGAGCTGAAATAGCGCGTCGGAACAACAGCGGCATATTACCGGACTGGAGAGTATCTCAATGGAAATAATAACGAAATTGGTTGGCTTGGGAGATTCCTTTTTTTCGTATCTTCTGCCGTTCCTGTTCGTATTGACCGTGGTCGTGTTTTTTCACGAGCTCGGTCATTTCATTGTGGCGCGCTGGTGCAAGGTCACGGTCCGCGTGTTTTCAATTGGTTTCGGAAAGGAAATATTCGGGTTTTACGACAAAAAGGGAACCCGCTGGCGGCTGTCCTGGATACCGCTTGGAGGTTACGTAAAGTTTCTTGGTGACGAGGATGCAGCCAGCACTCCCGACCAGGACGCCATGAAAAAGATGAGCAAGGAGGAGCTGGCGGGCAGTTTCCACACCCAGCCTCTGGCGTCGCGCGCCGCTGTCGTCGTCGCCGGGCCAATTGCAAATTTCCTCCTGGCTATCGTTATTTTTGCTTTCATGTTCACTTTCGTCGGCCAGCGCCAGACATTGCCGATAGTCGACGCGGTCACCGCGGGCAGCGCGGCGGAACAAGCCGGCTTTAAACCCGGCGACCGTATCCTCAGCATCGATGGCGAACCGATCGAGAGCTTTTCGGCAATGCAGAGAATCGTGAGCATCAGCGCCGGTCAGGAGCTTGCGATTATTGTGGATCGGACCGGGGCCGAGATCCCTCTCAAAGCGACGCCGCGCAAACAGGAAACGACGGACGTGTTCGGCAATAAAATTCGCCGCGGCCTTCTTGGCATTCGCCGCAGCGCCTCGCCCGATGACTGGGTGCTGACAAAATATGATCCGGCAACTGCTGTATGGATGGGAACCAAGGAGACCTATTTTGTGATCTCCCGGACGATGAGCTATCTCTATCAAGTGGTCACTGGCAGAGAGAAAGCAGATCAGCTCGGCGGTCCAATTCGAATCGCGCAGGTTTCGGGACAAGTTGCTTCGGTCGGCTTCATCGCCCTCATAAACCTTGCTGCAATCCTGTCGGTGAGTATTGGCCTCATTAACCTTTTCCCGATTCCCATGCTGGACGGCGGCCATCTGTTGTTTTATGCCATAGAGGCGGTACGCGGGCGGCCACTCAGCGAACGCACTCAGGAGATAGGCTTTAGAATTGGCTTGGCGCTAGTACTTATGCTAATGATCTTCGCGACTTGGAACGATGTGATTCACCTTACGTCACTCTAAGTAAAACCGGCTCCGGCCGGGCATGTCTGGCAAACATGCAACCGCTTGTCATGGTTGAATAAAAGAACAAAAAACGGCCACAAATGCGTGCCCTTCTGGCCCAGCTTGCCGTTCATTCACTGGGCTCAGCGTAGCAGGGGACAATAGCAAAAAATGCGCGTTGGAAAGTCAGGGGTCGGGGGACTGTTTTTGCTCCTGCTGCTTGTTGCTGCTGCACCGGTTACCGTGCTTTTCGGCATTTCAGCGGGGGGGACGGTTGCGTGGGCTCAGTCCGCGCCTGTCATCCGTACGATTCAGGTTCAGGGCAACCGCCGCGTCGAGCCTGAGACAGTGCGCTCCTATCTGCAATTTTCACCCGGTAGCCGCTACAATCCCCGGAAAGTCGATGAGTCCCTGAAAGCCCTGTTTTCCACTGGCTTGTTTTCCGATGTCAGAATTCGCCGCCAGGGAACAACGGTGATCGTCAAAGTCGTCGAAAACCCGATCGTCAACCGGGTGGCCTTCGAGGGCAACGCAGAGATAGACGACAATACGCTCAAATCCGAAGTTCAGATGAAATCCCGGGCTGTATTCACCCGCGCCAAAGTGCAGTCGGATGTCCAGAGAATCCTGAATGTTTACCGGCGTTCCGGGCGATTCGCGGTGCGGGTCGAGCCGAAAATCATCAATCAGGAATTCAACCGTATCGATCTTGTCTTTGAAATCCAGGAAGGACCGAAGACAACCGTTCGCAGTATCAGTTTTGTAGGGAATGAATCTTTTACGGATTCGCAACTCCGGGAAATCATAACGACCTCCGAAACCGGGCTCCTGAGCTTCCTAAGCCCAACCAATATCTATGATCCGGACCGGCTTAATCTGGATCGGGAACTGTTACGCCAATATTATCTCAAGAACGGTTACGCTGACGCTCGCGTGGTGGCCGCAACCGCTGATCTTGACCGCGACGGGAAGGGGTTCTTCATCAATTTCACAATCGAAGAAGGAGAACTGTACAAATTCGGCGACATTGATATTGAGACCAACCTTTCCTCGCTCGATCCAGAAGCGGTGCGGGAGAAAATCCTAACCCGCACAGGAAAAATCTACGATGCTTCCCAGATCGACCAGTCAATCGAAAATATTACCACCGAGGTCGCGGCGCTAGGCTATGCATTTGCCCGTGTACGTCCGCGCATAGACCGCGATACGGTCGCTCGAATCATTTCGGTTACATTTGTGATCGAGGAGGGACCAAGGGTCTATATCGAACGTATTGATATTGTCGGCAATGTGCGTACGCTTGACAAAGTCATTCGCCGCGAATTCCGCCTGGCGGAAGGGGATGCATACAACCGGTTGCTTGTAGGTTCCGCTCGCCGCAGGCTGGTCAGACTGCAATATTTCAAAAAAGTTACGATCAGTAACGAACCGGGCAGCGCGCCGGACCGTGTCATTCTCATTGTCAGGGTGACCGAGCAAGCGACCGGGGAACTTTCCCTGGGCGGAGGCTGGTCGAGTACAAGCGGACCCGTTCTGGATATCAGTTTGAGCGAGAGGAACCTGCTCGGCCGCGGTCAGTTCATACGCCTCAAGGCATCGGGGGGATTCGACGACCTGAATATCGATTTTTCCTTTACAGAACCGAAGTTTATGGGACGGAACATGTCGGCTGGCTTTGACGTTTTCTTTAAGGAAAGCGACCGTGGCAGCGAGTCCTCCTTTAGTTCGAAAAGTGTCGGCAGCTCTCTTCGTTTGGGTGTCCCCCTGAACGAAAATTGGCGCGTTAGCACCTTCTACCGCATTGTCAATGAGGAAGTCCTTGATGTCGATTCTGATGCGTCCCTCGCGATCAAGGACGCGGAAGGTAAAGCCCTTGTGTCATCGGTCGGTTATACGTTGACCTATGATTCTCGAAACAATGTTCAGAACCCCTCGCGCGGTTACTATTTCAGCGTTGCACAGCAATTGGCCGGAGTTGGAGGCGACGTAAACTTTGTTCGCACGCAAGCCGATGCCCGGGCCTTTTATCCAATCCGGAAAAAAATAACGCTGGCAGCGCGAGCTCAGGCAGGGAACATCATAGCTTACGGTGGCAAGGACGTACGGTTACTTGATCTGTATTTCAGGGGAACGGAGACCATTCGGGGATTTGACAGCTCTGGAATTGGCCCCCGCGATCTGACACCGGGAACGGATAACGACGCCCTCGGTGGCAAGATATTTGCCGCAAGTTCGCTTGAGCTCCGTTTTCCAATCCCTAAAGTGCCGGAAAAACTGGGTCTCTCGTCCGCGATATTCTTTGATGCTGCAACGCTCTTTGATGCAAGTGATCGTGTTGGAAAAGCGGGGGTAACCACCCTGGCCGACGACGCAACGATCAGAACATCGGTTGGATTCAGCCTGATCTGGCAATCGCCTCTCGGGCCATTGCGCGCCGACTTCGCCCAGGTTCTTACCTCGGAATCATATGACAAAACGAAATTCTTCCAATTTGGAGCGGCGGCCCGCTTTTAGCGGGCAATTTTGCCACTTGGTCTTTTCTGAAAATCCTGAGATTGATTTAAATCTGCGTTTGGACAAAGAATACGCGCGATGGAACATCCAGGATTCTTTAAAATTGCTGGCCCGTTTTCACTTGGCGATTTGCTTGGCAGTACTGAGGTGCGTCCGGGGCAGGATGTCGATACCAGTCTGGAGATATGCAATATCATGTCCCTGGACGAGGCCGGTGCAGGCCACGTTACCTTCTTCAACAATCCAAAATATCTAAAGAATTTTCTGAAGACCCGCGCAACCGCATGTTTTGTCTCTGAAAAATATGCCGAACGCACGCCGGATGGCGTCATCGCGCTTGTGTCGGATGACCCCTACCGGTCCTTTGCCTTGTCGCTGTCAATGTTCTATCCCGAATCGGTCCGTCCCAGGACGATGGGATCGGCGGATACTGGTTTTGCCGGGGGCATACATCAATCGGCCGAACTTGAAGACAATGTAACCGTTGAGCCTGGCGCCGTCGTGGGTCCTGAAGCCCGGATCGGAAGCGGCACCGTGATTGCCGCGGGCGCGTCAATCGGTTACCGGGTCTGTATTGGACGCGATTGCTACATTGGCCCGAATTCGACAGTCATACATGCCCTTGTCGGTGACCGGGTCGTGTTGCATGCCGGTGTAAGGATCGGTCAGGACGGATTTGGCTTTGCGATGGGACCGACCGGTCATTTGAAGGTCCCTCAGATCGGGCGGGTAATTATTCAGGACAATGTTGATATCGGCGCCAACAGCGCAGTAGATCGCGGCGCCCTGAAGGACACGATTATTGGCGAGGGGACAAGAATTGATAATATGGTCCAAATCGGGCACAACGTGGTTATCGGACGCAATTGCGTCATTGTCGCCCTTGTCGGAATCGCTGGGTCGGTAGAGTTGGGTGACGGCGTGGTTCTCGGCGGACAGGTTGGAATTAGCGGACATGTCAAGATTGGCGCCGGAGCGCAGATAGCCGCAACGGCCAGTGTACGAAGCAATGTCCCTCCGGGAACGAAATGGGGAGGCACGCCCGCGATACCGTTGTCGCAATGGTTCCGGGAGATCGCCCTGGTGCAAAAACTAACCCGGGAACGGGCAGCCGTTTTGAGGAACAAGAGCCGCTCATAGCCTGGGCGGAAGCGAGTTGCCAGTGAGAAAATGGAGCATATGAAATGAGCGGCAAAGGGGGAAAAAAGGAGTTGAACAGCCTGGATATCGGGCAGATTATGAAGCTTCTCCCGCACCGGTATCCGTTTTTGCTGGTAGACCGGATTATTGAAATGAACTCCGATCTGTCAGCCATTGGCGTCAAGAATGTCACGATCAACGAACATTTCTTTCAGGGGCATTTTCCAACCCATCCGGTCATGCCCGGCGTGCTTTTGATCGAAGGCATGGCGCAAACCGCAGGGGCGCTCTGCGTCGCCAACCTGGGAGAGAGCTATGAACCTTCTCTGGTATATTTCATGGCGATCGACAAAGCCCGGTTCCGCAGGCCTGTCGTTCCCGGGGATACGGTTTATTTCCATATGCAGAAAATCCGTAATCGCGGACGGGTGTGGCGCTACAAGGGCGAGGCGAAGGTCGATGGCAAGATTGTTGCCGAAACCGAACTTAGCGCCATGATCGTGGAAGTTTGATCTTAACGGCCACGCAAATGACCAACATACATTCGAGTGCCGTTATTGACCCGAACGCCGTGCTTGGCGCTGATATCGAGATCGGCCCATACTGTGTTGTCGGCGCCAACGTCCAGCTTGGCGCGAGATGCAAGCTGCATTCTCATGTTGTGATCGAGGGTCATACGGCACTTGGAGAGAATTGCGAAGTTTTCCCCTTCGCATCGCTGGGCCATATTCCGCAGGACCTGAAGTACCGCGGCGAGGAAAGCCGGCTGGACATTGGCAACAGCAACGTCATCCGCGAATACGTCACCATGAATCCGGGCACCGCGGGGGGTGGGCTGGTAACGAAGGTCGGGTCCCACTGCCTGTTCATGGCCCAGGCCCATGTCGCCCATGACTGCACGGTCGGCGACCATGTGATTCTGGCAAATGGAGCGGCTGTCGCCGGCCACTGCGTGGTCGAAGACCACGCCATTATTGGCGCTTTCGCCGCAGCTCATCAATTTGTACGGATCGGCAGATGTTCCTTTATTGGCGGCATGTCGGCGGTCGAGAGTGATGTCATACCCTATGGAATGGTTGTCGGCCCGCGCGCGACGTTGAAGGGGCTGAACGTAGTCGGCATCAAACGCCACGGCCTCAACCGGACGCAACTCAAGAAACTGCGTGAAGCCTATGACCTTTTGTTCGCATCGGAAGGCACGTTATCGGAACGGGCACACACAGTGGAACAGGCGTTTTGCGACGATGAATGCGTTATGCGGATCGTCGATTTCATCAAGTCGGACTCTTCGCGCCCGCTGGCTCTACCCAAACAGAGCGCGTAGCGTTCCGCAATCAATCGGTCTGCATGTACAAATGGACATCGTTGCGGCAAGAAACACAAACGGACTTACGATCATTGCCGGTGGCGGGAAACTGCCCCTGACAGTTGCGCGAGCCGCGTCTTCCGGCGGGCGCAAGATACATATTTTTGCTCTCAAGGGTGCAGCAGGTCCGGAGATCGAGAGCTATTCCCATTCATGGATCAACTTCGGACACATCGGTAAAATTCTTTCAGTATCCAGGGCGGAGAATTGCCGGGATATGGTCATCGTTGGAACGGTTAGACGGCCGAAATTTTCCGACTTACGGCTCGATTTCGGAGCGTTTCTCAACCTGCCTTCTATTTTTGGATGGGTGGCAGGCGGAGACAATTCCGTCCTTACCGGTATAATCAGATTTTTTGAAAGCAAAGGATTTAGGGTATTGGGAGCCCATGAAATCGCGCCTGAACTGATGGCTGGAAAGGGTGTTTTCAGCAAGCGGCGGCCGGGAAAGGCCGATAAAAGGGATATTGTGATCGGCCTTGAGGTGATCGCGGCGCTTGGCGCCCTGGACGTCGGGCAGGCA
>QIGN01000141.1 GCA_003228955.1 Hyphomicrobiales bacterium
AAAGGGCTCATCGGCGCGCTCGACGAGCGTCACGCCATGACCGGCCCTGGCAAGGGTATGCGCCTGCCAAAGGCCGCAAATGCCGGCGCCTCGAATTGTGATTTTTTTGCCTGGCAAGGGGGTCTGGCTCCAGAATGCCGCCCGCCCTGGGCGGGATGGCGGGCATTCTAGCGCCTTCAAACCCGCCCGCCCAGTGCGGCAGTTTCGCGTCCGGGGGCCGGGGCCGGCGTCGCGGGAGGTATTCACATGCGGGCCGCTGGTCACGGGGGAAACACGCACGCCATGGCCGTGAAGCGCGATTCGATCAAATTGCAAGGGTCCAAGTTGCCGCAGGAGTCGATTTAGAGAATCTATGTTGCATAAATATTACAACAAAAACCGGAAGAGATAAATTATCAACGTAATAACAAGTGTTTAGTTGTGAGTTTTTGCACATAATATGACAGTCTACAGGAGGAAAATAATACGGTTTATTGATGTTCCGCATGCAAACGAAGCTTTGTTGGACGACGCGCTTCTTTATTAAAATATGATTTTAACCTACAGTGGAGACGAATAGTCACGTCCAAAAACGGTATTAATAAAAGCCGGGACGTTCTTGTACACTGGGGGGTGTTGTTATGTCGGGTTTATCGCGGCCGAAGCGTTCGGCGTATTCTTCCTTGGCTAAATTTTCCATGATTTCCACCGCAGTCATTTTTGCGGGCTGCCAGCGGATACCGGATCAGGAAAGGGTGACCAAACTCTCGGTCGCCGACATCGTCAGAAATATTCGATGTGAGGTCCAGGAAGCTTTGGCTGAAGAGTATGTCGACGGCGGAAAACTGTATCCTGAAAAAATTACTAGAAAAGATGGAAAAGTCGTAGAAAATTGGATATACCAAGCAACAGTGTCATATACATTTGAATTTACATCAACAATTAATAATAATCTCGATTTAGCGTTTAATGGAATTTGGAACATCCCGAGGAGGGTAGGAAGAAGGGCGAGCGAAAGGCTTACGTCAAATAATGCCGGCGACTTCGATAAAAAACGCGAGGGCATAAATACTTGGGAAGCAAATGAAAAACTGAGAACGCTTATTAAGGCAGATTGTTCCAGTGTGAATTATCGTAGATCGTTCAGATATCCTATAAAAGGGAGAATAGGGGTATATAAAGTACTGGAAGATTTCTACAATATAGGCAGTTCACCGTTTTTAACTACGAAAAAATACCAGCGGCTGTTAAGATTTACGGTTTTAAAAGGTGGCACGATAAATCCAATCTATTTTATCAGTCCGGTTCCACTCGACCGCCGCACTTTTACGATTCCGTTGACATGGAGAGCAGACAGGACGGATGTTCACAGCGTAACTTTGGCTTTTGTTCTGGATCCATTATTTCAATATCTCGTTGATGGAGTTGACAAGAAAGCCCCGGATGAACCGAAAGTCACGTTGGTGAGAATTGTTGGAGGTGAAAAGAAAACTAAGGATGGAAAAGTAATCGAAGTTTGTGAAATGAAAAATGGTAAAAAAGGATTCTGTACAAAACAATTCCCGTCGGAAATAAGCATTGTACCTGCAGTTGTCCCCCCCGAAGGTACAGTTTTCTTTCCCGCAGCTGTGCAAGGACTTGCTCCAGAAATTCGATCTAAATCTAAGAGAAAATTGACTTACAATGCAGGCGGAGAACCGGTTGATGAAGAAACGTTTCGAAATGCTAAACCCGCACCAGCGACTAAGCCTCAGGGTGATGCGAGAGGTCTAAGTGCGAGCGAAAGGGAAAGGCTGGAGCGGATGCAAAATCAAGAGCGATCAATCAGGGCCGATGAGAGTAGGATTAGATAGGACTGTCACACAGTGCTGATTGATTTGGAGAACAGGCAGTCCAAACAGGTTTTAAGGCATTTTGCTATTTTTCCAGAAGGATCATACGGTCTTTGCATTGGCTGCAGTCTGACCACAGTATTGCCGTAAGAGAGACGTACGAAGCTTATATCGAGGCAGTCTCCGGAACAGCGTTGTCCGTTGTCCATTTTTGTGACTGCTCATTCCGATGATTCTGGCTCTCGTTCTTGTCGAATAGTCCGCACCATGATGAACGGTCTTCATTCGAAATTTATTGCAGCAGCAGTGTTTGCAGGGCTGACGCTGGGTATGGGGTCGGCCTCGTCGCTGGCGCAGACTTCAGACGCGCGCGTGATGGCCGCGGAAGCAAGGGCAGACGCGGCGGAAAAACGTGCGCAAGCTGCCGAAGAAAGGGCCGAGGCCGCGGAGAAGAGAGCCAGGCGTGCCGAAGAACGGGCCAAGGCCGCGGAAGCGCGCGCGGAGGCCGCTGTAAAACGTGCCAAAGCCAGACCTGCAAGAACGAAAAGCAAAAGCCCAACTGTTTCGTCGAGAGGTCTAAGTGCGAGCGAAAGGGAAAGGCTGGAGAGGATGCAATTTGAGGAACGGTTGATCCGCAGCAGGCGCAGAGATTAGCATTGGCGCGCGGGTTTGTGTTGTCGAACCTGGATGTCCCAGACCCCCCACCACACATCTTTTATTCGCGCTAGCTGGTGTGCGCCCCACAGGCTTTCCGCGCTATAACCAAACCAGCGCTCGGGAGGCTCACAGGCATGATCCATGTACTGGCCTGCCATTTTTGTTCTTCTGCTTGGTCTCCCGCAGTGCGTGCCGCGTCTAGGGCACCTAGATCGCTCCATGTTCTGATGGAATAAAAACCGCGATCTCGGTGTTGTTTATGCGTTTCATTTGGCCGATAACCGGTGCCCGTCCCCGCTTTTGCGGGGACAGGCTTTATCGGTGATACCCCCTAAATAACCTTCTTCACCTCGGTCAGGAATTCGGCGACTTCGTGGCGGAGGGTTTCGCCTTTTTTCGAGAGTTCGCCCGACGCGCTCATGACCTGGCTCGCGGCTGTGCCTGACTCGCCGACGGCCTGGGAGATCAGCGCTATATTTGTGTTGACCTGGGATGTACCGGCCGCGGCCTGGTCGATATTGCGCGCGATCTCGGTTGTCGCGGCGCTCTGTTCCTCGACCGCGGCGGCGATTGCGGTGGAAATCTCGTCGACCTTGGAAATTGTTGCGCCGATGGTTTCGATCGATGTCACGGCCTGATTGCTGGCGGACTGAATCTCGGAAATCTGTGCGCCGATTTCCTCGGTCGCTTTGGCAGTCTGGCTTGCCAGTCCCTTCACTTCCGACGCCACCACGGCAAAGCCCTTGCCCGCCTCTCCCGCCCGCGCTGCTTCGATCGTGGCGTTGAGCGCAAGCAGATTGGTCTGATCGGCAATGTCGGTGATGAGAGCAACCACCTGTCCGATCTTTTCCGACGCCGCGGAGAGCCCGCTGATATCCTGGTTCGTCTGTTGCACTTCTTTAACTGCCTCGGAGGTGATCTGGGACGATTGCGAGACCTGCTGATTGATCTCTCCGATTGAATTGGTCATCTGCTCGGTCGCCGCCGCCACGGAGCTGACATTCGCCGAGGCCTCTTCAGCCGCCGCCGCGACCGTTGCCGCCTGTTCATTGGCGGTCGATGTGGTGCTCTCCATGGACTTGGCGGACGCGTCGAGTTCCGTCGCGGCGGAAGAAACCGCGTTCACGACCTCGCCCATCTGAGTTTCGAAATTCTCAACTACACCAGTAAAGGCCGCGACCCGGCTTTCCATCGCGCCCATCGAGTTGTTCAGCGTCCGGCTCGCTTCGCCGAACACCCCGGTCATCCCTTTTTCCGAGATACGGCGGAAATATTTGTTGGCCGCCACATATTCGAGTGCCGCACGCGACTCGCGCACATAGGCGTCGGACCGGTCGATCAGACGGTTGATCGCATGCAGCAGTCTGGCGGCATCACCTTTCTCGGTGATATTGACGACGCGCGCCTCGAAGTCTCCATCGGCGGCGGCTTCGCAGACATCTATCGCCTTTGCGACTGCTGACTTGGTGTCATTGGAAAACATGGGAGAATACCTTTTATGCAGTCCTGGCCGCAGATTGTGGGGCTGTTCCTAAAGTGTTGCGACGAATTCGTCATATTCCAGGTTGCGGTCCTTCAGGAGGTCCGCGATCATGACGCCAGATGCCTCCAGACCGCTCTTGCGATTGGAGTGCTTTTGTTCCTCGGCGAGCAAGTCCTTGTAGAGGGGTATGATCGCGCCTTCGAGGATCTTGCGGTCGGGAACACGGCGGTTCGAATGATAGCCGACGATATTTCCCGACCCGTCGCGGCTGGGCGTGACATGGGCGTTGACCCAATAATGGTCGCCATTCTTGCAGCGGTTGACCACATAGGCGAATATCTCACGCCCGTCCTGAATGGTTTCCCAAAGCAGCCCGAAGATGCAGCGCGGCATTTCCGGATGCCGGATCATGCTATGCGGCTGGCCAAGGCATTCCTGTTCGGAGTAGCCGGCAATACGCAGGAATACGTCATTGCAATAGGTGAGGTGCCCTTTCAGGTTCGTCTTGCTGACGATGAGTTCGTTTTCCTCGAAAAACTGCTCAACGCCGGTAACGGAGGTCTCGCGTGCCATTTATCAGTCTCCACACTGTTGCCGAGGTAGACGCCGGCCCGAAGTCGGGGATGAATATGGAATTCCCGCTGGTTCGGACGGCGCATGCTCGGTGTCTCACAACCTATGGGTGTGTGGTTAACAAATTATTTCCGCCCGGATCGGTAATGTGCCGGGAGGCGGGTGCAAAGGGTTTTTTCCGCCGATAGCCCGAAAATGGCGTAACCCGCAAATTCGGTATATTCACCTTCACGCATGTTTTATTCGCGTACGGGGCGTGCGGCCTCTAGAGTACCTGTACCAATAGTCTATTCAGCCCAGCGGGAAGCCCACGACCATGATCCGTGTACTGGCCGCCCTTTTCGTACTTCTGCTCGGTCTCCCGGCGGCCATTGCCGCGGCTCAGGGGGAGGGAAAGGCGCCCAAGGCGAACCGGCTTTTAACCGCGGCCTCCCCTTATCTGCGCCAGCATGCCTATAACCCGATCGACTGGTATGGCTGGGGTGAGGAGGCGTTTGAGAAGGCGAAAAAGGAAAACAAGCCGGTCTTCCTGTCGGTGGGCTACTCCACCTGCTACTGGTGCCATGTGATGGCGCGCGAGAGTTTCGTGGACAAGGAAATCGCCGCGATACTCAATGCGAATTTCATCTCGATCAAGGTGGACCGCGAGCGCCGCCCCGATGTGGACGAGACCTATATGCTGGCGACCCAGCTCCTCACGGGCCGCGCCGGCTGGCCCAATACGGTGTTCCTGACGCCGGACAAGAAACCGTTTTACGCGGGCACCTATTACCCGCCCGACGAATTCCGCGCGCTGATCTTGCAGATGGCCGGAAACTGGCAGCGGGAAGAGGCCGCGCTGATGCGGGACGCGGACAAGCTTGCCGGCAGAATCGATACCATACTGACCCGGCGTGTGGAGGCGGAGGAGATATCCGCGCAGGTGCTCAGGACAGCGGCTGACGCGCTGTTGCAAGACTATGATCCGGTCTATGGCGGGTACAATGGCGCGCCAAAATTTCCGCGGGAATCCTCGCTGCTTTTCCTGTTGCGCATGGCCGAAAAAGACGGAAACAGGGAGGCGCTCGATACTGTCGCCCTGACGCTTGAATCCATCCTTAACGGTGGCATACAGGATCATGTGGGCGGCGGTTTTCATCGCTATACGGTGGATGAAAAGTGGCTTGTCCCGCATTTCGAAAAAATGCTCTACAACCAGGCGCTGATAACGCTGGCGCTGGTCCGCACCCACCGCCTGAACGGCGCCCCGCGTCTCGCCGCCGCGGCCCGGCGTACGCTCGATTATGTGCTTGACGACATGACCTCTCCGCAAGGCGGGTTTTACTCCGCGCGCGATGCCGGACCCGCGGGGGAGGAAGGCCTCTTCTATCTTTGGACCGAGGAGCAGATCGAAGACGCGCTCGGCGAAGAGGACGCGGAATTCGCCAAAACCGCATACAGCGTGACGTTTGAGGGAAATTTCGAAAGCGGCTCCTCGGTACTGCGTTATCCCGCTTGGCCGGACAAACTCGCCGGGCAGCTGGGCATGGATGAAGGCGAATTCAATGCGCGCATCGGCAAAATCCGCGCGCAGCTGAAAACGGCGCGCGAAAAGCGCGAAGCGCCTGAACGCGACGAAAAGGTCGTCACCGCCTGGAATGGCATGATGATCGCCGCCTTTGCCGAGGCCGCCGAAACCTTTGGCGAGAAACGCTACGAGGCCGCCGCGCTCAAGGCCGGCGCCTTCATGTGGGAAAAGATGCGTGTCGATGGCGCGCTGAAGCGCTCCTTTTACGAGGGCAGGGCGTCGCTGGACGGCCAGCAGGAAGATTATGCCTTCGCCGCTCTCGGCTTCATCTCACTTTATGACCTGACGGGCGACAAGGCCTGGCTCAAGCGTGCTGAAGCTCTCATCCAGGAAATGGTGAAGATTTTCCGTGATGAAAGGTCAGGCGACTACTACATGACCGCATCTCTCAATACCTTCGGCAAGGTCAAGGCGCGCAAGGACTCCGGTACGCCATCGGGCAACGCCGCCGCGCTTGAGGCCTTCGCCAAACTGACCCGGCGTGTTGAAAATCCAGATTTCCTCATCAATGGCGAGGCGCTGCTCGCGGCGCTATCGGGTCTTGCGCTCAAGAACCCGCGGGACAGCGCCTATACCCTGCTGGGCGCCGATATCCAGTTGCGCGGCGGCTCCGGTCCGCGGCAATACATGTCCAGGGGCTTTGTCGACGCCAGGGCGACACTCGACCCGGCCTCGGGCGTGGTCAGCGTGTCGGTCAAGGTTGCCAAGGGCTGGCATATCAATTCCAACACGCCGCTGGAGGATTTTTTCATACCGACAGAGCTGTCGATCGAGGGCGCGGGTGACGCCGAGATCACCTATCCGGCCCACAAACTGGTCAAGCTCGGGTTCCACGACAATGAGCTGGCGCTCTATGACGGCACGGTGGAACTCAAGGCCAAGATTTCCAAAGTGCCGAAGGGCTCCCTTACGGCGAAGCTGCGGGTTCAGACCTGCTCCGACGAAATTTGCCTTGAGCCTGAAACGGCGGAGCTGCGCATTCCGGTTTTTGTAAATCCCGCCAGTTGATTGCTCTCGCCTGGGCGTGCGCGAGGCGCTATCTTCCTGCGGTCGCGGGCAAGGGCTCTTCCTTGTCCGGCGAACGAACAGGGGGGCGTCATGCGCATCGCCGCGACAGCATTGCTTGTACTCGCCGCTTCAACCGGACCGGCCTCGACCCGGCCGCCCGATCAGCCCGACTACAGGAAAATCGAGAAGCATTTCTCCGGAGACCAGACGGTTATCGGCGAAACCATTCGCTACCCGAAAGGCGGGCCGGTAAACATCCAGTCGCTGACCGTGACTCTCGGGCCCGGTGAAACGACGGGCTGGCACAAGCACGGCGTGCCGGCATATGGCTATATTCTGGCCGGCGATCTGACCATCGACTACGGAGAAAAAGGCAAGCGGGTCTACCGGGCCGGCGAGGCTTTCATGGATGCCATTGACTGGTGGCACAACGGGTCTAACGACACCGGAAAGCCGGTCCGCATACTTGTCGTCTTCATGGGCGCAAAAGGTCTCTCGCCCGTCATTCGCAAAGGTGCGCCTGCGCAGACATCAAAATAACCAGAGGCATATATGCCAGACAAGAAACGTATTCTGATGACCCGGCGTCTTCCACCGGACGTTTTGGCGCGCGCCGAGCGTGACTATGAAGTCGTACAAAATGCAGACGACCATATCATGGACCGGGAGGAAATCCTGGAGAAGGCGGCCCGGGCGGACGCAATTCTGTGCTGCCTCTCGGAAAAATTCAGTGCTGATCTCATTTCCCGGTTGCCCGGATGCGTAAAAGTCCTCGCGACATTTTCCGTCGGCACCGATCACATCGATCTGGATGCCGCGCGCAAACACGGGCTGCGCGTCGGCAATACGCCCGATGCAGTGACCATCTCAACCGCCGAGATCGCGATGCTGCTCATTCTCGGCGCGGCGCGGCGGGCAAATGAAGGGCAGAAATTGCTGCACAGCCGGTCCTGGCCGGGCTGGGAGGCAATGCAGCTTCTCGGCATGCGGCTGAGCGGCAAGCGGCTCGGCATCCTGGGTCTGGGTCAGATCGGGCGGGCGGTGGCAAAACGTGCTCAGGCGTTCGATATGGAAATCCACTATCACTCCCGCAACCGGCTGGCGGAAGCCCAGGAGAAGGGCGCGCGTTACCACGGCACGTTCGATGGACTGCTGGGCGTGAGCGATGTGCTGTCGCTGCACGCACCCTCAACGCCGCAGACCAAAAACTGCATTGACGCATCGGCGATCGAGAAACTTCCACAAGGCGCGATCCTGGTGAACACCGCGCGCGGTGACCTGGTTGCCGATGATGATGTCATCGCGGCGCTGAAGTCAGGCCGGCTGGGCGCTGCCGGGCTCGATGTCTACCAGGGCGAACCGAATATCAACGAGGGCTATTACGCGTTGGAAAACGCTTTTCTGCTGCCGCATATGGGCACGTCCACTGTTGAGGCGCGCAACGAGATGGGTTTTGCCGCGCTGGACAATATCGACGCGGTGCTCGCCGGGCGCGAGCCGGTTTATCCGGTGGTTTAACGGGACGTCAAAAGCGCAAATTATTTCTTGCCCCTGGCGGGTTTCTTCCGCCCTGTTTTTTTCCTTGCCGGTGATTTCCCGGGCATGGCTGGTTTGCCCGATACTCCGGTGGGAAGCGACTCCAGCGGAATGTCGGACATTTCAGGCTCTGCGCCATTCTTGCGCTTGAAAACGGAAATCCAGAAATCATGGCCCGCCAGGGCGACCATCAGGGTCGTGACAATGATCAGATCGGGCTCTCGCACAAAGCCGATGACAACGCCGAGGAAGGCGATCAGCGCCAACATCGAGATAATAACCAGAAATCTGTCAAGCATCGCCCTGTTCCAACTCCAGATCGCTATTCATTGTCGCCGCTGGCGCTCAAATGTTCAACCAGCCAGTTCGCATTTCTCAACAAACGCCCATCGTCATGGCGCGCGCCGACCAGCTGGACACCCATCGGCAATCCATCCGCTTCGAGCAGTGGCGCGGTGACGCAAGGCACGCCCAGATAGGTCCACATTGAGTTGAAAGCCGGATTTCCCGTTGCGTCGAGGCCCTTGGGCGCGGGGCCCGGCGAGGCCGGCGTGATAATCGCGTCATAGCGCTCGAAAACCTCATTGAGGCCGGCATTCAGGGTTTCGCGCACACCGAGTGCTGAATTATAGTCCACGGCGGCAATGCTCCTGCCCTGCTCGATGCGTTCGCTCAGGGCCTCGCTGATCGCATCGGGAGCCTTTTCCAATATGGGTCCGTAGAACCTGGCGATGTCGGCCGTCTGTATCAGCTTCTGCATGGTCAGCGCAGTGGAAAAAACGTCCGGAATATCCACCTCGTCGCATTGCTCGCCAAGCGCCTCCATCAGTTCAGGGAAGGCTTGCTTTGTGGTGTCTTCCGCAAACTCGTCCCAGGGAGGAGATTTGACGAAGGCAAACACCGGCTCGACAGGCGGGTCCTGCAACGCTGTGTCACGAAGCCTTGAGCGGCTGCGCGGCCTCATCCACGCGTCGCGGGCGTCATAGGCGGTCAGGCAATCCGCAATCAGGCCCAGATCCTCCACCGAGCGTGCAAACACGCCAATCGTGTCGAGGGGAGGCGCCTGCATCAGCACGCCGGTCCGCGAGATCATGGCGTGGGTCGGCTTGAAGCCGTAAACGCCGCAGAAGGACGCGGGGCGGATGACGGAGCCTCCGGTTTGCGTGCCGATGGCCAGGGGCGCCATATTGTCCGCGACGGCCGCGGCCGATCCGCTCGAGGACCCGCCCGGCGTGTGTTCCAGATTATGCGGGTTGCGCGTGCGCGCGGGATGGAGGACGGCGAGTTCCGTTGTCACCGTCTTGCCGAGGATTATGGCGCCGGCGTCCTTGAGCGCGGCGACCAGTACCGCGTCATCGCCGGGCTGGCGCCCCGAATGGGCGGGCGTGCCGTTCTCGGTGGGAAAATCACAGGTATCGATAATGTCCTTGATGCCCACGGGCACGCCGTGCAGCGGCCCGGCCGACATATCCTGCGCGCGCCGCTCGTCCGCCATGCGCGCCTGCTCCAGCGCGAATTTCTCGTCCAGATGCTCCCATGCCTGGACGTCTCCATCGCGCTCCTTGATGCGCGCCAGGCACGCTTCGACAAGCATCACCGAAGTGATCTCGCCCGACGCGATGCGCCGCGCGGCGTCCGCCGCGGTCAGCCCGGTGAGATTTGAGACATCGGAATCCATTGGGTCAGGCTCTCGTTTGGTCAACGCCCGTATATGGCCTCGGGCAGCCACAGCGCGATACCCGGGAACACATACAACATGACCATCGACAGGAAGATCATCGACAGGAAGGGCAGGCATCCCTTGAAGATGTCGATCAGTTGAACATGCGGGGGCGCCACCCCCTTGAGATAGTAGGCCGCCATGGCCATTGGTGGAGTCAGGAACGAGGTTTGCAGATTGAGCGCCACCAGGATGCCGAAAAACAGCGGATCGACCCCGAAATGCGGCAGCATAGGCAGGAAAATAGGTACGAAGATAATAATGATCTCCGACCATTCCAGCGGCCAGCCCAGCAGGAAGATGATGACCTGCGCCATGATCAGGAACATGACCGGTGACAGGTCCATCGACAGAACGAATTCCTCGATCAGCTTTTCGCCGCCGAGATAGGAAAACACCGAAGCGAATGTCCATGACCCGACGAACAGCCAGCACACCATCGCCGAGGTGCGCACGGAGAGATAGATCGATTCTCTCAGCTTTTCCTGATGGTTCACCTTCCAGGCGAAATAGGCGACAAGGCCCACGAGCAGACCAATATCGAAACCGAGCGGATTGAACTCATGCTCGGCAAATGTGTCGTTCAGGCCCAGCACGGTAAACATGGCCGTGTAGACGGCGCCGCCAAAAAGGCCCCAGACAACCCCCTTGCCGGCGAAGGCGTAGGCGCGGTCAATCGACCTTTGCGAAGGCCACAGCCACGCGGAAAAGGCGTTGGGCCCGAACCGGTTCAGGAGATAGCCGAAGATGCCGAACAGAATCGCGAGACCTACGGCCGGGCCGAAGCTGACTTGAGAAAAACTCGGAATGCCCAGCCCGGTACTGACGTTGATCAGCCCCTTCACGATGGAGAAGACGATCATCCCCGCAACGGTAAAAATACCGGCAAGGCCAAAGGCGAAAACGATTCCGAGTATCCTTCTGGTGAGATCGGGGGCGCTGCGGCTCAGCGCGGCGATGGCGAATGTCAGGGCGACGCCAACGCCGGGGCTCAGCAGGAATCCCGGTTCCTTGGGCATCTCGAAGCCGAAGAATGTCGCCGCTGATCTATGCATCAGAATATAAATTCCGGCGCCGGCCAGAGTTGCGATGCCGCCCTGACCCAGGGCGCGCAGCCAATCCTCGAATGGATGTTCCGGCGCGTTCGTCCATTCGGGTACGACAGTGCCCTGCGCCATGTTGCCCAGCCGGTAGCCGATGGCCAGAACCATTCCGCCCAGCGCGCCCATCGAGGCGGCTTCCGACGGCGTTGCCAGACCCATCAGGATAGCGCCCAGCACGGAAAAGATCAGAAAGGCCAGCGGGAAGAATGAGGTGGCCATCATGATCGCGACCTGCCCGCGGGTGACATCGGGGATGTCCTCGGGCCGGGGCTTCGGCGCGATTTTGGGATTCAGGAGCGCGCGCCCCATCACATAAACGATATAGAGGCCGGCCAGCATGAAACCCGGAAGGATAGCGCCCGCATACAGCTTCACCACGGATACATTCGATGTTGCCGAATAGACAATCAGCATGATGCTCGGCGGAATGAGAATGCCGAGGCAGCCACCGGCGCAGATCACGCCCGATGCAAAGCTGGTGTCGTAGCGCGCCTTGAGCATGGCCGGGTAGGCCAGCAGGCCCATAAGCGTTACCACCGCGCCGATAATGCCGGTCGCTGTTGCAAACATGGCGCAAGTCACAAGCGCCGCGATCGCCATCGATCCCGGCATGTTGCGGGTGGCGATATAAAGCGTTGAAAACAGCCGGTCGACGACGCCGGCGCGCTCCACGATATAACCCATGAACAGGAACAGGGGCACGGCGGTCAGCACGTCATTGGCCATGACAGAGTAAGTCTGGTTGACGAGCAGGTCGAATATGCGGTTGTTCAGAAGGGCTTCGAAATATTCGAGAATTCCGTCAGCCTTCAGCAGGCCCATGCGCTCGGGATCCCAGTACGCATAGTAGCCAAAGGCCACGCCCATCGCGACCAGCGTAAAAGCGATTGGAAAACCCAGCAGGATCGTCAGGATGAAAATCCCGAGCATAGCCACCGCTATTTGAGGATCCGTCATTTACTCTCGCCCCCGGACTCATGGCCCAATACAAATTTTGTGATTGTCTAGTCCTTGCTCTGTTTGAGGAGCATGGTTTCCATCTCTTCAACGTCTTCCAGATGCGCGGGCCACTCCCCTGTCTTGATACAGATGATGCAGCGGCAGACCTGGGCCAGCCCCTGGATGAAAAGCAGACCTCCGGCGGCGGGAATAATCATCTTGAACTGAAAAATCGGCACGTTGGCCGGGCTCATCACGCTCACTTCCTTGTAGAACCAGGACTCACCGGCATAGTCGAGGCCGGCGAATACGAGGGCCAGAACTCCTGGGAAGAAAAACAGGAAATAGAGCACCAGCTCGACCCGCGCCTGTGTTTTGGGTTTCCAGAGCCTGTAAAGAACATCGCCGCGCACATGGCCGTCGCGCGACAGCGTGTAGGCGCCGGCCATCATGAACAGCGTGCCATACATCATATAGCTGAAGTCGAAGGCCCATGATGTCGGGTCGCGCAGCATGTAGCGCACGAACACCTCATAGGCGATGGCGAATGTCATGACCATGATGGTCCACGAAAACGCCTTGCCCACCCCGGCCGAAATCTTGTCGATGAAATTTATGAAATTGACCAATGTGCCCCCCGACGCGCGCGCGTAAACTTACAAAACGCGGCAGGGACGGCGCCATGGCGCCGTCCCGAATGTTGTGCGTTGTTCCAGGTTGATTAGAACTTAATCTCGCCCGGGAAGTAGTGCTTGAACGCCAGTTTGTAGTTGGCTGCGTTGTTCAGGTCATAGAAGGCGACCCGATGCGACCAGGCCTTCTGGCTGTCGACGACCTTCTTGAAGAAAGGATCGGCAGTCAGCTTGGTGAGAACCTTGTCCCAGGACGCCAGCTGAGCCTGCATAATAGAGTCCGGGGTGCGGATCACCTTGACGCCGTCCTTGTTGATCAGCGTCTGCAAGCTGTTCGAATAGCTGTCCATGGCCAGGCCATAGTTGGCTGTGTTCGCGGCTTCCGCGCCATATTCAAGGATCGCCTGCTGCTCTTTCGCGAGCGACTGGAACTTGTCCTTGTTGAAGAGGACTTCGAAGAACTCGGCGGCCTGATGGAAGGACCCCATCATGTAGAACTTGCGCACATCCTGGGCGCCGAACTGACGGTCCGACGTCGGGTTGTTGAACTCGAACGCCTCGATCACGCCGCGCTCGAGCGCGGGAACGATTTCGCCGCCCGGAAGCTGCGTAACCTTCACGCCCATGCCCTGCATAATATCAGTCGCCAGGCCGACCGTGCGGTATTTGAGGCCTTTCATCTGGTCGGCGCTCTTGATCTCCTCGGAGAACCAGCCCAGAGGCTGGGTCGGCATCGGCATGGCAAAGAAACCGACGAGATTCAGCTTCAGAATGTCCTGAACCAGCTCGCGGTAAAGTTCCTTGCCGCCGCCATAATGGATCCACGCCAGAATCTGCGAGGCATTGGCGCCGAACACCGGGCCGGTGCCAAACAGCGAAGCGGCCTTGTTCTTGCCGTACCAGTAAGCCGTCACCGTGTGGGCGCCGTCGAGAACACCCTTGTGGGTGGCGTCCTGCACCTGGAATGCCTTCACAACGGCGCCGGATGCCAGAAGATCGACTTTGAGGCGGCCGCCCGACATGGCTTCGACACGGGTTGCATACTGCTTGGCCATGTCCTGGAAAATGGACTTGGCGCCCCAGGAACTCTGCATTTTCAGGGTTGTTGTCTGGGCTCTGGACACCTGCGGGAAAGCTACCGTGGCAGCCGCCGCTCCTGTCGCAACCGCGCCTCCTTTAAGGAATTTGCGCCGCGACACTTTGCTCGCTCTATTTTTAGCGGACATTTATTTCCTCCCAATAAAAGCTACAAAACGCACTCTCGCATGGCTAGGCGGATCGGGGCCAAACCACGTTGAGCGAAAGACAATGGCCAAAACGTCTCGCCCCGATTCCTTCAAGCCGGGGCCAGCAGAACCGCATTGGCCTTTGCTATGTCATCCTATCACGCTGCCGGGCGCAACTAAAATGTTAGATAACGTGCGGAACATCACTTTATCGGGGTAATCGGACAAATCGTCCGAAGGCCGGCTGTAGGGGTCGCGGACGGGTCCTGGCGCGGTGCAAAATCGCATCCGGTCCTTCAAGCGCGGCGGATCTGGCGCCCTGACCCGGCGGGAAAGGATCGCGGAGGTGTATGGTCCTGCCGGGCGCTTTTGATCCCGTGCGCAGTGGCAAATCTGTGGCCAAAATCCCACAGTCGGGTCACAATCTCTCAATTTGACCCCCAAAATGCCGGATTGTGGGCGGTATGCCCCTTGTCGCGCCGTCGGACCGGTAGCAATATAGGTGTTCGTTGGAACAACCCTTTGTCTACTGACGGGCGGGGATGATCGGAAGGGAGATTTGAGATGAAGAGATTTGCTTTGATAAAACTCAGCCTGGCTCTGGTGGCCTTCGCTGGATTCACGAGTGCCATGGCGCCGCAGAAAGCGGCCGCGCAGGGTATCTTCTCCGCTATTTCGGGGATTTTCAGCGGTGGCGGTGGCGGCTGGCAGAGCGGACGACGGGAAGAATCCTTCTCGGGCAAATACGCCCGCGGCACGATTATCGTCAGCTTTGGTGATCGCAGGCTGTATTACATCAGCAAGAAGGGTACGGCCCTCAGCTATCCGATCGGCGTTCCAACCGGCCGGGCCGTCTGGGCGGGCACGTTGCGGGTCAGCCGCAAAAAAGTGAACCCGGGCTGGACGCCGACGGCGCGCATGCGGCGTGAGAATCCGGCACTGCCGAGAACCGTCAAGGGCGGCGATCCGAAAAACCCGCTCGGCGTCCGCGCGCTGTATCTTGGCACGACGCTTTACCGCATACACGGCACGGATGCGCCCTGGACCGTGGGCCAGAATGTGACCGCAGGCTGCATTCGCCTTTACAACAATGATGTGATCGATCTCTACAACCGCGCGCCCGTGGGCACGAAGGTGATTGTCACGTCCAAGCGCTTCAAGACTTAGAGAGCGCCTGCAAACCAACAGATTTCCGATTGTCCAGACCGGGCGGCGCTGAAAAGGCGGCGCCCGGTTTTTTATTCCGCCGGGCTGGCCGCCCGTATCTTCAAGTGGACCGGCTCGCTCATGTCCAGCGGCACGCCCGTCCGCCCCCGTTCCGGCGGGGGCAGGACATCCAGGCTCGGCCACAGCCCTGAGCGCAGCGTGTCGGCATACCCCGCGCCCAGCCCCGCCTCGAGCATCTTCGCGCGTGCCGTGTCGTGGTCATAGTCAAGCGCATGATGCTCAATCGTCATGGCGCCTTCGCGCGGGGTCAGGACGGAAAACCATGCGCGCGGCGTACCATCGTTCGCAGGGAGTCCCAGAGGTCCCGAATTGTGCCAGACTTGCGGCCCGGTGCATCTGGTAAAGGGGAGGCCGCTGTGCCCGGCGACAATCATATCCGCATCGGCGGCGGCGAATTCGGCCTCGAAATCGCTCTCAGGCAGGGAGGCATACACAAACCGGTTGATCTCGTTCACGCCGCCATGGACGACGCGGATGCGCCGCCCGGACATTTCGAAGGTGAGGTGGCGGGGCAGCCGGCCCATCCAGCGCCGCAGTTCATCGCCAACGCGCGCATCGGCGTAGGCGAACCATTCCGCCGACAGCGCGTTGCACAGGGATCCCGCCTCAAATCCGCACTGGCAATCCGGCAGGGCGCTGGCGAGGCTCTCTTCGACATTGCCCTGAATGGCGTGAACCCGCGCGTCTCGCAGAAGTCCCGCCGTCTCCGCCGGACTGGCGCAATAGGCGATGACGTCGCCGGTATGAATGATGCGCCCGGGCGGAATGGACAGCGCGTCCGCCGCCTCGAGCAGCGCCGACAGAGCCTCCAGATTGGAATAGGCCCCGCCGCACACCAATACAGGCTTCTCCATGCGTCCAAGGTCGCGGACCCTCGATCCTGAAACATGATCGGAAACTTGTGTGTCCATCTGTCCGGCCCGGTTCGCTTCCAGCGTTATAGGCGTAACTGTTATGGCGAAAGCATGATTTCGCACGGCGCGCAAGCAGCGTTAAGCTGGGATATGAACCTGAAGGTCCGCCAGCCCGGAGCTCTGCAATGCCGCCATTCAGTAACGTAAAGGCCTGTGTCTTCGATGCCTATGGCACATTGTTTGATATTCATGCGCCCGCTGCGAGTATTGCGGAAGAGCTGGGGGATGTGGCCCAGCCCCTTTCCGACCTTTGGCGCCAGAAGCAGCTTCAGTATACCTGGCTGAGAAGTCTCATGGGGGACCACGCCGACTTCTGGCAGCTCACGGGCGATGGTCTGGACTATGCTCTGGAAGTTCACGGGATCGCCGATGCGGGTATCCGCGAGAGACTGATGAACCTCTATGAAAACCTTGAGGCCTATCCTGACGCCAGGGACACCCTGACCCGGCTGAAAGAGGCCGGTTACATCACCGCCATCCTGTCAAACGGGGCGCCGTCCATGCTCAACTCTGCAATTCGTCATTCAGGTCTCGCCGGGCTGATCGACCACCCGATCTCGGTTGAGGACGCGGGCATCTACAAGCCTTCGCCCAGGGTTTATCAGCTGGCGGTCGAGCGGACCGGCGCCCGCCCGGAGGAAATCTGCTTCGTGTCGGCCAATGCCTGGGACGTGGCCGGGTCGGCGGGTTTCGGGTTTCAGGTGGCCCATCTCAACAGGTTCGCCCAGCCGCCGGAGCGGTTGCCCGGCAAGCCGAAGGCGGTGATTGCATCCTTGTCGGAATTGCCGGCATTGATCGGCTGAACGCCCCGGGCGGGCGGGCTTGTCAGATGGCCCGCTATGTTGCGTGCTTCGCGGGCTGGCGCTGCCTCGCTCTGCCGGAGCGGGTGTTTTTTGCCTTCCCCGGCCCCAGCCGCAATTGCTCCTCATGGTCGTTGATTGTGTAATTGACCGATTCCCAGACGAAGGAGAAGAGTTGCAGTCCTTCCGCATTGATGCGCTGCGCGCGCATATCTTCAACCGCTTCGGAGAGGATTGCCGTCAGGCGCTTCTTGCAGACGTCGAGATCGGGAATGGTTTTGGCGTCTTGCGCTGACTTTTCGAGGTCCAGAAGCTGTCCGGCATAGTCCTCGATCCGGCCCTTTTTGCTCTCGTTGAGACGGCGCGCGAAGGCAACGCCCAATGAACCCAGAACGACAATTGCGGATAGTATGAGCGCCAGAAACTCCGCCTTCTCCTCCAGCAGAGACGGCTTTTCGCGATCATAATAGGAAAGGGCGCCGCGATGCACCGGAAGCATGGTCCCCTGCTTGAGTTCGGGCTGGCGAATGTTGGCCGCGAGCGGTGTCCGAAGCGCCAGTTCGCGGCGCTTTTCAAACAGCACGCGGGTGATGGCGCGGATCACATCCTCGGGGACATCGTCGCGGGCCACGAGCATCCGGTCGACGGCGACGGTCGGCAGGTCGTTTGGCGGCGCCGGAGGATCGCCCCGGTAGGCGCCTTTGGGAATGACGGCCCGGGTAAAAGCAGGGCGGCGCAAATTCAGCGCTGCGCCCTGGTCGATGGGAATGAGTTTCAGCTTGGTCCGGCCATACAGAATGCGAATGGCGGTGTTGCGCGGCCCGACGACCCGGAACACCGCGTCTACCTCGCCATCGACAATGGCCTCATCGGCGGTTCGCGTGCGCATGGGAATGGCGTTTATCCGTTCCGGCGCCAGCCCGAAATGATTGGCGAGAAACCAGAACGCCCGGTACTGGCCACTGGTCACGGGGGGCAGGGCGATCCTGCGCCCCTCCAGATCCTTGAGGGTTGAAATCCCGGAGTCCTCGCGGACAAGGAGCTGGAACAGGTCTGGATAAAGTACCGCGAGAAGCGAGATATCGCCGCGGCTGATGACATCGGCCTGAACCAGTGCGAGGTCGAGTTTTCCCTGGGCCAGCAGGGATATGTTTTCCGATGAGCCGCCGGTGCTCTTTACCTCGATACGGATGCCGGGATGGCCGCGGCCAACCACATGGGCGATGGCGCTCGCCATTTCATAGGGCTCCGAGTTGGTCTGGTCCGCGCCCAGCCGAAGCTTGATGGAAAGCGGTGCGGACAGGATCAAATAGGCGCCGGCGCCGGCAACGGCGGCCAGAAACACAAATCCGACCAGTACCCAGAATTTAATATCGCGAGCCATGGCCCGGTGTGTCCCCCCCCGACATGGACTTACTGCCCGTTTTGCCGTGTATGATGCCCCATCGCGGCTCTAACGCAAATTGGCGCGCATCCGCAATCAGATTTGTGTTGAATTTCAAACCCCGGAACGGCCTAATCCCGCCATGAAGCATATCAGCCTCGACGACAGATATGACCTCGGCCAGTCAAGGATTTTCGTGAACGGCGCGCAGGCCGTTGTCCGCCTCGCGCTCATGCAGCATGAACGCGACGCGCGCTCGGGGTTGAATACGGCAGGCTATATCTCGGGCTATCGCGGGTCTCCGCTCGGCGGGCTCGACCAGCAGCTTGTCCAGGCGGAGAAGTTCCTGGCTGAACGCTCGATCATTTTTCAGCCGGGCATCAATGAAGATCTGGCCGCCACCGCCATCTGGGGCGCGCAGCAGGCGGAGTTGCGCGGGCACGGCAAGTATGACGGCGTGTTCGGCATCTGGTACGGCAAGGGTCCGGGCGTCGACCGGTCCGGCGACGCCTTCCGCCATGCCAACCATGCGGGCACCTCGAAACATGGCGGCGTCATCGCGCTGATGGGCGACGATCATACCTGCGAGTCCTCCACCTCGGCCCATCAGTCGGAATTCAAATTCATCGACGCCATGATGCCGGTCATGAACCCGGCCGGCTTGCAGGAGGTTCTCGATTACGGCCTCTATGGCTGGGCCCTTTCGCGCTATGCGGGCGTGTGGACCGGCATCAAATGCGTGAAGGACAATATCGAGCAGAGCGCCTCCATCGACGGTTCGCTCGAGCGGGTGAATATCGTCCTGCCGGAGGATTTCGAAATGCCCCCCGGGGGCCTTGGCATCCGGCGCGGCGACAATGTTCTGGAAAAAGAAGCGCGGGCTTACGAATACAAGATTCCGGCCGCACTCGCCTTCATTCGCGCCAACGCCCTGGACCGCGTTATCCTGGAAGGGGGCGGCGCGCCAAAAATCGGCATCATCGCCTCGGGCAAGAGTTATCTGGACACCGAAGAGGCGCTCGATCTGCTGGGAATTCAGGGGCCGCGCGCCGCCGCCCTCGGGGTGAAGTTTTACAAACTCGGCGTCACCTGGCCGCTGGAACCCGAAGGCGCCGCCCGCTTCGCCAGCGGTCTTGAGACGGTGCTGGTGGTCGAGGAGAAAAGATCGCTCATCGAGACCCAGCTCAAGGAACTGCTCTATGGCAGGCGCGGCGCCCCGGCCATCGTCGGCAAGCAGGACGAGAAGGGCGCGCCGCTTCTTCCCTCCCATGGCGCGCTCAATCCGGTTCAGATCGCGCTGGCGCTCGGCGAACGGCTTCTGGCGCGCGGCAATGATGAAGAATTGCGCGGGCGCATGGGCGAGCTGGAGCGCATCGCCGCGCGGGCCGCCGCGCTGCCCGGCATCGTCGAGCGCGTGCCTTACTTTTGCGCCGGGTGCCCGCACAGCACATCGACCATTGTGCCCGAAGGCGCGCACGCGTATGCGGGCATCGGCTGTCACTATATGGCGCAATGGATGGACCGCGCGACGGAGGGCTTCACCCATATGGGGGCCGAGGGCGCCAACTGGATTGGCGAGGCGCCGTTCTCGAAGCAGGGCCATGTGTTCCAGAATATCGGCGATGGCACCTATGTGCATTCCGGCGCGCTGGCCATCCGCGCCGCCATTGCCGCGGGCACGACCATGACGTTCAAAATCCTGTTCAATGACGCCGTCGCCATGACGGGCGGCCAGGGGCTCGACGGTGAACTGACCGTCCCGCAACTGGCCCGGCAGATGAGCGCGGACGGCGCGGCGCGGGTGGTGGTGGTGGCCGAAGACCCCTCGAAATACCCCAGGGGCGCGGATTTCCCTTCAGGCGTCGCCATTCATCACCGCGATGAACTGGACGCCGTACAGCGCGAGTTGCAGAAAGTGAGCGGCGTCTCGGTGCTGATCTACGACCAGATATGTTCGGCGGAGTTGAGGCGCCGGCGCCGGCGCGGCACCGCTGAAGAGCCGCCCCGGCGCGTCGTCATCAACGAGATGGTGTGCGAGGGCTGCGGCGATTGCGGTGTGCAGTCGAACTGCGTGGCGATCGTGCCGGTGGAAACTGAATTCGGCCGCAAGCGCGCCATCGACCAGACCGCCTGTAACAAGGATTATTCCTGCCTCAAGGGCTTCTGCCCGAGTTTCGTGACCGTCAGCGGCGGCGCCCTGCGGGGCAAGGACGGCGAGGGCGCGCGCGATCTGCCGCGGCTTCCCGATATCTCGGGCCTTCCCGCGCCGGAAATGCCGGACCTGAGCCGCCCCTATTCCATGGTGATAACCGGTGTCGGCGGTACCGGCGTCATTACGGTAGGCGTGCTTGTGGGCATGGCGGCGCATATGGAAAACAAGGGGGCCGGCGTTATCGACATGTCGGGGCTTGCGCAAAAAGGCGGCGCGGTGGCCGTTCATATACGCGTCGGCGAGCACCCTGGAGATATCAAATCCGTGCGCGTTTCGGCGGCCGGCGCCGATCTGGTCCTGGGATGCGATCTCGTCGTTGCCGCATCCGATTCGGTGCTTGGACTCGTACAGGAAGGCGTGACCACAGTAGTTGCCAATGACCATGAGTTCATGACCGGCGATTTCACCCGCCAGCGCGATCTGACCATGCCGATGGA
>QIGN01000162.1 GCA_003228955.1 Hyphomicrobiales bacterium
CAAAACTAGAAAATGACGAGGATTTCGTGACGGCTCTTCTGGAAGAGGAGGGCGTTTCGGTTGTCCACGGCGCGGCCTTCGGCCTGTCGCCCTTCTTCCGGGTGTCATATGCAACCTCAACCGAAGTGCTTGAAGATGCCTGCCAGCGCATTCAGCGGTTCTGCGGAAGTTTGACGTAGAGCGCGGGGCAGCTTCGTCCTCAGGCCTTTGCCGCCAGCTGTTCCTTGAGACGGGCGTTCTCCGCTTCAAGATCACCCACGCGGGCGGTGAGCTTGGCTGTCACCTGACGCAGCATGGTCTCGTCGTAGCGCGGGGTGATGTGCTGCGGGCAGTTCACGTCCCAGGCGGTGATGGTGAAAACGAAAGCGCGCTCGGGCCGGGCCTTGTAGCCCTCGGGCGTCAGGCGTGCCAGCAGGTCCGCATCATCCTCGATGACCTCGGCGCGGCCCCAGATCTTGATCCGGCGGCGGTTCGCATAGTCCATCAGGAAAATATATGCCTGGTCGTTTTCGGCCAGATTTCCCACCGAAATATACTGCCGGTTTCCGGCAAAGTCGGCAAAGGCGAGCCTGCGTTCATCCAGCACATACAGGAAGCCCTTCGGGCCGCCGCGATGCTGGATGTAGGGCTGCCCCTCCTTGCTGGCGGTCGCGAGATAGAAACTGTCGCGCTCGGCGATGAAGGCTTTGAGGTCGTCGGTAACTGTGTCCTGCCAGTCCTTGTCCTGCGCCATTCTGGCGTAACCGGCGCGGCTGCCACGGTGCTCCTGCTCCGCCTTGACGGCGGGCGTGAAGGCGATGTCGCTGACAAACTTTTTCATGACGCATTCCTTCGGCGGCGCTTTGCCGGGCCATGTTCTTGGGTTTACTTTTTCAAAATCGGTTCAAATGCCCAGTTGCTGTTCAAGGTTGCGGGGCTGCGAAAGAACATCAGAAGTCAATTTTTTATAGATAGAACGATCTGTCTAAATGTCAAGCCGAAAAATTGACTTCCTGCTGATGGGCGTCATATTACAGACTAATCAGTCTATATATTTACCAGGAGCGCGAGAGATGGCCCGTCCAAGCAAAAAGGAGCATCTGGTTGATACGGCGGTGAAACTGTTCGGCCGCGATGGCTTCAACGCGACCGGGATCGACAAGATTCTGCAGGAAGCCGGTGTCGCCCGCATGACCCTCTACAAACATTTCAAATCCAAGGATGAGCTCATTCTCGCGGCCCTGAGGAGGCGCGATGAGCAGTTCCGCATCTGGTTCAAGAGCGCGGTGGAAAAATCCGGCGGGTCGCCGGCGCAGCGGTTGCTGGCGAGCTTCGACGCCCTGGAGGAATGGTTCGAGGGGAGGGCGTTCGGGGGCATACCCTTTACCGGCTGCTCCTTCATAAACGCGGCGGCGGAATTCTCGGCGCGCAATCATCCGGCCCATCAGATGGCGGGCGAACATAAACGCCTGCTCATGGAATATCTGCGCCTGCTGGCGTCGTCCGCCGGCGCGCGCAATCCGGACCAGCTGGCCTGGGAGATTGCGCTGCTGCATGACGGGGCCATCGTCGCGGCCCAGGTTTCTTCCGATTCGAACGCGGCGCGCGGCGCCAAGAAAATAGCCGAAGTGCTGATGAAGCAACAAGGTGTCCTGCTGCCCGGAGATAGGCGCGGCGTCGCGGCGGAATGCTGACACCAGCAAACGTCACGTCAACCTCGAATAGCATTCGCGCCAGCCAAGAGGAGCTGAATTCCGGTGGAACAGGATCTCATGACCACCAGGGAGGTCGCCGCGTTCCTGCGCATCAAGGAGCGCAAGGTGTATGACCTTGCCGGCGCGGGCGATATTCCCTGTGTTCGGGTCACCGGCAAGCTGTTGTTTCCCCGGGCGCTGGTACAGGCCTGGCTAGTGCGCCATACCCATTACGGCGCGGGCGCGGGCGCGCTTTGTCCGCGCCCGCCCGTGATCGCGGGCTCCCACGACCCGTTGCTTGAATGGGCACTGCGCGAAGCGCAAACGGGTCTCGCCACGCTGTTTGACGGAAGCCTCAACGGCCTGGAGCGTTTGGCGAAAAGCCAGGCGGTCGCGGCGGGTGCCCATCTGCCCGAGGAGGGCGACGATGCCTGGAATGTGGGCCATGTGGAGCGCGCGCTGGCGGGCATGCCGGTCGTGGTGGTCGAGTGGGCGCGGCGTGAGCGCGGGCTTATCCTTCCCGTTGGCAATCCGGACAAGGTCCGCTCCATCGCCGATCTGGCGGGCGTCTCGTTCCTGCCGCGACAGCGCGCCGCCGGCAGCACGGTGCTGCTGGCAAAACTGCTTGAAGAGGCGGGCATGACACTGGACGATCTAAGCCTGAGCGATACTCCCGCGCGCAGCGAAACGGACGTGGCGCTCGGCGTGGCCGAGGGCAGGGCGGCGGCCGGCCTCGGGCTGGCGGCCATGGCGCGCCGTCACGGTCTCGCCTTCCTGCCGCTCGCGCGCGAACGCTATGACCTTATTCTGTGCCGCCGCGACTATTTCGATACGCCCGTCACGCGCTTGTTGGATTTCACCCGAGGCAAGGCTTTCGCGGAACGTGCCAAGGCGCTGGAGGGCTATGACGTCAGCGCGTTGGGGTCCGTGCATTACAACGCGGCGTGAGGCGAGGCTGGGAGATCCCCGTTTACACGGGGATTTCGTTAGTTACCAAACATCATAAAGAAACCGAAACCCCCGTGCAGAACCGAAACCCCCGTGCAAACGGGGGTCCAGGCAACTCTGACTCAGCCGCCGCTTCTGCCCCCGTTGGGAAAAAACAGCTGCTGGCCGCCAAGCTTGTAGGAGCCGATGGCCTTTTGTCCTTCCGCGCTCAAAATCCAGTCGATGAAGGCTTGTCCTTCCAGGGCTTTCACCCGGGCGTGTTTCTCCGGGTTCACGAGAATGATCCCATACTGGTTGAACAGTGCTTTGCCGCCCTGCACATGGATTTTGAAATTGCCCCGGTTCCTGAAGGCGATCCATGTGCCCCGGTCGGTCAGCGTGTAGGCGCCCATGCCGACGGCCACATTGAGCGTGGCGCCCATGCCGGACCCGGTTTCCCGGTACCAGGTTCCGCTGGCCTTGACCGGGTTCGTCTGGGCGGCCTTCCAGAGATTGAGTTCTTTCTTGTGGGTTCCGGAATTGTCGCCGCGCGAGGCAAACAGCGCCTTTGCGGCCGCTATTTTTGCCAGGGCCTCGGGCGCGTTATTCAGTCCTGAAATTCCGGCCGGGTCGGCGGGCGGGCCGACGATGATGAAATCATTATACATGACGCCGGAGCGCTTCACGCCGTATCCGTCAGCGACAAATTTCTCCTCTGCCGCCTTGGCGTGCACAAGCAGCACGTCGCCATCTCCGTTTTGCGCATTCTTGATGGCCTGCCCGGTCCCGACCGCGACCACGCGCACCTCGATGCCGGTTTTTTGCGTGAACAGCGGCAGGATGTAATCGTAAAGCCCGGAGTTGGCGGTCGAGGTGGTCGATTGCAGGATGATATAGGGCCTGTTCTGTGCGCTCGGACCGCCCGCAAAGGCCAGTGACAGGAGGAAAGCGGTCAGCGCAATAGCTACACGGGTCCAGATTTTCCGCATGATCCTCGCGTCCTTCTATTCGACAATCCCGCCGGCGAGAAATTGCCGGGCCGCCCGGCTTTCCGGCTTGCGGAAAAAGGCGGAAGCGGGCCTGGTTTCGGTGATCCGTCCCTTGTTCAAAAATACGATTTCGCCCCCCAGCCGCCGGGCCTGACCCACATCATGGGTAACGAGGACAATCTTCACGCCCCGGTCGCGGGTATCTTTGATGAGGCTCTCGATGGCCTTGACGGAGGCGGGGTCGAGGCTCGTGGTTGGCTCGTCCAGGAAAATGATTTCCGGTTCCAGAGCCAGCGCGCGGGCCATCGCCAGGCGTTGCTGCTCGCCGCCCGACATGCGCCGGGCCGGGCTGCCGGCCAGATGCGCCAGACCGGCGGTTGCCAGCGCTTTCATTGTGCGCTCCTCCCGCTCCGCACGCGAAACGCCGCGCAGTTTCAGCGCATGGACAATATTGGCCTTGGCCGAGCGCCGGAGCATGACCGGGTCCTGAAACACCATGGCCTGACACCGGCGCGTCTCAAGACTATTGGCGCCGCCGCGCCAGAGGATTTCTCCTGAATGCGGCGTCAGAAGGCCGTGCATGAGGCGCAGAAGAAGGCTCTTTCCCGCGCCATTGGGTCCCAGTATGAGCGTGGGCGCGCCGGGCCGCAGCGATAAATCTATTTGGTCGATCAGCGCCCGCCCGGCGGCCTTATAGGTGACGCCGCGCACGTCCAGCAATACCGCGTTAGCGCCTGTGCGGGGTTGGATTTTCAAGGCGTCAAGCATGGGCGGCGCGCTCGGCGGTACCGCGCAGCGACATGAGCGCCGCGTTTACCGCAAAGGCGATTCCCAGCAGGATGATGCCGAGCGCCAGCGCCAGCGCCAGATCGCCCTTGGAGGTTTCCAGCGCGATCGCGGTGGTCATGGTGCGGGTCACATGGTTGATGTTGCCGCCAACGATCATCACCGCGCCAACCTCGGCAATGGCCCGGCCAAACCCGGCCAGGATCGCGGTCAGCAGCCGGTAGCGGCCGTCCCACATCAGCGTAGAGATTGTCTGGAGCTTGCCCGCGCCCAGCGAGCGGAGCTGCTCGTCATATTCCTCGAGCAGGTCTTCGGCCGCCTGACGGGCCAGCGCGGCGATGATCGGGGCAACGAGCAGGGTCTGGGCGATAATGAGGGCCGTGGGCGTATAGAGAAGTTCCAGTACGCCCAGCGGTCCGGCGTTTGAAAGCAGCATGTAAACCGCCAGGCCGACAACCACCGGCGGCAGCCCCATGAGAGCGTTGACGCCGGCGGCGACAGCGGTACGGCCGGGAAACCGGCCCACCGCCAGAATGCTCCCCAGCGGCAGCCCGATCAGCGTGGCGAGCAGGACGGCGCTCAGGGACACCTGAAGCGACAACATGATAATCTCCAGTAGTGCCGCATCGCCGCTGATGAGCAATTGAAAGGCTTTGGAGAAGGCGCTTGAAAAATCGGACATGTGCTCAGAACTCGCGATCAAATTTCCGGATAAATTTCTCACGCAGTCTAGGGAGATTTATCTACCAGGTCTCATTGATCCGTAAATTATGCATAAAATCACACAATAAAAACGTTTCCACGTCAATTGAAACTGTTTCAGGCTGTGCCATCGCGGAAAAAGCGCCAAACTGCGGCAAGGAGAACTGTTGGCTGATGTGAAAATGCCGGGTATTCCAGTAGAGAAAACTGGAGGGCACGAATTCTCCGAATTCAAAAGAAATAGCAATAATGTTCCAAGTTTTTTCCAGTTTTATGGTATTTCATGCTAAAATAGCAAAAAACTAGAGAGTGATATTCCAGGTAATCTGGTTTCAGGAAATATCAGTTCAGCTGAGGAGTCCTGTTTGGGGAGTTGCCGCCATCAGTGTTCTTGAACCTTGGGGATGCGGCATTATCTCAGCGTCAACTTGGCCGGCTCACGTTTTTGTCCGCAGGGCAATGCATGTGAGCAAAAGTCATCCCGACGCAAATTGGGCTGGCGGCCAGAAGAGGCGGTGAGCGAGCATTCAAAAGAGCCGCGCGCCGTTTCAAAGGGGGGCTCAGATGCCGCGACCGCGGCGGAACGAGACTTCCATCATTGCAAAGTTGCGCAGCGGCTTACCGGCCGTTGTCGCACCGCCGAAAGGCCATGCGAAAAACAAGCGGCCGGCACTCCCTTGTCCCACCATTGACGCGGGGAACGAAGGAGGCCGGCCTAGACGCGCGGCGGGACGATCACACGGGCGGGGTGTGCGAGTAGCACCCGTTCCGGACGCGAGACAATCGATCGGTCCCGGTTTGCGCGTATTTGCGCCAGGCGGCAGCCTGGGTTGATACAGCAGTCGAAGCCCCGGGGCGCCAACGAACGGCGCCCAGTCCCGCAGGGAGAATTTCATTCGGTCTGAAAACCTGGCTGCCGGCGCCCTGTTGCGGCGCCAGCGCGCGCATCATATTCCGGGCATTGTTCCTGGCGGCCACTCGGGCGGCAATGATGCCGCCGGATGCCAGGCGATGCACCGTCCTTTTGGACGGCGCAAACGCGGGGGGGGCAAGCCTGGCATGACCGGCGGCATTGCCGTAGGCAACCGGTAGCACGGGGGTACATACCGGGTTAGAAACGGCAGGATTGATACGTGGATAATTCATGGTTTCCGTCGCGTCCGTTGTCACAGTGTGCCCCTGCGCGGAAAAAACCGCTTCAAGGCATGCCTACGGGATGTGTTGGAAAGCGGTTTGATCAACAGACTCGCTACAGCTGGCAACCCCAGCTGGCGCACGCGGCGCGGATACAACATTTTTCCCTCTCTTGAACGTGTTGCCACCCCGCAAGTCCCAAGTGCCGGATATCACGCTTCTTGACTAAGAATTTATCGGGTGTTCTTGCCGTTAGTGAGGCAAAACACCCGTGATTCGGGCGGAAATTGGCCCATTTCATGATAATTCACGGATTGCGCGCCGCGAATGCCTGAACGGGGCAGGGACTTGGCCGAGGGGCGATACGGTTTCGTGACATGCGTTGCATGACCAGAAAAGCGTATCTTACCGCTGGAAAACCTGGCCACCGCGCGTGATAAGGACGGGAGAGACGCTTATTTGAGCCGTGGGCGCCGTTCAAGGCTTAACGAAAGCTCAGAAAAGGCGTATTCCGAGCGCAGAAAAGTCCGCAATCCGAAGGTGGAACCGGCGGAAGATAGCATTGATCATAATTGATACGCTCCTATGCTTCTTCCGTACGCTTTGTCACGATTTGAAAAGAACCAATGAAACCAATCGCAATAAAACAGATTCGCAATTTGGCTCTGCTGCTGTCCGGCCTGTTAGCCGCTACCGTTGTTTACCTCGGCGCCGCGCCCCCGCTAGCTTTCGCGCAAGGGAAAAATGTCATGCTGGTGGGCGTGGAGAAGGTCCGCAGCATAAGGCTGACGCAGACGGTGCCGATTGTCGGGCGGCTGGTGTCATTGCGCGTGGGCGACATCGCCGCGCGCGTCGGCGGTCCGGTCGAAAGCCTGATGGTTGAGGTGGGCGATCGTGTGGTCAAGGGCGATGTGATCGCGGTACTCAACCCGGAGATCATGCAGGCGGATTTGCAGCTGGCGCAAAGCGAGCTGGAGGAAGCGGGCGCGGAATTGAAGACCTGGGCCGCGGAAACTCAAGTGGCGGCGACGGACCTGCGGCGTCAGGAGCGGCTGCGTAAATCTGCGGCTTTCTCGCAGGCCAAGTTCGAAGATGCGCAAAAGCAGGTCGACGTCGCCGAAGCGCGGGTGGGGCGCGCCCGCGCCAATGTCGCCATCAAGCGTTCCAATCTGCGGCGCAAGCAGATCGATGTGGAATATGGGGTGGTCCGCGCACCATATGCGGGTGTTGTCCTGCGCCGCTATACGGAGGCGGGCGCCTATGTCGACAAAGGCGACCCGCTTGTAAGGCTGATCGACGACCGCGCGCTGGAGGTTGAGGCCGCCGTTCCCTACACGCGGGTCAACGGGCTTCCCCCGGGACGCAAAGTTGAGTTTGTACTTGATGACGGTTCGCGCCATAAGGCGACCGTTCGCGCCATCCTGCCTTCCGAAAATCCACAAACCAGAACCCGCGTGGTCCGTTTGGTGCCGCAGTTCAATGAAACCAAGCGCCCGCTGGCGGAGTCGCAATCCGTCGTTGTCGCGGTTCCCATCGGCGACAACCGGCGCGTCTTGAGTGTCCACAAGGATGCCATTCTCAAGCGCCCCTCCGGCGATCTGGTTTATGTGGTGAAAGAGTCCGCGGCCGAGGCGCGCAACGTCCGCCTCGGTGAAGCGATCGGCAGCCGGGTCGAAGTGCTCTCGGGACTGGTGGAGGATGAAATTGTGGTCATTCGCGGCAATGAACGCCTTCGGCCCGGCGCGAAGGTGCGCATCGAGAAGGGCTCCTCATGAACCTGATACGCGCCGCGATAGAACGCCCCATCGCCGTTGTATCGGTGGTGCTGATGGTGGTGATGTTCGGTGTCGTCGCCCTGCAAACGATCCCCATCCAGCTTGCGCCGGACGTTAACCGGCCGGTTATCACGGTTCAGACGACCTGGTTTGGCGCGGCTCCCGCAGAGATTGAACGCGAGATAGTCATACGCCAGGAAGACGTGCTGCGCGGGATCGGCGGACTGTCGCAAATCGAAAGTTCCTCCGAGCAGGGCCGCAGCAGGGTCAGGATGGAATTTGCGATCGGCACCGCCATGAACCGGGCGATGCTCGAGGTTGCCAACCGTCTTGACCGCGTCACCGGATATCCCGATGAAGCGGACGAGCCGACCATTAAACTTGCCGGCGCGGAAGACTCGCCCATCGCCTGGTTCATCGTCACGCGCACGCCGGACAACACCCGTCCCATCCGGGAATTCGGGGACTTCGTGAAAGATGTCATCCAGGACCGGATCGAACGCGTCCCGGGCGTCGGTCAGGTCAATGTTTACGGCGCCAGTGAGCGGCAGATCGAGATCGTCGTCGAGCCCAAGCTTCTCGCGCGCTACCGGCTCACGGTTTCCGATGTGCTGGGTGTGCTCCGGCGCAGCAACGCGGTCATGAGCGCGGGCGATGTTGAAGAAGGCAAGCGCCGGTATGTCGTGCGCACAGTCGGCGAGCTGAACACGCTGGAAAACATCCGCAATGTGGTGTTGCGCTCGGTGCGTAACGAGGAGACCGGTGGCATGGCCCGCGTCACCATCGATGACATCGCCAGAGTTGTGTTTTCCTACAAGGATGCGAGCGCCAGGATCCGCCTGGACGGTCAGTCGGCGCTGGCCTTCAATGCCGAACGCGAGGCCGGCGCCAATGTCATTGAAACAATGGACGGGATCAAGGACGCCATCGCGGAGTTGAACGAGCGTGCGGTGCCCTCGCGCGGCCTCAAACTCCGGCAGGTCTATGACGAAACAATCTACATCAAGTCATCGGTCAGCCTTGTGCGTCAGAATATCTGGATTGGCGGCACATTGGCGGCATTGATCCTGATGCTGTTTCTGCGGTCCTGGCGCGCGACGGTCATCGTCTCGCTGGCGATTCCCGTCTCGGTGATCGGTTCTTTCGTCGCCATGGCGGTGCTGGGGCGCTCGCTCAATGTGATTTCACTGGCCGGCCTGGCCTTTGCGGTCGGCATGGTGGTCGATGCGGCGATCGTCGTGCTGGAAAATATTTTCCGGCTTCGCGAAAAGGGGCTGCCCGCGCGCGAAGCCGCCTATCGCGGCGCGCAGCAGGTCTGGGGCGCGGTGCTGGTTTCGGCATTGACGACGGTGATGGTGTTTATCCCGGTGCTGGTGATGCAGCTTGAAGTGGGGCAGCTGTTCCGCGACATCGGCGTGGCGATTTCCGTGTCGGTTCTGCTGTCGCTGCTGGTTTCGATCACCGTCCTTCCGGCGCTTTCCAGCAGGCTGCTGGCAGGTGCACCGGGCAGGGAGAAGGAAGCTGTCGTGCGGGTTGCAATCCCGGGTATTGATCATTTCGCCCGCGGGTTCGTCTCCTCGATTCTTGGCTTTACGAAGCTGGTCACGCGCAACAAGATCGCCGCGGTCGCCATGGTTTCCTTCACATCGGCGGCGTGCCTGGCCGCGGCCTGGGCCTTCCTGCCGAAACTGGAATATCTGCCCGAAGGCAACCGCAATCTGATGTTCGGGGTGCTGATCCCGCCGCCAGGCTACAATCTTGAAACCACGACCCAGATCGCCAAACGCATCGAAGACTCGATCAGGCCCCTGCTGAAATCCGTGTCCGGACCGGAGGAGGTGGAGGGCGGGCCGCCAAAAATCGACCGCTTCTTTTTCGTGGCCACACGGGCGCGGACTTTCCTTGGCGCGGCGGCGGTAACTCCCTCGAGGGTTAGCGAGTTGAAGCCGTTATTGCAGGAACCCATTTTCAAGGAGCCGGGCACCTTCGCCATCGTCAACCAGCGCTCGATCTTCGGACGCGGCGTTGGCGGCGGCCGCAAGATCGAACTTGATGTTTCGGGGCCCGATCTTGAAACGATACTGGCCACGGCGCTTGACGTGACGGGGCGCATTCTGAACGTCTTTCCGCGCAGTGAGGGGAACCAGTTCCGCCCCAGACCCGGGCTGGAGCTTGGCGCGCCGGAGATACGCATCCTGCCGGACCGTATTAGACTTGCCGACAATGGCATTACCCCCGTGGAGCTGGGACAAACCATCGATGCCTTCAATGACGGGCTGCGCGTCGTGGAGGTGACGGTGGGCAACGCCCGCCTCGATCTGATGCTCAAGGGGCCGCTGGACAAAATCGACACAACCCAGGGCGTGGGAAATCTCCCCGTCGTGACCCGTGAGGGTCAGATACTTGCGGTCTCCTCGCTCGCGAAGGTGGTGATGACCTCCGGGCCGACGGCGATCCGCCACCGCGAACGGTTGCGCACGGTGACGCTTGAAGTCGTCCCCTCCACTGCAATCCCGCTTGAGCGCGCCATCGAGCTTCTGGAAACGAAGGTGGTGCAGCCGCTGCGCGCGGAAGGACTGCCCGAGGGCGTCCGGCTGCGCATTACGGGAACCGCGGACAAACTCTCCGAAACCTGGGACCATATGGTCGGAAACCTGATCGTGGCCCTGATCATCGTTTATCTGGTGATGGCCATTCTGTTCGAGAGTTTCATCTACCCGCTTATCATTTTGCTGGCCGTGCCGATGGCGGCGGCTGGCGGCGTTGCCGGCCTTGCCTTCTTGAATCTGTTTTATCTCCAGTCGCTGGATATGCTGACCCTTCTCGGTTTCGTGATCCTCGTCGGTATCGTCGTCAACAATGCGATTCTGCTCGTCCACCAGACGCTGATTCATCTGCGAGAGGACAAGATGGACCCCGAGACGGCCATCACCGCGGCGACGCGCAACCGTATCCGGCCGATTTTCATGTCGACGCTGACGTCTGTTTTCGGAATGCTGCCGCTTGTATTCTTTCCCGGTGCGGGGTCCGAACTCTATCGCGGCCTTGGTTCGGTGGTTGTCGGCGGCCTGTCGCTCTCGGCAATTCTCACGCTGTTGATCGTGCCGCCGATGCTTACCCTTGTGGTCGGGCCGCTTGAGACCCGCGCGCTGCAACGCGCCGCCGCCAAGGCGAAGTTGGCCAAGCGTCCGCGCACCCGGCGCAAGGCCGCGCCGGCGGAATAGAACGTTCATGTTTGTTAGTCCGCCGGCTGGCCGAGACCGGCGTGGCGCAATATGTCCATATCGACGCCGCGTCCCGAGCAGCAGCCCGCAAGCTGGCCATCGATGACGACTGCGGGGAGGGAGAGAATTCCCAGGCCAGCCGCGCGGCGCTGGACCTCGGGCTGCGTCATGTCGCGTATAACGACATCACAGGAATTGCAGGCGGCTTCCCTGACCTGCTCGATTGCATTATTGCAGATTGAGCAGCCCGCGCTGTAAATCTCGATCTTGCGTTTGCCGTTCATTTCCTTTCTCCATCAAGATTATTTTGCATGAGCCCCGGAGCGCCGTTTCTGAGCGTCCCGAGTATCGAGCATTTCCGCGCCGGGCCCTGACCGGGGCAGGATTTGATGAGCTTTTTCAGGGCGCCCGAAATCTGTTTGAGATCGGCGATGCGCGCGGTGACGTCATCCAGCTTGGTTTCCGCGCGCACCCGAATATCCCCACAATTGCTCGCGGGGTTGGTTTCCAAATCCAGCAGCTCGGAGATTTCGCCGAGTGCAAAGCCAAGCTGCTGCGCGCGCCGGACAAACCGGATGCGGTAGACCGCATCGTCCGGATAGGCGCGAAAGCCACCATTGGCGGGGCGCAGCGGTTTTTCGATCAGGCCGCGCGTTTCGTAATAGCGGACGGTTTCCACGCCGACACCGGCCCTTTTCGCGACTTCGCCTATGCGCATGTGTTCCTCTTGTCCTGCATTTGTTTCTACAGTCCGTAGCATGATACGGAGTCAAGCGGCTTCACTCCAGTCCGGGGTAAAAATCCGCTAATGTGGCGTTAGTTCAACAGGGGGGTGTTGTCTGGTGAAAAGTGCCGTGGCCCGGAAGTCCTTCCTCGCCGCTTGCCTCATGATTGCCGTGGTTCTGCTGGCCTTCGCCCTTTCAGGCCTCAGGGGCCCGGCGAGCCGCTGCGAGGACGCCGGCGGGCAGATGCTTGTCGGGCCGGGCGGAGAAACCGCTTGTGTGAGCGCCCGGACATTCCTGCCGCTGGAGGGGTTCGATGGCAGCAGATAAACCCTCGCTTTCCTCTCTTAGCGGGGAGGAGGGACAAACCATCATCTCCCTCCCCTGAACGGGGAGGGATTCAACTCCTCGCCTCCCTCCCCCTGACGGGGAGGGAATCAACCCTCGTCACCCCCGGGCTTGACCCGGGGGTCCATGCGGTCTGACGGCAAATCTTGGTGTTTGAGGTGAATCAGCATGGATTACCGGGTCAAGCCCGGTAATGACGAACGGGAGGTGGTAATGGCGAATGGGGGAGGGAGAAAGTGCAGATTGGGGGAGGGGGAAATTTTATCACCGGCAATGACGCGCCGTGGCGGAAGTGCCACAGGTTTGCGAATTCACTTGCAGCGGGGTTGTTTTGACTCGCCTTCCCCCCCCCTCTCATCTAAATTTACTTGGATTCGACAGGTTTTATTCGCCTTTTTGGGGGCTTTTCCATGACACGCCGTAATGATCTTTTCGCCGGAACCGCGCTCGCCGCGCTGCTCGCCTTCGCGCCGGCCGCAAGCGCGCAGGAGCAAGGCTCCATGGCAGTAGGCGGGGCGACCGTGTCCGTCGGCGCGGGCACGGCGATCCTTACCCTGCCGGATGTGCCGTCTGTCATGTTTCGGACCAATAATTCTATTCCCTTAACAATCCAGCAAACTTTTAAGTCTTCCGATGACTTTGGCGACGAGATCGGCTGGAACGTCAATGGATCGATTGCCGTGCCGGTGGGGACCAATAAATCAGTCTCGCTCAACGGTTTCTGGGCGAATATTGAAGATGGGAACTCAACGACCTGCAATACGGCGGCTGGTGAGGTCTGTACTGTTTTGCCTCTCGTGGACGATCCTGCGATCGGACAACTTGCGAACAACGGGGGGTTTGGTCAATTTAACTCGCGTTCCGAGCGCGACGTGGACCATTGGGGCGCATCGCTGGAGTCAAAATGGCGACTTAACCCCGGCGTCATGGGTGTGACACAAGCGCCGCACCAGCGCAGTTTCGCGCTTGGCGCGGACATTCGGGGCATCGATCAGAACTTGAATGAAACGATCCTCAACCCTTTGTCTCCGGGTTTCAGCGCAGTATATAATGAAGACCTCGATACCCGTTATTACGGGGCCTACGCAGCATGGGGAGGGGATTATTCGATACCCTTCCTTTCGGGGCTGACCAACGGGATGGGCTTACAGTCTTCCTTCCTGCTGCGTGGTGGCGTCTACTATGCGGACACCGATTATACAGGGCGGCTGATCACCGCCGGCACGATTTTATCAGCAAGCAGCGCCTTGTCGCTTTCCAACAATGACGTTGCCTTCATCGGCGGCCTTGTTCTGGAAACGCGCAAGCGGATTGGCCGGCGCGCGGCGCTCTCGCTCAAAAGCGAATATGAATATTACTCCTATGTCCCGGAGATGGCCTACAATCAGGGGGATGTGCGACCCGGCTTCGGCGCCTCTATAACTAATGCACAGGTCGGCACCCGCATCGGCAGCGACGACGCCTTCTCCGCCCGCACGAGCCTGCGCCTGACCATCAAGCTCGGCCCGGACTCGGTCATGGAGCCGCTGAAGTAGGGCTTCGGGATATTCCCGCGCGTCGTCATCCCGGCGAAAGCCGGGATCCAGCCTTGCATGGCAAGGCGTGTGGCGGCGCAAAACTGGATTCCGGCTTTCTCCGGAATGACGAAATATAATCAAAAATCTCCGCACCAGGCCCCCCGCTTTCGCGAGGGTTTCGTTTTTTTTGACGTGGATGAGCCTCGAAACCCCTGCGCAAGCAGGGGTCCATTCAGGCCGTGTTACGTGGACCCCGGGTTCCCCGCCTGCGCAGGGACAGGCAGGTCCGGGGTTTCGGAAAAAGGTCATCCTGACCAACGCGTCCCCCCGTCCATCCCCCGCGCGTTAACTATTCCGCCCCCCGGACTTGCCAGAACCCCTTATCGTTGACACGATACATTCCAGGCGTCCTCTGAAAGCGCCGGAGCGGAGGAGCGCGTTATAAATGTAAATCACTGAAGGGGAGGAAAAAATGGCTGATGCGAAGGACACAGGAGGCCATAGTCCGCGCTGTATTGCACTGGTAGGTCCCTATCTGAGCGGTAAGACGACGCTTTTGGAAGCGATCCTCGCGCGCACGGGGGCCATCAATCGCCAGGGAAGCATGGGCGACAAGAATACGGTCGGCGACGCCAGCAAGGAAGCGCGCGATCACGCCATGAGCGTCGAGCTCAATGTGGCGCAGACGGATTTTCTCGGAGACTCCTATACATTTCTGGATTGCCCCGGCTCGGTCGAATTCCAGTATGACGCGAGCGCGGCACTGACGGCCTGCGACGCCGCCATCGTCGTGTGCGAGCCGGACGAGAAAAAAGTGCCCGCGCTGCAACTCATTTTGAAGCAGCTTGAAGATCGCGGCATTCCCCATTTCCTGTTTCTGAACAAAATCGATAAGGCGGAAGGGCGCGTGCGCGATATTTTGCCCGTTCTTCAGCCCGCCAGCACCAAGCCCCTGGTGCTGCGGCAAATCCCCATCTGGGAAAACGAGATTTCCACCGGCTTTGTCGATCTGGCGCTGGAGCGCGCCTTTGTCTACCGCGAGCACGCGCCGAGCGAGGTCATCGACATGCCGGGCGGTCTGGAGGAGCGCGGAAAAGAGGCGCGTTTTTCCATGCTGGAGCAATTGGCCGATTATGACGATGAGCTGATGGAGCAGCTTCTCGAAGATGTCGAGCCGCCCCGCGACAAGGTGTTCGATGATTTGTCGAAGGAATTGAAGGACGGCGACATCTGCCCGGTTTTTCTCGGCTCCGCCGAAAACGGCAATGGCATTTTGCGGCTGCTGAAAGCGCTGCGCCATGAAGCGCCCTCGGTTGCGCAGACCGTGGAGCGGCTCGGCGTCGGCGATGCGCCCTCCTGCGCGCAGGTGCTGAAAACATTTCATACCGAGCATGGCGGCAAGCTCTCCGTGGTGCGCGTGCTCACGGGCGACTTCGCGGATGGAACGACCGTTTATGCGGGCGACCGCGATGCGCGCATTTCCGGCACCTTCACCCTGATGGGGCAGGAGCCTGTCAAGGGCGCGGGATCGGGTCCCGGCGCGACGGTCGCCTTCGGGCGGGTGGATTCAATCCGGACCGGCGATACGCTGAGTACGCAAAAAGGCCAAAGCCTCAATATCGAAGTCCCTGTTCCGCCGCCGGTGTTCGGGCTGGCGCTCTCCGCCACGGAGCGCAAGGATGAGGTGAAGATGACCGCCGCGGTGGCGAAGATCATCGAGGAAGACCCCTCCATATCGCTCGAGCACTATCAGGATACTAGTGAGATGGTGCTCTGGGGGCAGGGCGAAATGCATCTGCGCGTGGCGCTGGAGCGGCTCAAATCGAAATTCGGCATTCCGGCGCAAACCGCGCCGCGCCAGGTGCCCTACAAGGAAACCATAAAGAAGTCGATCGAGATACAGGGCCGCCACAAAAAGCAGTCCGGCGGCCATGGCCAGTTCGGCGATGTGGTGGTCGACATCAAGCCGTTGCCGCGCGGATCGGGCTTTGAGTTCTCCGATACCATCACCGGCGGTGTCGTGCCCAAGCAGTATATTCCGTCCGTTGAAACCGGCGTGAAGGAGTATCTGGTCAGCGGCGCGCTGGGCTTTCCCGTCGTCGATGTGGCGGTGTGCCTGAAAGACGGTTCCTATCACAGCGTCGATTCTTCCGATCAGGCCTTCAAGTCGGCCGGCGCTCTGGCCATGCGGCAGGGCATGCCGAAATGCGCGCCGGTTCTGCTGGAACCCGTCATGGCGGTGGAAATTTCGGTGCCTTCCGATGCCACGGCCCGGATAAACCAGATCATCTCGGGCCGCCGAGGTCAGATTCTCGGCTTTGACGCCCGTCCCGGATGGCCGGGCTGGGATCTGGTGCAGGCGCATATGCCCGAGGCGGAATTGCAGAATCTGATTGTGGAACTGCGTTCGGCAACCGCTGGCGTGGGCACCTACACATCGAAGTTCGACCATCTGGCGGAGTTGACCGGCAAACTCGCCGATCAGGTGCTCAGCGCCCACGCGGCGGAGGCGGCCTAGGGCGCTGCCCGGTTAGGCAAACAAAAAAAAGGGGCCGGGGTTTAATTTCCGGCCCCTTTTTTTGCCACCTGGAATTTATTGCGCGACTGATGCGCGATTATACCAGAGCGCGGCCTGGGCGCTATCGGGCTGCACGCCCTGCGCACCGAGTTTTTCCAGATACTTCGGATCATAGCTCTCGCCGAGCCTGACCATGGCCGTTTTGCTGCCGCGCTCGGCGGCGTATTCAAGGAGCAGCCGCGCACCTGCAATATCTCCTTCATTCAGAAGCTTTCCGCCGCGCGTAAGGATACTATTGATTTCGCTCTTCGAAAGTTGTGGCAACTCAGGTGTAACAGCGACCGTTGATAGCGGCTTGGCAGCAACCGGCGGCCCGCGTGGGGCGGCGGGGACCGCAACCGCAACGCCGGTTTTGACAATGGACATTCCAGGATTTCCGGTATCGGGACCTGCCGTTTCCGGCGCCGGATTGACAGCGGATGCCGACGCGGAAGCTTCACTTGCAGCGGGTTGAACGCTCAGCGACACATTGCGCGTCTCGGGAACCTTGCCGTCGCTGCGCACGAAAATGACCTCAAGCTGATAGGCTCCCGGCGCAAGTCCTTCGCCCGTAACTATGTTCAGATTGTTCAACTGAGTCTCGTCCAGCAGCCAGTTACCGGCCCCGAGGCTCCTGCCGGCGGACAGTTTTGCCGCTTCCGGCACATCCCGAATCATAACGGATATCTCCGTCTGGTCCGGCATGGCGGGCAGGGCGATACCGAGCGGAGCGGACTGTCCCGCCGAAACGCGGATCTGGCGGGTGGCCGTTGCGTCCGGAGAAGGCGCCGGTGGCGTCGCTGTTTCCATTGGCGCGGGATCTTCATTGGGCGGGGCAAAAGGCGCCGAATCCTTGTTTGGGGTGGTGACGGTATTTTTCAAAACCTCGGCCGCGGGTGCGGGTTCAGAGCGTCCCTCAACCGGGGGCGCGCTCACTGTTTGCTCCAGTTCGGCGGGCGTACCAGGCTGACCATCCAGCAACCAGGGATTTGTATAGATCAGCCAGGCTGTGCCGGCGGCGAGGATCAGGCCGGTGATCGCGGCATTCGCCACAAGACCCAGGCCAAGGTTTGAACGCCGGGCAGCTGGTTCAGGTGGAGAAGGCGCCGCGCCTTGCGCGGCCGGCGGCGGATCATCAGGCTCGGGTTCTGGCTGTGGCAAGGGCTCAGGTTTCGGATTGAAATCCGCACCTTCCTGGGCCGGAGCGCCGGACGCCACTTCCAGAACCGTATTCGCTGTGTCGATGGTCGTGCTCAGCTGCTCGAGCAACTCCAGCAGTTCCGGGTCCGTCACCAGAGGCTCGCCATCGGCGCCTGTTGGTATTTCTATCCCCTGATCCGGGCCGGGGCCGGTATTCACCTGGTCGCCGCCGACTTCCCCGGCAACGGGCGGTGGCATCTGAAAGATGTGCGATCTCTCATCGCCGGCAAGCTCAGAATCTTGCTCCCCGGTCTTTGCGTGTTGAGTTGCCATGGTGTTCCCAACATCGACAATGTCCACGGCGCGCAATTTCATGACCGGGACAACGCTGCCGCTAGCCGGCTGCTCTATTGGATACTGTTTGGATTTCTTTCGGGCTGTTGACTGTTTCCCGGTCTTGCGGGACGGCGCGTTGCGCGCACGCTTCTTTCCAGGCTTGGGTACTGGTGTAGCTTCCGGTTCGGCCGGATTCACCAGCGAAATTTCTGAATGACTTGCCATTTTAACACTCCGTACTGAATACTTACCGGATTTGTCAGGCTTGGCGCCGCGGCGGGAGGCGTTGCTCGCCTTCGCCGCGGAGCCATTTACTGTGGTGTCTGTCGCCAACGCACGAATTCCTTGAACAGCGCATCCAGTTGGGGTTGCGAAAGCGATGCGGTTTGCCCTTGTGCGGATACGAACTTTTTGAAGTTCTCCCGCATTGCGGTTGGTTTGCCTCGGTTCTTCGTCAGCCATTGCTCCGCATAGGCATACCGTGTCCAGCCCGGCAACTTGGCCGCCAGATTGACCTCTTTCCATTTTGGATGGCGCGGAGGTTTCTGGAATTCGCTGAACCTGGAGAAGAAGGCATCGATAAATTTGACCACGCGCCGATGCCGTGCGCTGCCGGGCTTCCAGTTGAATACGGCCATCACCGCGCCAACGGCGATCGTATCAACAGCCGCGCCCTGTTTCACCAGACCCGGATAATCTCTCGCGGTCAGGCGCGCAGGCAAATACGTTTCCCGCAGTTTGGCATTGAAGGGCACGGGTAAGAACGCGAGGCCGGTTTCGGCCTTGAGATCGGATATGGCGCGAGCGGGCTTGCCCGCCACATAAACTGTTGCCGCGATTTCACCCGCCTTGATTTTCTCCAGTGCCAGCGCCTGATCGTAACTGACAGGGATTATATCGATGCCAAGCGCCGTGAAGACGGTGCTCGCCGTCATGTAGGTGCCGCTGCCCTTGACGCCGAAATTCACCTTTTTTCCCGACAGGTCTTTGACGCTGGTGAATTGATCTGACGCAATGAGATGAAATTCCTCGTTATAGAGCTTGGTAATGTAGTGGATGCGCCCGGCGATATTCTTGTGCACCGCCTGGCGTTTCATGAACTTCAGAACGTCCGACTGGACGATACCGATATCGATGCCTTTGAGATAAAGAATGTCGGTGATGTTCTGGACGGAGCCCTTGCCCATGATAGGCAGTACTCGTACCCGGTCACCGTCATCGAGGACGGAGGCAAGGTCGGTGGCGATACGGATATAGGTCCCACCGATCCCCCCCGAAATAATGCCGACGCGGCCGCCATTGACGCGGCTCACTATATTGGCGTGCAACTCCTTTACGGAGCCGCCTTGGGCTGCTTGAGAATAGGCGGTTTGTTGACCTGACCCGACGAGTATCATCAGGGCAAAGCCAAAGGCTTGAAGTAAAGGCGTCATCGTTCCCTCCCAGACGCGAGAATTCCCCCTGCCTCCCCAGTTATTTTTGTAGTACAGGGGAAGACCATAACTCAGCAATTTGCCGAGTTTTAGCCGAGATTGTGGCAGTTGCAGCGAAAATCAGGCCGCAATTTGCCGGCGCCGGTGATTCTTGAAACCAATAGCAGGGTCAGGCCCGCGACTGGCTGGCTTGGCGGGCATGTTCGAAGGTTGCATCCGTTTGTTGCAGGGACGCGTATATATAATGCGTGGAGGCCGGCTGGGGTTGTGCGGCGAAAAACTTGCGCCCGGTCAAAAGACAGGCATCTCCAAATTGTAACTTGCGGGTCATTTGACGCGAGCCTAACACTGGTCCTGGGCAAAGGAGATTGAAATGCTGATCAAGATCGCGAAAGGGTGGGAAATTCCCGAAAACCTGGCGACGCCGGAAGAGGTTTTTCTGAACCGTCGCGCGTTTCTTGCTGCTGGCGGCTCGATCGCGGCCGCGGGGGCTTTACCCGACATGGCCTTTGCCGCAACCGATGGCGCCGACCCGACTGCCGATCTGTATCCGGCCAAACGCAACTCCAGATACAAGATTGAACGTGAGCTGACTCCGGAAAAGGTGAACCTCACCTACAATAATTTCTACGAATTCGGTTCCCACAAGAAAATATACAAGGCGGCCCAGAAATTGCCGATCCGCCCCTGGGAGGTCGTGTTCGATGGCGATGTGGAAAAACCCTTCAAGATTGGCATTGATGAGCTGATACGTAAAATGACGCTTCAGGAACGGCTGTATCGCCTCCGCTGCGTTGAAGCCTGGTCGATGACCATACCCTGGTCCGGATTTCCCATGAAGGATTTGGTGGCGCTGGCCAAACCGCTCTCAAGGGCAAAATACGTGCGCATGGAAACCTTCAAGAACCCTTCGGTGGCGAGTGGCCAGAAAGCGGCGTGGTATCCATGGCCCTATGTCGAGGGACTCACAATTCAGGAAGCCACCAATGATCTCGCTTTCATGGTAACGGGTGCCTATGGGAAGCCCATGGCCAAGCAGTTCGGCGCACCGCTGCGTCTCTCCGTGCCGTGGAAATACGGCTTCAAGCACATCAAGTCGATCGTCCGCTTTACCTTCACCGACAAGCGGCCCAAGACCTTCTGGGAAGCGATTCAGGGCCGCGAATATGGCTTCTGGGCCAATGTGAACCCGAAAGTGCCTCATCCGCGCTGGAGCCAGGCGTCTGAGCGTGTGCTCAGTACCGATATCCGCGTGCCGACCCAGTTGTTTAACGGTTACGGCGAGTTCGTTGCCCAAATGTACAAGGGCATGGAAGACGAGCGTTCGACCTGGATGTGATTTTCCGTTTCACGAAGCATAGCGGCCAAAGAGTTCTATCAACTCGTTGAACTTCTTTTTCTGTTCGTCTTCGCTGCCGCTGCTGACCGCGTCAGCGATGCAGTGGTCCGCGTGATTTTTCAAAATTTCAGTTTCGACTTTGCCCAGCGCGGCCCTGATCGCCCGTATTTGCGTGAGGATGTCAATGCAGTAGCGGTCCTCTTCGATCATCTTTGAGACGCCGCGGACCTGTCCTTCAATGCGTGACAGTCGCGTCAGGCAGTCATCGGGCCGTGGTTTCACTTTGCTCGGAGCTCCCAGCTTTTCGATACCCTGCAAAAATGGCGTATGTCCCGCCAATCAAAGACACTTGAAATTCAATCTGGATCATATACCCTACGGGGGTATCGGTATAGCGGTGTTTTGATCATGAAATCTTCCTCACGGTTTACAGAACTCATAGTGCTGGGTGTCTTTGTCGGCGGACTTGCTGTCGCCTTTTTCGCGTTTTCCGGCGGCGGCAATCGGGCTGTGGTCGTTGATGTGCGCGTCCCCGAACTGTCGGCGTTGGCGATCGAGGGCAGAAACGCCTTCGATGCCAATTGCGCGAAGTGTCACGGAAAAAATGCTTCCGGGAGCGACAAGGGGCCGCCGCTTGTCCATGATCTCTATAATCCGGGCCATCATGGCGACAATGCATTCGTCACGGCCGCGAAACGGGGCGTGCGCCGGCATCATTGGCCCTTTGGCAACATGCCGCGGCAGCCGCAGGTCTCCGACGCACAGCTTACAGCGATCATAAAATATGTCCGCGAACTTCAGGTTGCAAACGGCATTGCCACCAAGCCACACAATATGTAGCCGGCACACGAACCCATAGGATATTTCGCATGGAAAATATGACCCAGGCCGGCGACGGCGCTACTGAGAATTCCGAGGCGGCCACCGATCCGGTGTGCGGCATGAGCGTCACGATTGCTGGCGCCAAGCACATGATGACCCATGAGGGCAGTCACTATTATTTTTGCCATGCGGGGTGCCAGACCAAATTTGAAGCCGACCCCAAGAAATATCTCGAGCCGCAGCCCGAACCCGAACCCGCGCCGCCGGGCACGACATTCACCTGCCCGATGGACCCGGAAATCGTTCAGGAAGGCCCCGGGACGTGTCCCATATGCGGCATGGCGCTGGAACCGATGGGGATCCCCACTGGCGAAGAAGGGCCGAACCTGGAACTTATTGATTTCACGCGCCGTTTCTGGGTTGGCGCCGTGCTTACCTTGCCGATTCTGGTCATCGCCATGGGGCCCCTTGTCGGTCTGCCCGTCAAGGAGTGGCTTGGCCACCAAAACTCCCAATGGGCGGAGTTGCTGCTTGCGACGCCGGTTGTCCTGTATTCCGGGTGGCCGTTCTTCGAGCGGTGCTGGGCATCATTCGTGAACCGCGCGCTCAATATGTGGACGCTTATCGGCGTTGGCGTTGGCGCGGCTTACCTCTATTCGCTTGTCGCCACGGTTGCTCCCGATATCTTCCCGCAAGCCTTCCGCGGGACGGGCGGCACGGTCGCCGTCTATTTCGAAGCCGCCGCTGTAATTGTTGTGCTGGTGCTGCTGGGCCAGTTGCTGGAATTGCGGGCGCGCGAGCGCACCGGCGGGGCCATTCGCGCGCTGCTGGATCTTGCGCCCAAGACGGCTTTGCGCGTGGGCGCCGATGGCAATGAGGAAGAAGTTTCGCTCGATGACGTGCAGGTGGGCGATCTCTTGCGGGTTCGCCCGGGCGACTCGATCCCGGTTGACGGCGTGGTGAACGAGGGGCACTCCTCGGTCGATGAATCCATGCTCACCGGCGAGCCGGTGCCCGTTGAGAAGACGCCCGGTGAACCCGTTACCGGCGGTACGATCAACAAGACCGGCAGCTTTGTCATGGAGGCGAAGCGCGTCGGGTCGGAGACCATGCTCTCGCAGATCGTGAACATGGTTGCCGAGGCGCAGCGCTCCCGGGCGCCCATTCAGAAGCTGGCGGACGTCGTTGCGGGTTATTTTGTGCCCGTCGTTTTCGCGGTCGCCGTTGCGGCCTTCGCGGCATGGTCCCTCTGGGGTCCAGAACCGGCGATGGCCTTCGCCTTCATTGCGGCCGTTTCGGTGCTGATTATTGCCTGTCCCTGTGCGCTCGGCCTCGCCACGCCCATGTCCATCATGGTCGCGACCGGACGCGGTGCGCAGGCCGGCGTTCTCATCAAGAATGCCGAAAACCTGGAGCGTTTCGCCGATGTGGACACGCTGATTGTCGACAAGACCGGAACGCTGACCCTCGGCGCCCCGAAGCTGACCGAAGTCATCCCCTTCAAGGGGTTCGAAGAGACGAATGTGCTTGAAATGGCGGCGAGCCTTGAGCGCGGCAGCGAGCATCCTCTCGCCGAGGCCATCATCGAGGGCGCGAAGGACCGGAACATAAAAATTGGCAAGCCGGCCGCGTTCGAGGCGGTCGTGGGCAAGGGCGTCAAGGGGACCATCTCGGGCACGGCGGTTGCCCTCGGCAACGCCGCGATGATGCGCGATATCAAACTTGACCCCAAGCCCCATGCCAAACAGGCGGATGCGCTGCGCGCCGAAGGCAAGACGGCCATGTTTATCGCCATCGGCGGCAAGCTGGCCGGGATTGTCGCGGTTGCCGACCCGATCAAGGAAACAACCGCGATGGCGCTTGAGGCGCTGCGCGGAGAAGGGCTGCACATCGTGATGGTCACCGGCGACAATGCCCGCACGGCAAAGGCGATTGCGCAACAGCTCGGCATTGACGATGTGCGCGCCGACGTTCTCCCCGACGAGAAGGCCAGGATCGTCAAGGACCTCCAGAGTAACGGTGCGAAGGTTGCCATGGCGGGTGACGGCGTCAACGACGCGCCCGCTCTTGCCCAGGCCGATGTCGGTATCGCAATGGGCACCGGCGCGGATGTTGCCATCGAAAGCGCCGGCATCACGCTGGTGAAGGGCGATCTCAGGGGGATTGTTAGGGCCCGGCGCCTGTCGGAGGCGACCATGCGCAATATCAAACAGAACCTGTTTTTTGCCTTCGCCTATAACGCGGCCGGCGTCCCGGTTGCGGCCGGCATCCTGTATCCGGTTTTCGGGCTGCTGCTGTCGCCCATGATCGCGGCCGCGGCCATGAGCCTGTCGAGCGTGTCGGTTATCGGCAATGCGCTTCGGTTGCAGCGCGCCGGTCTGTAGGACATTCGGGTTGCGGAAAAGAAAAGAGCCGGACCAGTTGGCGCGGTCCGGCTCTCAAATTTTTGCCGCCTCAAGGGGGGTTGGGGCGCCAATGTCAGCGGTTCGGAAACCGCTGGCGAGAAGGCAACCTTGGGAGGGCTATGTGCCTTCTGATCGCAAACTGCGATTGGTGTAAATTTAAGCATTTTGTTGCATTGCAACAATTGCCAGAACTGCATGGCAGCTATGCAATAATGCATAGCTCGCGCGCCGGCAGGGAAGACTTCAAATTATTGAATTCATGGACTAAAAAGACCATTCGCGCGACTTGGCGACGAGAAAGTCGAGAAATACGCTGACCCTTTTGGACGCTTTGGCGCCTTCGGGATACACGAAATAAGTTTCAAACGACGGCAATTCGGCCTCCGTCAGAACCGGCACGAGTTCGGTTTCCTCGCGCGCCATATAGTCGGGAAGAATGGCAAGTCCCAGCCCGCGCTGGCAGGCCCGTTTGAGGGCGTAGAGATTGTTGGCGCGAAAGACGGCTTTGCGTTTTTCACTGCCTTCGAGTCCGGCGGTTTCCAGCCAGTTGATTTCCCGGATTTGCGCGGGAGGGACCCCGCCGAAGGTCAGTATCCTGTGGTTGTCGAGATCGGCCAGGTCCTTGGGCGTACCGAAGCGCTTCAGATACCCCCTTGAAGCGTGCACATGCGCATGCACCGTGAAGAGGCGGCGCTGAATAAGGTCGCCCTGGCTTGGGGCCTTGAGCCAGATGCCCACATCCGCCTCGCGCATGGTGAGGTCAAGCTGGTCGTATTCCAGCATCAATTCGACGCGGATATCGGGATAGAGATCAATGAATTCGCCGATGCGCGGCGCGAGCCAGGATGAGCCGAGCGCCACGGTCGTCGTAATCCGCAGATCACCGGAGGGTTTGGTTTTGGAGTCGGCCAGCCGGGTCTGGGTTGACTGAAGTTTCTGGAATACGTCATGGGCCGTGCGGTAAAGCATCTCGCCCTGCTCGGTCAGCACCAGCCCGCGCGCATGGCGGTTGAACAGCGGCACGTTGAGTTCTTTTTCAAGCGCGCTCACCTGGCGGCTCACCGCCGACTGGCTCATATTCAGCTTCTCGCCCGCATGGGTGAAGCTGCCGGCCTCCGCCGCTTCGTGAAAAATTCTGAGTTTGTCCCAGTCCATTGGCACATCCTTTTCGTGCGAGCCTCCTCAGGATGAGGAACCATAGAGAGACCTACTCCGCCGCCTCGGCGTGGGCTTCCAGTTCCGCGAGATATTTCTCGGCCTCGAGCGCGGCCATGCAGCCCATTCCGGCGGCCGTCACCGCCTGTCTGTAGATATCGTCGGTGACGTCCCCCGCGGCAAAAACGCCGGGGAGTTGCGTGGCCGAGGAATCGGGGGCCGTCACCAGATACCCGCCGGGCTTCATTTCGAGCTGACCAGTGAAGAGTTCGGTCGAGGGTTTGTGCCCGATGGCGATGAAGACGCCATGCACGGACACCTCCGTTACCTCGCCGGTCTTGACGTTCTTGATCTTTGCGCCGGTGACGCTCAATGGTCCTTCCGTTCCGGTGACTTCCTCCAGCACGGCGTCCCACATCACCTCGATCTTCTCGTGGGCGAGCAGGCGCTGCTGCAAAATCTTCTCCGAGCGCAATTCATCGCGCCGGTGCACAAGCGTCACTTTCGAGGCGAATTTGGTGAGGAACAGGGCTTCCTCGACCGCCGTGTTGCCGCCGCCGATCACCAGCACCTCTTTGTCCTTGTAGAAGAACCCGTCGCAGGTGGCGCATGCCGACACGCCGAAGCCCTTGAATTTCTCTTCCGAAGGCAGCCCGAGCCACCGCGCCTGCGCGCCGGTGGCGATAATCAGCGCATCGCAGGTGAATTCACCTCCGCTGTCGCCCTTCATCCAGATGGGGCGCTTCTTCAGGTCGACCTCGACAATCGTGTCGGAAATCATCTCGGTCCCGACATGTTCGGCCTGGGCCTGCATCTGTTCCATGAGCCACGGCCCCTGGATCACCTCCGCGAAGCCGGGATAATTCTCAACGTCCGTGGTGATGGTCATCTGCCCGCCGGGCTGGATGCCGGCGATAACGACCGGCTTCAGCATGGCCCGCGAAGCATAGATGGCGGCGGTGTAGCCGGCCGGCCCGGAACCGATGATGATGACCTTTTCGTGCCTTACGCTCATGTTCCACGCGTCCTGTCTATTGGATTTTCAGATGTTCTAGCAGATTCGGGGGAGATTCAGCTCATCCCGGAAATAGTGGCGGGGCAGGGGAAAGGCAAGCGCGGCATTCTGTCCCCAAAGTTTTCGTCATTTTCGTCTGCCATCCCCGGAAAAGCGGCATTGCCCCACCCATTCGAGGGCCCGCCGGCGCATTTTATCTATCAGCGAGGAATTGGCTTTCAGCGCCTTGTATACCGCTTCCAGATCGCGCCAGTTGATCTGTCTTGGCAGAAAGGGGAGGGACGACGACTGCATCAAAATGGAGAAATGATAACCGCCCCGGATCAGGTTGATCAGCGTGTCCAGGGTTGGCGGCGGTTTGTTACTCCTGAGATGCATTGCCCACAAATTCATGCCCATATAGTTCCGCTCCCTTGCGAAATAGGGCAATTGGGCCAGGGCAAATCCATATTTCCTGCCGCCGGCCGTCCGCACTTCCTCGTGGAGCGGCCCGTAGTTCCCGCCTTGAAAGCCATAGCGGTAGAGCGGCTCGCGGGTTTCTCCCTTTCTTAGGGGGCGGTACAGGATTTCAATACGGGTGCCCTTGTTGGTTTTGTCGCTGAAGCGGATCTTTATCGATGGCTTGTATCGCACCGGATAGATGGTTTCCTCGACAAAGGGGCCTTCGAACAGCGCGCGCGGGTGGTTGGGGCGAAAAACCCTTCGCTTTTTTACGATCCGCGCCGCATCTTCGATGCGAACCGGACCGCGAAATCCAAGCGAGGGTCCGGGCAGAGGGCAGCTGAACAGATTTTCAGCGTGCGTATAGCGTCCGTTTTTTATCTTTCCGAGCAATGGTTGCGTGTTTCCCAACCCTGAAAATCCGAAAAGTACAATCAGAAGGCCAGCCCAGAAATATGCGTTTCTTGTCACTTAGAATCTCGCCTGCATTTTTCTCAGTTTCACCTGGCGGCTTGAGACCTTCAGCGCGTCGCCGAGCGTGACGACGCCGCGGGTCTCAAGCGGGTCCAGCATCGCCAGGAAAATGGCGGCCGTGGTCATGGCGTCGCCAAGGGCCGTGTGGCGGCCCGAGATTTCCACTCCGATGCGCTCCGCCGTCGCCTTCATGGAATGATCGTCCATATGGTCGTGCAGGTAGGCGGAAAGCAGCAACACGTCGAGCACCGGGTTTTTGAAAGACACACCCGACACTTTCTCCTTGAGTTCAAGGAACTTCATGTCGAAGGCGGCGTTGTGCGCGACCAGTACCGCGCGCCCGCAAAAGCGGTGAAACCGGGGCAGCACCGTGCCTGCGTCCGGTTTCCCTTTCACTTGCCTGTCGGTGAGCCCGTGAAAGCGGGTTGAGCTTTTCGGGATGCCGCGTCCCGGATCGATAAGCTGCTCGAAGGTCTCGCCCCGCACAATCCGGCCATTGACGATACGTACCGCGCCAATGGAAATCATCTCATCCCCGTTTGAAGGTTCAAGGCCGGTGGTTTCGGTATCGAACACCACGCAGCGCAACTCTTTTAGAGGAATATCCGCGATCTTGCGCTCCGGCGGGCGCTGGAACAGATCGAAATCGTAGAATTCCGGGCGCGGGGGCAGGGCTGCGCCGGCCTCTTCGCCCGTATCGGCGGGCGGCGCGAATGTCAGCACATAACCTTCTGTTTCGATCTCGTCGGAACAGATGAGCGCCAGCCGCGCTTCGACGCCCGCGCCGCCGTCAAGGCGCTCGCAGCTCACGCGCCGCCGGATGCGCAGCTTGCGCGTTTTGTCGCCGCGCTGTTTGGCCGTCAGTTCATCAAGCACTTCGAGTACAGGACCCCGCTCGAAAAGCCCGAACAGCCGGCGGCCCAGCCCCAGCGCTTCGGGCTGTTTCAGTATTTGCATGGCGGCCTGATTGTAGAGCAGCACGCGGTTGTCGAGATTGCAGACGATGACGCCTTCGCTCAGGTCGAGCAGGATGGTTTCAAGGCGGCGCTTGTAGGTGTCGCCGCGCTCCAGCGCGGCATCGACGGTCTCCCGCCGCTTGGCCCGCGCGGTTATGACCCTTTCGATAAGTTGCTGGACCGCCTGCGAAAGCCCGCCCATCAGATGCCCGTCCGGCATCTCGATCTGGCGAATTTTTCTCGCATGGGCGAGGGTCTCGATTTCGCGGGTGAGCGTTTCAATCGGGCGCGCAAGGCGCAGGTGCACCGTGGCCCAGGCGCCGAGAATCGCGAAAAGAAACAGGACGGAACCCGCCGCCCCAAGCAGCACCGCGAGCTGCAAATTCCTCACGCTGTCAGCACGGATGACGGCCAGGCCGAAGGCGACCGCGATGAAAAATGCTACCAGAGCGAGGGTGGCGAAGAGGATGGCGAGGAAACCGGCGGGGCGCATTTGCGATGCTCTCGGGCGGTTGAAAAATTGCCGCTAGTGAATCAGGCGCGAGACCTGCGCCCACCCGGCGTTGTCCCCGCTCTCGGATTCCGGAGAGGGCTCGCCCGCGGTATAGCCTTCCACCGTGCGTTTCAGGATTCCCTGAACATCAGCGAGATCATGATCGTCGATGGCCTGGCCCAGCGCCTGGAGTTCTTCGTTGAGCTTTGACAGATTAAGGTGAGGTTCGGAATTTTTCATGATTCGAGGGTGCTTGGTGCCGGTTGTGTTTTCGCCGATCAGAAGTTCCTCATACAGCTTTTCGCCCTGTCGTAACCCCACATATTCAATGGAAATATCTCCCTCCGGCCGGCTGTCGTCACGAACCTCCAGCCCGGAAAGCCGTATCATCATCCGCGCCAGATCGTCGATTTTCACCGGGCTTCCCATGTCCAGAACGAACACCTCGCCTCCGGTGGCCATTGCGCCCGCCTGCAACACCAGCTCCGCGGCCTCGGGAATGGACATGAAATAACGGATGATGTCGGGATGCGTGACCGTGATTGGCCCGCCATCGCGGATTTGCTTGCGGAATCGCCTGACCACCGAGCCGGAGGAATCCAGCACGTTGCCAAACCGCACCATGGTAAAAACGGTCTCGACCTCGTTCTCCGCCGCTATCCCCTGAAGGATCATTTCGGAAATCCGTTTGCTTGCCCCCATGATACTTGTGGGCCGGACGGCCTTGTCGGTGGAGATCAGCACCATTCTTCCGACACCGGCGTCGATTGCCGCCTGCGACAAAACAAGCGTGCCGAAAATATTGTTCTGCAACCCCATCATCGGGTTCTGTTCGACGATTGGCACATGCTTGTAGGCCGCCGCGTGATAAATGGTTTCAACGCTGTGATTTACCAGTGTATGTCTCAGCATTTCCCCATCAAGGACCGATCCGAGAACGGCAACGATCTCAACCTTCGGCGTTTTCTTTCCCGCTTCCCCGGCTTCTTTTTTGAGGGTGTTGAGCAGGGCGATCATGTCCTGCTCGATTTCATAAAGAGCCACCTCGGAGATGTCGAACAGGATCAGGCGCTTTGGCGAAAGCTTGACAATCTGCCGGGTCAGTTCCGAACCGATGGAGCCGCCGGCCCCGGTAATCATGACATTCCTGGCCCGGATGTGCTTGCCCAGAAGTCTGGCATCCGGCGGGACCGGGTCGCGTCCCAGAAGATCCTCAACGTCGATTGGCCGCAGATCCGTGACCTCGACTTTGCCCGATGCAATATCCTTGAGCGCGGGGAGGATTTTGACCGTGACCGGAGTGTCTTCGAGGCGGCGGATTATTGCGCGCCGATGCTGGCGGGAATCGGATTCTATCGCAAGAAATATCTCTTTTACGCCATCGCGCGAGATCAGTTTGGGAATCTTTTCGGGCTTGTAGACCTTGAGCTTGTGAATGCTCTGGCCCCAAAGGGTCGGGTTTTCGTCAATAAAGCCGATCGGCTTGTAGTCCTTGCTATCGGCGAGCGCCCGCAACAATTCAAGACCCGGCCCGCCGGCGCCGTAAATGAGGACCCGCTCGCGCGGGTCCAGGCGCGCCATGGTGATATTGGGCACGCCTTGCAGCAGCCAGCCGGCCAGTTGCCGCGAGAGCCGGATCAGACCGGCGCTGAAAAACCCGTAAATGATAACCACGGAACGCGGCACGCCGGGGAGCCCAATCAGATACAGGCTGAGAGACCAGACAAGGACGGCGAGAAATATGGTGACGTAAATACGCCCGGCGGCTTCCTGCTGGAAATAGCGCGTAACCAGCCGGTACAGGCCGCGCGCATAGAAAGTGACAATGCCGATCACCGGTGCAAGGAAAAACAGCAGCCAGGTGGTCGTGTCCGGAGGGACATAAAGTGTATTGAGGCGCAGTGAGTAGGCGGCCCAAAGCGCAAGGCTCAACAAGGCGAAGTCATTGGAAATCAGCAATGCGCGCTTGGTCCAGCGCGGGAGCGTGATCATCCGTTCGCGATAGGTTTTCGGTTTGCCGGGCACTTGGAACAGCCTTGCCTGTATTCAGATCGCTATTTGTTTTTTTCCGCCATGCTGCCGGCCGCTACAGGGTCCACAACAACTGGAAGCGGACCATAGCGGAAGCCAGATGCCAAGGAAACCGTTTCGCCCGATAGGTTTAAGGCCGGTTTTCCGCCGCGTTTTTAACCGACCACGATAACATGCAGTCGCCGGGGCCCGTGCGCGCCCATGACTATGGTCTGGTTGATGTCGGCGGTACGTGATGGCCCGGAAATAAGATTTACGGTGCGCGGCAGCGCGCGTGCGCCGAAGGTCTTGCGCAGGGCATTCCAGGCATCTTCGTAGGAGCCAAGGATATCCCCGGCGCGGATGACGATCATATGGGTATCGGGGAGAAAATTCAGGGTTGTGGGATTGTCCTCTCCAGATGTGAGGAACAGGGTTCCGGTTTCCGCGGCGGCAGTGCTGGCGCGGCTCATTGTAACGCCGTCGCCGGCCTGCCCCCGGCCCCGATGGCGGGTGAGGGAGGGGGTCTTGTCCCAGGGGATGGCGGCGAGCATTTCATCGCTTCCCGTGCGGAATTCGGCGGACAGGTTGTTGCCGCGCAGATAGGCCGCGACAATTTCAGGGACATCGCCTAGGCCGCTGGCATGGCTCACCTTGGCGCCCTGGCCCTCGAGCATTCCGGTGAAGAGTTCAAGGCGTGCCGCGCGGCCCTTCCGGGCGCGTTCGGGCACGAGGTTCGCGCGGGGAGATTTCAGGCGCTTGCGAACCGTCTTCTTTCGGGTTTCATCCGCGCCGCCCGCGCCAAGCGCGGCGCGGATGCCCTCCAGCACGGATTGGCGTTTCTGTGCGCCGTTCATGGCGTTTTCTCCCGTGCGCGCCAAAGCTGCTGGAAGGTTTTGCCCTGGGGCGCGGGAAGATCGCGATGGCGCGTCCATCCCCCGGCCAGGGGCAGTGAGCGAAACCGGCCCCGCCGTTTTCCGAATCTCGCGAGCAGAGGTGCGCCCAGGCCCGTCAGCGCATGATAAAGCTTCGGCCGCCGTGCGGCGAACGCCCACAATTTCAGCCCCAACTTATACCCAGCGGGAGTGTTTCCCTCTTCATATTCACGCATCCGCCAGTGCCGCATCAGTTTCGGCAGGGGAATGCGCATGGGGCAGACGGCCTCGCAGCGCCCGCAGAATGTCGAGGCGTTGGGCAGATGCCCCGCTTCATCGATGCCAATGAGGGAGGGCGTGAGGACCGCCCCCATGGGGCCGGGATACACCCACCCATAGGCATGTCCGCCGACCGCGCCATAAACGGGGCAGTGGTTCATGCAGGCGCCGCAGCGAATACAGCGCAGCATGTCATGGAATTCGCCGCCGAGCATTTCGGTGCGGCCATTGTCGAGCAGCACCACGTGAAACTCCTCCGGCCCGTCCGGATCGCCGGGTCGCTTTGGGCCGGTGGAATAGGTGGTGTAGGTGGAACATTCCTGCCCCGTCGCCGAGCGCGCCAATACGCGCAGAATCGTATTGGCGTCTTCCAGCGTTGGTACGGCCTTTTCAATGGAGGCAATTACAATATGGACCCGCGGCAGGCACTGGGTGAGGTCGCCATTGCCCTCATTGGTCACGATGACCGAGGAGCCTGTTTCCGCGATCAGCAGATTGGCGCCGGTGATTCCAACATCGGCGGCAAGAAACCCGTCGCGCAGGACGGCGCGGGCTTCGGCGACCAGCTGGCCCGGCTCATCGAGAATGCGTTCAGGAGGCAAGTCTTTGTGAATATTGCGAAAATCGGCTTCCACCTGATCCATTGTGAGATGAATGGCAGGCGCGATGATATGGCTCGGGGGCTCGCCCCGTATCTGGATGAGATACTCTCCGAGGTCGGTCTCGACCGCTTTGATGCCAGCGGCTTCCAGATGCGCGTTGATGGCGATTTCCTCGCCGACCATCGACTTGCCCTTGGTGACGGTTCGGGCGCCGGCGTTGCGGCAAATCTTCAATATGGTTTCGCGCGCATCGTCGGCGCTTGGCGCCCAGTGGACCTGGCCCCCGGCCTCGATGACTTTGGCTTCATATTCCTCCAGATAGAGATCGAGGTGGGCGAGGGTGTGCTCCTTGACGGCGCGGGCCTCGTCGCGCAACCGGTCGAACTCGGGAAGGGCCGCGCGCGCTTTGGCGCGATTGGCGACAAAGCCGTGCTTGATGCCGCCAAGCGCCCGCTGAAGCGGTTCGTTCGCCAGCGCCTTGCGTGCATTGGTCTTGAAGGCGCGCGACGCCGGTTTCATGACTGCTTCTCTCCAATGGCCGGATCATCGTCCATGCCCGCCAGCACTTCGGCCACATGCCGGACCTCAATGTCCTTGCCCTCGCGCGAAAGCTTGCCCGCCATATTCATCAGGCATCCCAGATCGCCCGCGAGCAGGCAGCGCGCGTCGCCGGCAGCGATATTGGCCGTCTTTTTTTCCACGATGGCGTTGGAGACCGCAGGGTATTTGACCGAGAAAGTGCCGCCGAACCCACAGCAGACTTCGGCGTCTTCCATCTCCTGAAGCGTCAGTCCCTCAACGCTTTCGAGCAATTGACGCGGTTGGGCCTTAACGCCAAGCTCCCGCAATCCGGCGCAACTGTCATGGTAGGTCACGGCGCCGTCATGGCGTGCCCGGACCTTGGTCACTCCGCGGATATCAACCAGGAAGGAGACGAGTTCATGGACCTTGTCCGCGAACGCCCTTGCCCGCCCGGCTGTGCCGGGATCATCGCCGAGTAATTCGGGGTAGTGGTGTTTGAGCATACCGGCGCATGAGCCAGACGGCGCGACCACATAATCGAAGTCCTCGAACGCGGAAAGGGTCTGGAGCGCCAGCGCCCGCGCATCGGGTCTGTCTCCGGAATTATAGGCGGGCTGGCCGCAACAGGTTTGCGCTTGCGGCACGCCGACCCTGCATCCGGCCTGTTGCAGAAGTTTCACCGAAGCAAAGCCGATGGACGGGCGAATGAGATCGACCAGACAGGTGACAAACAGGCCGACATGGGGTTTGTTTTCAGGTGTCTTGTTCTTTGCCATTGGTCCTGACCCTAACGTGCCCGGAGGCAGACTGCCAGCAATGGAAAGTCGAATTTATTCAGCTGGCGCGCGCGAGGGAAAGGCCCTTATCCCAATAAGGATCAGGCCCATAAAGATTGCCGAGATAGTCGATAAAGACGCGCAGCTTGGCCGGGATAAACTGCCGGCAGGGATAAACCGCGTATACCGCGACCCGCGGCGACTCGTGGTACTCCGGNNATTTTGAGTTTGCCCGATTTCAGCTCGGAGCCCACATCCCAGGTTGAGCGCAGCGCGATGCCAAGGCCCGCGATCACGGATTCACGGACCACTTCGGTGGAGTTGGTGCGAAGATTTCCGCTGACCCGCATGGAAACGGGTCCCTCCGGCCCTTCAAGGCGCCAGACCTCCTGCGCCGCGGCAGTGAGACAATTATGCTTGGCGAGATCGGCTAGCGAAGTTGGTCTGCGGATCGTCGACAGATAGCTTGGCGCCGCGCAGATGACACGATGGCTGGGCGCCAGCTTGCGGGCGACCAGGCTGGAATCCTCAAGTTCGGCAATGCGGATCGCCGCATCGAACCCCCCGCCGACGATGTCCACCAGATCGTCCGACAAATCGAGGTTCAGCTGCAAGTCGGGATACTGTTCGAGGAACTTGGCCATGAAGGGCGCGATATGCATCCGTCCGAATGCGGTTGGAGCGCTGACCCTGAGCGTTCCGCGCGGGCTGGTGTGCCGCCGGGTTATATAGGCTTCGGCTTCCTCGATGCCGGCCAGGATATTGACCACCCGGTCATAAAAGCCCTGTCCCCCTTCGGTTAATGTAAGCTGGCGCGTGGTGCGCTGAAACAGCCTTGCGCCGAGGCGTTCCTCTAGATGAGAGATGCGTTTGCTGACAACCGCCGGGGACAGACCCATTTCGCGGCCCGCCGCGGACATGTTTCCCGCCGTGACCACACGCGCGAATATTTCCAGATCGCCGGTCGGCATGGAATCCCCTGATCTAATTTGATTTTTAACCTGAGCGAACAAATCAATCATGTTATTTTACTGTATCGCGGGTATTGCAGCAATGGGTATAATGATTCCCGGACCTGAGTCCGGCGCGAAAACCGGTACTAAGCCGTACACGGGGCCGGAAAACCTGATACTGATATAACCTTGCCGGAATAACCGGCGCATGAGTGAATCATATGACTGATCTTGCAACTCTTGAGCCCGATGCCGGCGTACTCGACCGGCGCGACGTGCTTATTCGCGGGTTGCGGGAACTTGTTCCCGAAGGCTCGGTCATTGCCGATGAAGACGGCCGCCGAGCCTTCGAAACGGATGCATTGACCGCCTACAGGCAGATGCCCCTCGCAGCAGTGCTTCCGGCCACCACGCAGCAGGTCTCCCGGGTGCTCAAATTTTGCGGAGAAAATGGCGTCAAGGTGATTGCCCGCGGCGCCGGCACCTCGTTGTGCGGCGGGGCGCTGCCGTTGCAGGACTCCATCGTCCTCGGCGTTTCAAAAATGAACGAAGTTATCGATATCAATTTCGAGAACCGGACGGCCCGGGTCCAGGCAGGCATCACCAATATCGATATTTCGAACGCTGTCGCGCCGCGCGGGTTTTTCTACGCGCCCGATCCTTCCAGTCAGCTTGCCTGCACGCTCGCAGGCAATCTGGCGATGAATTCAGGTGGCGCGCATTGCCTGAAATACGGCGTCACAACCAACAATGTTCTGGGGTTGAAAATCGTCCTTATAGACGGTGAAATCATTGAAATTGGCGGCGAGGAACTCGACGCGCCGGGATATGACCTGCTTGGTCTGATCATCGGTTCGGAGGGCCAGTTTGGCGTCGTGACCGAAGCAACCGTGCGGATTTTGCGCAGCGCGGAAGGCGCCCGACCCATGCTGATGGGGTTTAACTCCAGTAAAGCAGCGGGAGATTGCGTTTCGGCGATTATCGGTTCGGGTATTATTCCGGTGGCCATCGAATTCATGGACAAGCCGGCGATTCACGTTTGCGAGGAATTCGCAAAGGCCGGGTATCCGCTGGATGTCGAAGCGCTTTTGATCATTGAGGTGGAAGGATCCGAGGACGAGATCGAGGATTTACTGAGCCGCATTCAGGAGATCGCCAGGCCGTTCAAGCCGACCGGTATCCGTGTAAGCCAGAGCGCGGCGGAAAGCGCGGCAATCTGGCTGGGACGAAAGTCAGCCTTCGGCGCGATCGGACGGATTTCGGACTATTATTGCATGGATGGCGTCATTCCGCTTGGCAGACTGTCGGAAGTTCTGGCTGATATCGGCAAAATCTGCGCGCGCCACAAGCTGCGCGTCGCCAACATTTTCCATGCCGGAGACGGCAATCTGCATCCCCTCATTCTTTATGAGGCGAATGATCCCTCGCAGGTGGAACGTGCGGAAAAATGCGGCGCGGAAGTGCTGGAGCTCTGCGTCAAGGTCGGCGGTTGCCTGACAGGAGAGCATGGCGTCGGTGTCGAGAAGCGCGAGTTGATGCTGACCCAGTTCACCAGAGTGGATCTGGAACATCAGATGCGGATCAAGACCATGTTCGATCCCGATTGGCTGCTCAATCCGGCCAAGGTCTTTCCGCTTGAGCTGCGCCCGTCCTAAAGTATCGAGAGGCCGATAGTTCTGTGTCCGATTTGATCCAGCCCAGCGAGGAAAAGGAGTTGGCGGCAGCCGTTGCCGACGCCAATTCCGCCCAGACGCCGATCGAGGTCATGGGAGCGGGTTCGAAACGCGCTGTCGGGAGGCCTCTTCAGACAGCCACAAGTCTCACAACTGAGAAACTTACCGGGATCACGCTTTACGAGCCAACGGAGCTCGTTCTGTCCGCGCGCGCGGGCACTCCGCTTGCGGAGATCGAGGAGACACTGGCGGAAAACGATCAGCATCTTGCATTCGAGCCGGTCGATCTGGGGCCGATGCTGGGCCAGGACGCGGGGCTTGGAACAATTGGCGCGGTGTTTGCCGCAAACCTGTCGGGCTCGCGGCGCATCCAGGTCGGCGCGGCGCGCGACCATCTGCTTGGCATCCGCGCGGTGAGCGGGCGCGGCGAGGTGTTCAAGTCGGGCGGGCGCGTGATGAAGAACGTGACCGGTTACGATTTGTGCCGGGGCATTGCCGGCTCATGGGGAACGCTCGCGGTCATGAGCGAAGTGACCATGAAGGTGCTTCCCAGGGCGCAGTCCACACGCACGCTGCTGTTTGTCGGCTTGACCGACGAAGTCGCCATTGAAGCCATGTGCGCTGCCATCGGCACGCCGTTTGAGGTTTCCGGCATGGTGCATCTGCATGGGGAGTTCGCCGCCCGGCTCGTGGACTCCGATATTTTACGCCGTCCAGGGCCGGTCACCGCGCTGCGGCTGGAGAATTTCGAACCCTCGCTCGACTATCGCTGCGCGCGTCTCACGGAGAGCCTGGCCGCTTTCGGCAAGCCGGCTGAGCTGGACGATGCCGTGTCCCGGGATTTCTGGAGCAATGTGCGCAGGCTCTCTTTTCTGCAAGGGTCAACGGACCCCGTATGGCGCATATCCACTGCGCCGACAAACGGCGCGAAGCTGGTGGCCGCCCTGGCAAGACGGCTCGAATGCCGCGTGGCTTATGACTGGTCGGGCGGGCTTATCTGGTTGCAGGCCGCGCCTTCCGCGGATGCCGGCGCGGCCGAGGTGGGGCGTGTCGTGGCCGAGACCGGCGGATATGCGACGCTGATAAGGGCGGACGCCAACCTGCGTGGATCGGTCAATGTTTTCCAGCAGCTGAACCCCGGAGTCATGGCGTTGACGCGCAAACTCAAAGAGAGCTTCGATCCTGCCGGCATTCTCAATCCCGGCCGGATGTACTCGGGGGTGTAGGCAGGCATGCAGACAAATTTCACAACGAAGCAGCTTGAGGATCCACGCCTGGCCGAAGCCGAGAAAATTCTCGGGCGATGCGTGCATTGCGGCCTGTGCACGGCGACATGTTCGACCTATGTGCTGCTCGGCGATGAGCGCGACAGCCCGCGCGGGCGTATTTATCTGATAAAGGACATGCTTGAAGGTGGGCGGGACGCCAGTGACGAGGTCGCGTTTCACGTGGACCGGTGCCTGTCCTGCCTGTCCTGCATGACAACCTGCCCAAGCGGCGTTGACTATATGCACCTGGTTGATCTGGCACGCGTGCATATTGAGGAGACCCACAAGAGGAGCCTCAAGCAGCGGCTCATTCGCGATCTTCTTGCCGCCATTGTGCCCGACCCGAAACGTTTTTCGCTTGCCCTCAAGGCGGCGACCCTGGGGCGGCCGTTCAGGAAACTGTTCGCTTTGGTCGGACTGAAGGAAATCAGCGCCATGCTGGAGCTCGCGGGCAAGCGCGGGCGGAGCGGCGGATTGGTCAAGCCCGGTGTGATCCCGGCGCGGGGCAAGAAGAAAAAGCGCGTTGCCTTGCTGACGGGCTGCGCCCAGCAGCCCCTGCGCCCGGCAATCAACGAGGCGACAATCCGGCTTCTCACCCGTCACGGCGTGGAAGTCGTCATCGCGCAGGAGCAGGGCTGTTGCGGCGCGCTGGTGCATCACATGGGCCGCGAAGCCCAGGCGATCGAAGCGGCAAAGCGCAATGTGGACGCCTGGTCCTCGGCCATGCGCCATGAGCCCCTCGACGCCATTGTCATCAATGCGTCGGGTTGCGGAACCACGGTCAAGGACTATGGGCACCTGCTCGCGCGTGACGAGGGCTATCGTGAGCGCGCGGAGACCATCGCCGGGCTCACAAAGGACATCACCGAATTTCTGTCGGAAATAGAACTGGACGCGCCGGAGCAATGGTCGGATCTCAAGGTGGCCTATCATTCCGCCTGTTCCATGCAGCACGGGCAACGCCTGAACGTGGCGCCCAGAGCCCTGCTTGAACAGGCGGGCTTCACGGTGGCCGAAATTCCCGAAGGTCACATCTGTTGCGGATCGGCTGGCACCTACAACATTTTGCAACCCCAGCTTGCTGAAGAGTTGCGTGACCGCAAGATTTTGAATATCGAGAGCGTGGCGCCGGATTTTGTCGCGGCGGGAAACATAGGCTGTATCACCCAGCTTCAGGGTGAAAGCCATATACCCATTGTGCATACGGTGGAACTTCTGGACTGGGCGCTGGGCGGCCCCTGTCCGGTGGAATTACAGGAGTTCAAGGGGCGAATGACCTCGGTCAGAAGCCTGTTGAATGAACCGGCGGTGGCTGAGACGGTTTAGGGGATAGGGCTGGGAGAAAATATCAATGAGCAGCGCAGAGCAAGCAGGTCTCCAGATGCCGGCAGGCATGGAGATCAAGGGCCCGGCCCGGCCCGGTTATGAGCGTATCCTGTCGAGGGAAGCGCTTGAATTCGTGGCGGAAATCTCCCGGCGCTTCGACCAGACCCGTCAGGAACTGCTCGCCCTGAGGGAAACCAGGCAGCGTGAATGGGACGCCGGCGCGTTGCCCGACTTTCTTTCCGAAACGAAGGATATTCGCGAAGGCGACTGGAAGGTCTCGGAAATCCCTTCCGATTTGCAGAAGCGCTGGGTTGAGCTGACCGGCCCGGCGGAACGCAAGATGATCATCAATGCACTCAATTCCGGCGCCGATGTCTTCATGACCGATTTTGAAGATGCGCTGTCTCCGACCTGGGAGAATATCGTCGAGGGGCAGATTGCCCTGAGGGATTACTGGCGCGGCGAACTCACCCTGACCGATCCCAAATCAGGCAAATATTATGAGGTTGGGGCGGAGCCTGCCATGCTGCTGGTGCGCCCGCGCGGGTGGCATTTTCCTGAAGCGCATATTCTGCTCGACGGCAAGCCCGTGGCCGGTGCGTTTGTCGATTTCGGGCTGTATTTCTTCCATAACGCCAGGGCCATTCTGGATAAAGGAACCGGCCCCTATTTCTATTTGCCGAAACTTGAAAGCCACGGCGAAGCGAAACTGTGGAACGACGTTTTTGTATTTGCCCAGCAAGCGCTCGCGATTCCCGTGGGTACCATCAAAGTAACCGTCCTGATTGAGACGCTCCCGGCGGCGTTTGAGATGGATGAAATCCTCTATGTGCTGCGCGACCATATCGCCGGGCTGAATCTGGGGCGGTGGGACTACATCTTTTCCTTCATCAAAGTGCTGCGCAACAAGCCCGAATACACGCTTCCCGACCGGCAGCAGGTGGTCATGGGCAAGGCATTTCTGGGCGCTTATGCGCGTCTTCTGGTGCAGACCTGTCACAAGCGCGGCGCTTTTGCGATGGGCGGCATGGCGGCGCAGATTCCAAACCGCCGCGAACCGGAAACCAACGCAAAGGCCATGGCCGCGGTCAAAAAGGACAAGGAGCGCGAGGTCAATGAAGGATGCGATGGCAGTTGGGTGGCGCATCCCGATCTGGTGCCCGTGGCCCGTGAGGTATTCGAGCGGCTGATGAAGGGCGACAACCAGCTTTCCGTGATCCCTTCAGGCGATCCCGTCACCCAGAGCGATTTGCTTGAAATTCACGAGGGAACCCGCACGCAAGAAGGCCTGCGCACCAATATCCGCGTCGGCGTGCAATATATCGAGGCGTGGCTGCGCGGAAACGGCGCGGTACCGCTATACAATCTCATGGAGGATGCGGCGACGGCGGAAATTTCCCGCACGCAAATCTGGCAATGGCAGAAGCATGGCGCGACACTGGAAGGCGGGCGCGAGGTTACGGCCGCACTGGTGGATGAGCTTCTGGAAGACGAGATGGCGAAGCTGCGCGAGGCGCTGGGGCCGGATATCTACGACCGCGGGCGTTTCCCCGAGGCGATCAATATCTTCAAATCTCTCTCGGAGGCCGACGAACTGGCGTCATTCCTGACCCTGCCGGCTTACGAGCTCCTCGACTAGAGCAACATCCCCGCCGGAGTGAACACAATTTTAGGGATTCTCGCGCAATCTTGGGTTGCAAGAGGCAAGGGGGCAGGACATGGGCGCCGCAACAAAACGCATGTTTCGAATCGAACGCGGTGGCGGCAAGGAAGCCTCCGGGCTGTCTGTCGTCCCCGATGAGGGCGCACAAGCGCGCCACGACGAAGTGATGAGCGCGCTGGCTGGCCTCAGTAGTCAGGTGTCGCCCGGCGAAACCCTGTCTCAGCAGGTTGTCGATACCTGCCGCCACGAGTTGCAGGAAGCGCAAAAAATCAGGGACGAGCTGAAAAGCATTCACGACGCGATTGCCCAGACCAAACGGGAAATTGCCACCCTGCACGACGCCGGCCGCGATGATCTGAACGTATCTCGGATGACCGATGAACTCGGAGCCATCGTGGAAGGGACCGAAACGGCGACAGAAAGCATCCTTGCGGCCGCCGAAGAAATCGATACCAACGCGGATGACCTTATTGGCGCCTTGAAGGACACGCCCCATCAGGGTGCGGCGTCTGACATCCAGGAGCAGGTCGTCAAGATTTTCGAGGCCTGCAATTTTCAGGACCTGACCGGGCAGCGGATCACCAAAGTCGTGAACGCCTTCCGCTTTATCGAGCAGCGGGTCGACCGCATGATGGAAATCTGGGGCGGCATCGAAAGCTTTGCGGGGGTTGAAAAGGTCGACCTGCCCGCGCGTTCGGACCATGAAGAACTGCTCAACGGCCCGGCGCTTGAGGCAGACGAGGACGTAGCCTCCCAGGGCGACATCGACGCCCTTTTTGACTAGCTCAGGCCTTCGCTTTTGCTTTGGCGCCGGACGTGGATACGCCTGTTTCCGGCTCCCGGAATAACAGCGCATAGAGTACTGGCACCACGGCAAGCGTAAGAAGCGTGCCGACCGCCAGCCCTCCGGCGATGACCACGGCCAGGTCGTAGAATAAAATATCGCGCCAGATGATAAGGGGAGAGAGCCCCAGTACGGTCGTTACGGTCGTCATGAGGATCGGCCGCGCCCGCTTCAGGCATGCGTCGATGATCGCGTCATGCAGGCCCGCGCCTGCCGCGCGTTCGGTGTCGATGCGGTCAATCAGGACAATGGCGTTGTTGATGATGATGCCGGCAAGCGAGAGCATGCCGAGCATCGCCATGAAGCTGAACACGGAACCCGGCGCCAGCAGGAGCCCCGCGGTGATACCCGCGATGGACAGCGGAATGACCGTCAGAACGATGGCCGTCTTTCTGAAGCTGCCGAACTGCCCAACCAGAATCAGCACGATCAGCGCCAATGCGAGCGGCATATATTTGAACAGCGATCCTTGCGCCTTCTGGGAACTTTCGATTTCTCCGCCCGCCTCAATCGCATAGCCCGTCTTGAGATCAAGCTTTGACAATACCTTTTGAAGTGCGGAATTCAGTTCAACGGCGGTCAGCGTGGCATGCTTTCCCGAAATGGTGATCGTGCGCCGCAGATTGCGGCGCTGGATGAGCGAGAATTCCGGGGCGGCGTCGACTGTGGCGATCTGGAGGAGGGGGACGGACCCGTTGTCGGCCGTTGGAATTGTCAACGTTCGAAGCCGGCCCAGATTGGTCCGCTGAGCGCGTTCCGCGCGTATCACCACCGGAATGGATGTGTCGCCTTCGCGATAATCCGTAATCTCTCTGCCGGATAAAATGGCGTTGAGAGATCGCGCGATATCCTCCGAAGAAACACCGACCCGCCGCGCGCGCGCCTGGTCCACACGGACGACAATCTTGACCCACCGGTTCTCCCAGTCGTCGCGGATGTTCAACGTCCCCGGAATTGCCCGTAATCCGGCCGTAATCTTGTCGGAAATGCGTTTCAGCTCATCCGCGCCGGGACCCGATACCCGGTACTCAACCAGGCCCGCTTCGCCCGGCCCCAGTGAAAGCGGTTTTACCTGCACGCGTGCTTCAGCGATATTGGAAAAACCATACTCCGTGATACGCCTGATAAGGACGGGAACGGATTTCGCGTCAACCGTATTCACGACCATAAAGGCCCGGTGCGGGTCAGGGTCGACAGGATCGAGCGACAGATAGAAGCGCGGACCTCCACTGGCGACATAGGCAATTGTACTGGCGATTTCCGGATTCTTCTCCTTGTCCAATAACCACGCGTTCAGGTTCGCCACGGTTTGGGTTGTCGCGGCGGAATTTGTTCCGATTGGCCGGTCTATGATCACCTGGAGTTGCGTGCGCTCGGATGCAGGAAAGAAAATCTTCGGTACAAACTGGAATCCCCACAAGGACACAAGCAGTAACAGGCCCACGCCTGAAAAGAACAGTGCCGGGCGTTGCAGCACGTTTCCCAGCGTTTCGCGATACATATTGTAGAACCGGCTGTCATAAGCCTCCTGCGCCTTGCCCGGTTTCGGGTCGCTCGCGAACCAGACGCACAGGAGCGGCGTCACCGTCATCGCCAGCCGAGCAATGTAATGGCGATGACCAGCGAGATCGAGCGGGTATATTCGCCCGCGGCGCTGTCGGCCAGCATCAGCGGCATGAAGGCAAGCACCGTTGTCAGGGTCGAGGACAGAAGCGGAAGGGCAAGTTCCCGGCCTGTTGCAACAGCCGCCGCGCGGCGTTCCTCGCCGAGCGACAGCCGGCGCAAAATCTCCTCCGCCACGACGATGCCATTGTCGACCAGAAGCCCAAGCGAAATGATGAGGGTCGCGAGCGACATGCGCTCCAGTTCAATGCCGGCCTGCCGCATGATCAAAATGGCAAGAAGCATCGTCAGCGGCACCATGGCGCCAACGATCAGCCCCAGCCGCCAGCCAAGAAACAGCATGACGATGGCCAGCACGATGGCGATGGTCTGAGCCAGGTTGTTCGATACACCATATACGGAAGCTGCGATCTCGTTGGGTTGAAACGTGACATAATTGAGCACGTAACCGATCGGAAGCGTGTTCTGGAGAGCCGTAATCCTGGCCTTGAGGTCTTCGCCGAATTTGAACGCGTCGTACTGATCGATCATCGATATGCTCAGGACGATAGCGGGTTCTCCGTTAAAGAAGGCCGGTGCTTTCGGAGGGTCGACATAGGCGCGGCGGATGTTTGCGATGTCCCTCAGGTAAGCGACCTGGCCGCGCTTGTTGGGGATATCGAGAGTCACGCTTTCAATATCGGCGACCGACTCGAAATTCCCCGTTGGTTCGATTGTCAGGCTGAGCGGTCCCGCCAGGATGCTGCCGCCCGGAAGCACGATATTCTGTTTCTGCAGGGTCTCGACAATGGCGCCCGGCGAAAGGCCAAGCTGCGCCAGCCGGGAGGTGTTGATCTCGACGAAAATACGCTCTGGCTCGACACCGAACAGCTCGATTTTGCGTGTGCCCTGGACCGCATAGAGCCTGTCGCGAAGCGCGCGTGCGGTCTCGCGCATTTCGGCGAGCGAAAATCCGTCTCCGGTGAGGGCAATTGTCGCCATGGCGACATTGCCATAGTCGTCATTTACGAACGGGCCGGAGGTGCCTTCGGGCAGGTCCGGCTTTACGTCGGCCATCTTGTTGCGCAAATCCTGCCATATGCGCTCCATATCGAAATAGCGCTCGTAAACTTCCGCCTTCACCGTTGCGAGACCCGTGCGCGAGGTGGACGTGATGTTCTCGATCTCGGGAATTTCCCGCAATTTTTCCTCGAGTTTCCGGGTGATCAGATTTTCCACCCGCTCCGGCGACATCCCGGGAAACCGCGCTGTCACGAGCGCTGTGCGTATCGTGATCTCGGGGTCTTCGCGAGAGGGGTGCGACACAAAACTGATGGGGCCGGCAAAGACGACAATCAGGACGAACAGCAGGATCATCCGGCTGTTGTCGAGAGCGAATTTCGTGAGGGACGCCATTATCCTATTTGGCCTGTGCCTGTTCGGGCTCCAGAAGGCGTACCTTCATGCCATCGGCAAGGAATGAAATCCCCGCGGTCGCAATAATTTCCCCGGTCTTGATGTCCCCGGCAATCTCCAGCTGGTTGTCGCGGACATTAAGGATGTTGACCATGCGCGGCCTCACGATGCCCGCGCTCTGATCGAATACGAAGATCGTGCCTTCCCCGTGTTTCGCCCGGGGAAGTATCGCCGTCATTGGAATGAGAAACGCGCGGCCCGTGGCGTCGGTTGCGAAACGGAAGGTTACCTCGGCGCTCATTCCCGGACGTAACTCGGGAAATTGCTGATCCAGCACAATTTTGACCGGGAATGCATTCGCCGCCTCCGCGCGGGACCCGATCTCCGAGATTGTTCCCTCGGTCGAGAGCGTTTCCAGTGTCGGGAAGGCGAGGGAAACCCTGTCACCGATCGAAAGGCGCCGGATCATGCCTTCGGGCACGCTGGCTTCCACATTGAGGCCGCCTTCGGAGTTGAGTTGTATGACCGGAGTTCCCGACGCCACTTCGGTGAAGACGTCCACATATCGCTTGGCCACCTCCCCGTCGAATGGCGCAATGAGCTTTGTCTTGAACAGATCGCGCTCGGTAATCGACAGACCGGTCCGGGCTATACTGACCTTGCTTTGCGCCGTCTTGAGATTGGCTGTGGCGCTATCGTAACTGGTCTTTGTCGTGAACCCCTTGCCCAGCAGGATCTTCTGCTGTTTGTATTTTTCATTCGCGTCGGCGAGCGTCGCCTGCGCGCTTTCAAGCTCTCCGCGCGCCGTATCCACCCTGAGCTGATAGGGTTCCGTGTCGAGCAATGCAACAATGGTTCCCGCAACCACGCGCGCACCGGTTTCTACATTGAGCTTGACGAGCTGGCCGCTTATCTCGAATGACAAATCGGTAACCGTTTCCGCTTCCACGACACCTGAGATTCGGCGCAGCTGGTCCTTGGCCCGTTCCTTGATCACGATGGACTTGATCGCGCGGACAGGCGCTTCTTTCTTTGTCACAGTCTCTTCAGAACAACCCGTGAGAAGCAGAGTTGCCGCCAGGGTGGCGCAAACGAAAACCCGCGATCGCATTGAGGCCCCTCCAGAAAATTCCCTGTGTCTCTGCCAGCCGACGAGTGACTAAGGCGTCCATAACACGGATCGGGTCCATTTGCCTTTCTTGTGTTGTTCAACCCGCCAGCTTGCTGGTTACAAGGCGATGGGTTAGAACCCGAGCCCATTGCGGCGGGGTGCTCGCAAAGCTGAGAATCATCGTCATGGCGAAGACAAAAAAAACGCCGCGTCCCAGGGCGCGGCTGCCGAAAGGCCTCAAGGACACGCCCGCGGCCGAAATCCGCGCGCGCGATGCCATGCTGCGCACGATCCAGGGCGTCTATGAGTCCTACGGTTTTGAGCCGCTGGACACGCCGGCCTTCGAATTTACCGATGCGCTTGGCAAATTCCTCCCCGATTCCGACCGCCCGAATGAAGGCGTGTTTTCCTTTCAGGACGAGGACGAACAATGGCTCTCATTACGCTATGATTTGACCGCCCCGCTGGCGCGCCATGTGGCGGAGAATTTCGAGACCCTGCCAAAACCCTTCCGCCGCTATCAGGTGGGCCCCGTCTGGCGCAACGAAAAGCCGGGGCCGGGGCGCTACCGCGAGTTCATCCAGTTCGACGCCGATACGGTGGGGGCGTCTTCCGTCGCGGCCGACGCGGAGATGTGCATGTTGGCGGCGGACGCGCTGGAGGCGCTTGGGATTGAGCGCGGCGACTATGTGATCCGGGTGAACAACCGCAAGGTGTTGGATGGGGTGCTTGAGCGCTCTAAGATCAGCGATGAAGATCAAAAACTGGGTGTGCTCCGTGCAATCGACAAATTGGATAGGTTGGGAATCGATGGCGTCAAAATGCTCCTTGGAAAAGGGCGAAAGGACGAAAGTGGTGATTTTACAAAGGGAGCACAGCTAGACCATATTCAGATCGAGCAGTTGCTTGGCTTTGTAAGCTTGGCAGAAAATGTCTCTATGGAGATTCAAGCAGGCAAATCCTTGCCTGAAAACGTATCAGATAGAAACCGTTCAGACTGGTACATAATTGATGAAATGCAATCATCATTTTATGAAAACGAGATTGCTTCATCCGGTCTTGATGAACTTATGTCCATTTGGGATCTCGTGCGGTCAGCAGGTTATGGAATCGACCGCATCCGCATAGACCCCTCCGTCGTCCGAGGTCTCGAATATTACACCGGCCCGGTGTTCGAGGCGGAACTGACCTTCGAAACCAAGGACGAAAAGGGCCGTCCCGTCCGCTTCGGCTCGGTCGGCGGCGGCGGGCGCTATGACGGG
>QIGN01000068.1 GCA_003228955.1 Hyphomicrobiales bacterium
GAGATGAACCCGACCGTATCCGACACAATGGCCTTGGTTCCGCCGGGCAGGCGAATTTCGCGCATGGTCGGGTCCAATGTGGCGAACAGCAAATCCTTGGTGTCGACGCCCGCTCCGGTCATCTGGTTGAACAATGTGGATTTGCCCGCATTGGTGTATCCAACCAGTGCGATGATCGCATAGGGCACGCGCTTGCGCCCCTTGCGGTGGAGCGCGCGGGTGCGCTGCACCTGATGAAGCGCCTTGCGCAGCTTTACGATTTTGTTCTGGAGCGCGCGCCTGTCGGCCTCGATCTGCGTTTCGCCCGGACTTTCGCCCGGACCGCCTAGAAAACCCGCCCCGCCGCGCTGGCGCTCAAGATGCGTCCAGCTGCGCACCAGCCGGCTTTTCTGATAGGTGAGATGGGCGAGCTCTACCTGCAGCCGCCCTTCCCTCGTCTGCGCCCGGTCGCCGAATATTTCCAGGATAAGCCCGGTCCGGTCGAGGACCTTCAAATTCCACGCTTTTTCGAGGTTGCGTTGCTGAACGATCGACAATAACCAGATCGGCGCCATGATCCGCGGCAATGCTCCCCAGTTCCCCGACTTTTCCCGAACCGAACAGTGTGCCCGGCTTTGGCTTGGCGACAGGCACGATCCTGCTTTCACAGATTTCCAGATCGATGGCCCGCGCCAGTCCCGCCGCTTCGTCCAGTTTGGTCTGATCCGTGCGGGTGGTCGTATGCGTATGGTCGCTGGAGGGTGCCGCTTTTGACGCACCGGGTTTGGCTGCGTCGGCGCAAGCCTGGTTTCGTAGCCCTGCCCCAGCGTCCTGGCGCTTTCCGAATTCAGTTTTTTGGGAATGTCGTTACGCAAAAGATCAGGCCGGGCTCTCTTCCCCATGGCCTTCCTCTTCAAGGAGTTGAACCGGCTGTCCTGGCATAATGGTGGAAATGGCGTGCTTGTAAACGAGCTGGGAGTGACCGTCCCGGCGAAGCAATACACAAAAATTATCAAACCAGGTCACCACACCTTGCAGCTTTACACCGTTTACCAGGAAGATGGTAAGCGGCGTCTTGCTCTTTCTGACGTGGTTTAGGAAAGTGTCCTGTAGACTTTGCACTCGTTCAGCGGCCATGAGTCTTCCGTCTTCTTGGTGCGGTGAGTCTTTCACCCGCTTACCGGCAGTGTAACATCTTTTACGACATTTGCATTGTGTATGTGGATTCTTTGACTGCAAAGGTGAGTTTTACCTGCGGTGCGTCACAATTCTCTATCAGATTTCGACTCTCCAACCATTTGATAAATAAGTAATATTACAGTGCAATCAATTCAACGGCCTTCTGTAGTCTCCTGTTGAATCCAGCGTTGGGGGCGAACCTGTACTGACGGATGCTGTTTGAATACGTACACCTGCGCACCAATCGGCGGTCAAACTGAGTCGCGAATATTGCGAGCAGCTGGTCCGCTCAATTGCGCCAGAAAATAACGTTGAAGATTGAAAGCAGGGCAAGGATTTCAACCCTGCCGAAGATCATCCCCGCGGACAGGGCAATCTGGGCAACCGGGCTCATCTGCGCATAGGTTGGTGCATTCGGGAAATCCGCGATTCGGGCAAATTCATATGCTGGCCCGATATTGGAAACAGATCCTGTTGCCGCCAGCAAGGCGCCGGAAAAGGGCACGCCGGTCCATGCAACGATAAGCGCAAGCGCGCCGATAATAAGAATAAAGGCCGTCAGTGTGATCCAGGCCGATTTGATGACTTCGCTGTCAAGCGATTCCGCGCCATGGTATGAGGGGCGCACGCCATGCGGATAAACCAGCAACCGGAACTCCCGGCCGAGCTGGCGTAACATGGAAGCGATGCGGTACACCTTGAGGCCGCCAGCAGTCGAGAACCTCCCCCCTCCTACCATGCAAACTCCAAGCAGGACCATAAAGGGGATGAGCGCGTTGGTCTGATGTGAGATCGCGAAGCCGGATGTTGAGATAATCGATGCCGCGGATGCGAGACCCAAAGTGAGTGAGTGCAGCAATGTCATTGCGCCGGCCTCATCGGTCCTGAGGGCCAGTGCGATAGCCAATACGATTCCCGACAACCCGATGGTCCATATGATCCACATAGGTTCGCGGATTTCGCGAACCAGCGGCCAGCGCATCTGAAAGATGGCTCGAATCCAGATAACGCTGATCGCCCCGATGGCCATGAACACAGTGAGAGATAGCTCCGCCATGGGTGAGCCATACAGTATGAATGTGCCATCGCGCGGCATAAATCCACCGGTTGAGAGCGCCGAAAGCGACAGGCAAAAGGCATCGAATGCCGGGATGCCCGAAACCGTCAGAGCAACAAAACATGCGATTGTCAGCGCCGTGTATATCGGCGTTATCGTCCGGATAGCCTCTCTCAAATGAAGGGCGGTGCCTTGTGTGCTGTGGCCGATGAGCCGCAATTGCCTGTCGATCAGTGCCGATCCGGACAGGGGACCGAGCAACGCCGCCAGCGCGACAAGTGTCGCAAGACCGCCAATCCACTGCAGTAAAGCCCGCCAGACGATAATGCTGGCGGGCACCTGTGACAGGTCGGTGAGAACCGTGGCGCCGGTGGTTGTGAAACCCGATACCGCTTCGAAATAGGCGGCTATGGCATTGCCCGGAAATCCGGAGGTGTAGAATGGCAGCGCGCCGGCAATCGGGACAACAAACCAAACCAGCGCCAGCAGCAGCAGGCTTTGCCGGCGTCCGGCAAACACCTCCCGGCTCTTGAACGAGATTATCATCCCGCCGGCGAGAAAACCGACCGCTATCGCCGGAAATACAAACGCCTGCACATGGGGAAGGGAGTCAGCCGCAACAGCGAAGCTCGCCGGAATCAGCATGGCCGCGGCAACGATGGCGAGAGCCCAGCCCAGGATGTAGAGAACCGCTACCGCGCGCATGGCCGCACCGGTTCCTAAAAGAATTCGAGGCTGACACGGAACATCTGCTCGACCTCGTGCACATTTTCTGCCGTCGCAAATATGATGACCCGGTCATGGGCATTGATCTGCGTATTGCCGTGGGGAATCCGCACCTCGCCGTCGCGCAGGATAGCGCCAATGCGAAGGCCATCGGGAAGATCGATTTCTCTCAGTGGCTTGCCGACGAGCGGCGAGGTTTCCAGCGCTTCGGCCTCAATCACCTCCCCTGCCCCATTCTGGATCGAATGAACCGCGCGTATGCGTCCGCGCCGCACGTGCTGAAGGACACGCGATACGGTGATGCCCCGCGGATTAATACTGGCGTCGATGCCAAGCGAGCGCACCATCGCGGTGTAGCCGGCATTGTTGAGCAGGCAAAGTGACCGGCCGCAACCGAGCCGGTTGGCCATGATGCTGGACAGGATATTCACCTGATCATCATTGGTGAGAGCCACCATCGTGTCGGCATTGGCGACATCGGCTTCCTTCAGCATTTCCTCATCCAGCGCGCTGCCATGCAGAACGACCGTGCGGTTAAGCTGTTCGGCAATTTCGACCGCGCGCTCGCGCCCTGTCTCTATCAGTTTGAGGCGTGTTGAGCTTTGAAGTTCCTCAAGACGTTTGGCGACGTAGAGACCGACGTTCCCGCCGCCGGCAATGATGACCCGGCGTGCCTGCTGTTCGTCGTGGCCGAATATCTTGAGCGTGCGTTCCACATGGTCATTTGGGGCGACAAAATAGGCATCATCGCCCGCCAGCAACTGGTCCCCGCCATGAGGTACGAAAAGCCGGCCCTCGCGGACGACCGCGACGACGACCGCGGGCAGATCGGGAAATAATTCAGTTAACTGCGAAAGCGGCGTATCGACGACCGGACAGTCTTCTTCACAGGTTACACCGACGACACTGATAGCCCCGTCGCCGAAACTGACGGTCTCGAATGCGCCAGGCAGGCTCAGCCTGCGCAGCACCATATCGCCAACCTCGATCTCGGGCGAGATGATGACATCTATGGGCATGTGTTCGCGCGAAAACAGATCCCGCCAATGGGGTTCCAGATAGCTCTGCGCCCTGATCCGCGCAATCTTGGTGGGGATTTTAAACAGGGAGTGCGCAACCTGGCAGGCGACCATGTTCACTTCGTCATGCAAGGTAACCGCGATTATCATGTCCGCATCGCGTGCGCCCGCCTCGTCCAGAATGTCCGGATGCGATCCGTGGCCAACAAAACCGCGCACGTCGAGACTATCGCTGACCCGCTGTACCAGGCTGGCGGAATTATCGATGATGGAGACGTCATTGTCTTCAGCCGACAGCCGCTCGGCAATACCGAAACCAACCTGTCCAGCCCCGCAAATGAGGACCTTCATTGTACCCTGCCCCTAAAGATTTTCCGCCGCATGTGCAGCGCGCAACTCAAAGTAATAGCGCAGGAGTGGGCTCTGCGGTCCAAAAAATTCTAACGGTTTGAAATAAATGACTTTATGCAGCTTATCGCGCGGGCGCACCGCGTTCGCTTGAGGCAACACCCAGGCCACGAAGCTTGCGATGCAACGCCGACCTTTCCATGCCCACGAATTCCGCGGTGCGAGAAATGTTTCCGCCAAAGCGGTTGATCTGGGTCATGAGATACTCGCGTTCGAAAATCTCTCTCGCGTCGCGCAACGGCAGCGACATGAGCTGCTCACCGGCGCTGCCGTCATGTGAAAGAGGCACCGGGTTGGCGAATTCCTCGGGCAGCATCTCCATGCTGATCGGTGTCTTGGGGTCTCCGCCGCTCAGGATTAGCAAGCGTTCCACATTGTTGCGCAGCTGGCGGACATTGCCTGGCCAGTCGTGAGACTGGAGGACGGCCATGGCGTCATCGCCGACCCGGCGCGGTTGCAGTCCAGAAGCGACCGAAAGCTGTTTCACAAAATATTTAACCAAGGCAGGGATATCCTCGCGCCGGTCAGCCAGGGAGTGCACCTGAATTGGAACGACATTGAGTCTGTGAAACAAATCCTCGCGGAAACGCCCTTCTGATATTTCCTTCTCGAGGTTGCGGCTGGTCGAGGACACGATACGGACCTCGACATAGACCTTGGCGCTGCCGCCAACGCGTTGAAAATTTTGTTCGACGAGAACACGCAGGACCTTGCCCTGGGTTTCCTTTGGCATGTCGGCGATCTCATCGATATACAGTGTGCCGCCATGGGCTTCTTCGAGCGCCCCAACCTTGTGTTGTCCCCTGCTGCCTTCCTCGATGCCGAACAATTCGACCTCCACGCGATCCGGCGCCATGGCGGCCGCGTTCAGCACAATAAAAGGCGCGCCCTTGCGTGCGGAACTTTCATGAAGCACGCGGGCTGTAAGTTCCTTGCCCGAACCGGAGGGGCCACAGATGAGGACGCGGCTATTGGTCGGTGCGACTTTCTCGATCGACTGCCTCAGTTGATTGATAACGATTGATTTTCCGATCAATTCGGAGCTTTGCGTGGTGCGTTCTTTCAACTGCCGGTTTTCGCGCCTCAGCATCGAGGTTTCCAATGCGCGTGAAGTTACATGAACCAGCCGGTCGGCCTTGAACGGTTTTTCAATATAGTCGTAGGCGCCCCGTTTGATGGCGGCCACCGCAGTCTCGATATTTCCATGTCCGGATATGATGACGATGGCAAGGTCGGGATGCGATTTCTTGATGCGGTCGAGGAGTTCCAGTCCGTCGAGATCGCTCCCCTGCAGCCAGATATCAAGGATTATGAGAGAGGGTCTGCGTTCTTCGATCGCGGACAATGCCTCGGCACTGTCCTTGGCAAGCCGGGTTTCGTGCCCCTCATCCTCAAGTAAACCGGATATGAGATCCCGAATGTCTGTCTCGTCGTCGACGATGAGAATATCAGACGCCATGAGTCACTCCCTGATCGGCGGTTTTTCGGTTGCTGGATTTCTTGCTGGGCTTGAATCTGGCGTTCCGCTTTCCACTCCGTTTGGCCGGCTTCGCTGTCTTGGATTTTGGCGGCTTCGCAATCGGTATGAATTCAGGAAAGTCGACGCGAATGCATGCGCCGCCGCCCTTTCCGTTGCGCTTTGGAGCGTCACGCAACTGAAGTTTTGCGCCGTGCTGTTCAACGATTTTCTGGACGATCGCCAGCCCCAGCCCGGTCCCCTTTTCGCGCGTGGTCATATAGGGCTCGACCAGGCGGCTCCGGTTTTCCTTCGGCAATCCTCTGCCATTGTCGATGACCTCAAGGATGACCCGGCCGGCACGCGTGCGCACGCGTGTGACGATTTTGCCGCGAACGCCACTTTTCGGGTCGATAGCCTCGCTCGCGTTTTTCACCAGATTGGTGACCACTTGCGCTATCAGCCGCCGGTCACAGTTCAGGATGATGGGTTTGGCCGGCAGATCAAGCTCGAACGAAATATTCGAATGGCTGACCTGAAACAGAAAGACCGCCTCGCGGGCGATCTCACGAAGATCGGACTCCTCCATATTTGGCTTGGGCATGCGCGCAAAGTCGGAAAACTCGTCGACCATGCGGCCGATGTCCTCGACCTGGCGGATAATCGTGTCTGTGCAACGGTCGAAGACTTCCCGGTCCTCGGTGATGGAATCGCCATATTTTCGCCGGATGCGCTCCGCGGACAATTGAATGGGCGTGAGAGGATTCTTTATCTCGTGCGCAATGCGCCGCGCGACATCCGCCCAGGCGGAAGAACGCTGGGCGGTTACCAATTCAGTAATGTCATCGAACGTAACCACATAGCCGTAATTGGTTTTTTCGGAATGCTCCCTTGTTACCCGAACCGCGAAATTGCGCTCCTCGGCATTGCGGACGAGCTGAATATGTTCACTGACCGGTTTGCCTCCCTGTTTTCGGGCACGCTCGAACAGATGCGCAAATTCCGGGACCACGCTTTTTATTGGCTTGCCGACGATCTGCTTCTTGCCGGTGCACACCAATTTTTCGACAGACGGGTTGGCGAGTGTTACGATGCCCTTGGTGTCCAGCCCGACTACTCCCGCCGTAACGCCGGACAGCACGGTTTCGATAAACCGGCGGCGCTCGGTCAGCAGTTCGTTGGCGTCAACAAGCTCTTTGCGCTGCGCGCGCAATTCAGAAGTCATGTTGTTGAATGTGGTGCCAAGCTGCCTCAGGTCGCTTTCCGTTTCGGTGGCGGCAACCTCAACATTCAGATTGCCTTCGGAGACCTGCTTGGCCGCGCTGATCAGACGGCGGATGGGCGAGACCAGCCGCCCGGCAAACCACAACCCTGTCCAGATCGCGGCCAGCAATAATGTAAGGGCGATCGCCACAAACATCAGCGCGAAGGCGATCTGTACACCGCTGCGCCGCTGCGCCAGATCCTGGTATTCCTTCATGCTCGCACGCGTGGCGCGCAATTGCTGCAGCACACGCGGATTCACAGGGCGTACGATGTAGAGATAGGTATCGGCAAATTCATTCAGTTTCTTTACCGCCGCGATCTTGTTGGTCTTGCCCGGCGCAATGATGATTGCCTTGCCTTCCGCCGCGGCTGCGATGGTTCCCTCTGGCGGCGGGACGTATGGGGCGTCGAGCAATGTACCGGCGGTAGCCAGGAGTTTTGATTTTTCGTCAATAAGGTAGGCCACGGGAATAGACCGGATCGTGGCTTGTGCCGTCAGAAATCTGCCGAAACTGTTCGGTCGCGTCCGCACGAAGTTCGCTGCCGCATCAAGATCTCCGGCCATGGAGATGACGTCGGTCCGGATCACCTGGCCATGTTCCTGCAAATAGGCCGTGGCGACGTCGGCCGAGTTCTCGATGATGATCTTCGTGCGGCTTGAGAACCAGCGATCAAGACCCCGGTCCAGCGATACACTCGCGAAGATTGCCAGCAGAATGGCCGGGAGGACCGCGATGATGCTGAACAGGCCGACAATCCGCACATGCAGGCGTGCGCCCGCTGCCTGCCTGCGCCGGGCAATCCACAGCCCGGCCACCTGCCAGGCGATGAGTGCGATCATGCCAAGCGCAAGGACCGCATTTATAAGCAGAACCGTGACAACGACGCGGTGCGTGGGAACAATGGGGGTCAGTCCGGTGAGAACCAAATAGGTCGACAGGCCCGAAATGATGGAGAGAGCAACGAGAACAAGCCCGAGATAAAAGAATGGCCGCCTGGTTGCGTCGATCCAGCCCCGCATACGCGAAACTTGCCCGTCGGCACTGCCCGCTGTCTCAGACACCATTTGGGTCTCCTGCCCTAACGCATGGGATACAGGCCGTGCGCGTGACTTCCAAATCAAATTCAGGTCCGGAGTCGGAAGTATAGTCGCCGTTGAATTTTTCGCGGAATCTCGTGGATTCTGATCGTGTGTTCAGCGAGCTGCACTCAATTCCTGATGCAAAATAATCACAATGTTGCATTTTGGCGACAAATTGTTGCGAAAATTGGACAGCACACTTAATTCAGGACAGATTCAGGCCAAATTCAAAGCCCCCACTGATCTGTGGCCGGGCGCACTACCCCGACGTCCGGACCACCTTGATGCCAAGGTCCCGGATTTTCTTTCTCAGTGTATTCCGGTTCAGGCCCAGAAGTTCCGCCGCGCGTATCTGATTGCCGCGCGTCGCGGTGAGAGCTGCTGTCAGAAGAGGCGCCTCCACCATGGGCAGGATTCTCTGGTAGAGCCCCTGCGGGGGAAGCGCATCGCCAAAACTTCCAAAATAACCGGCAAGGTAACGCTCGATGGAGTGGTTGAGGTCCATATTCGGCTTGTCGGCCCCTTCAAATACCGTGCCGGGGTCTGAAGGCAGTTCAGTCTCGATCAGGTCCACACTTATGGTGTCCTGGGTGTAGAGAGCCGCAACCCGTTTGACCAGATTCTCCAGTTCACGGACGTTTCCCGGCCAGTGATGCTGCTTTAGCCGGTCTAGGGCTGCGGATTCTATGCTCTTCTCCGGCAGGCCATCCGCTGTTGCCTCGCGAAGGAAATGACGTGTGAGATCGCCCAGATCCTCCTTTCTTTCGCGCAGTGGGGGGATGCGCAGCGGCACCACATTCAGACGGTAGAAAAGGTCTTCCCTGAACAGGCCCTGATCGATGTACTGGCGAAGGTCGCGATGGGTCGCGGCCACGATGCGCACATTGGTCTTGATGGGTGTGCGTCCGCCCACGGTGGTGTATTCGCCCTCCTGAAGGACGCGCAGAAGCCGGGTCTGCGCCTCCATCGGCATATCGCCGATTTCGTCCAGAAACAGCGTTCCGCCCTCGGCCTGTTCAAAGCGCCCGTCATGGCGCGATTGCGCTCCGGTAAAGGCCCCCTTCTCATGGCCGAACAACTCCGATTCGATCAGCTCGCGCGGTATTGCGGCCATGTTGATGGCGACGAATGGCCCATGACGCCTGGTGCCGTATTTGTGCAGGGCATGGGCAACCAGCTCCTTTCCCGTTCCGGACTCGCCGGTAATCATCGCGGTCAGGTCGGTTTGTGTGAGGCGCGCCAGGATGCGGTAAATTTCCTGCATCGAGGGCGAGCGCCCGATCAGGGGGAATTCGTCGCCATGCGGTTCGCGTACTGCTTGAGGCGCGGATACCGGTTCGGCGAGCGCGCGTGCCGCAATCGAGACCAGTTCATTCAGATCGAAGGGTTTGGGCAGGTATTCGTAGGCCCCGCATTCGGTCGCGGTGATGGCGGTCATCAGCGTATTTTGCGCGCTCATGACGATGATCGGGAGATCGGGCCTGATCTTCTTGATCCTCGGGATCAGGTCGAAGGCATTCTCATCGGGCATCACCACATCGGTAACTATCAGATCTCCCTGCCCCTGCGACACCCACTGCCACAGCGTGGCCGCATTGCCCGTAACTCTCGGTGTGAACCCGGCGCGCGAGAGCGCCTGGCTGAGGACGGTGCGGATGGCGGCGTCGTCATCGGCGACAAGAATACTGCCCTTGGTCATGCGGCTTCTCCGTTGCCGCCGGGCGGGCCGCCCTCATGCATGGGCATCAGCACACGGAAAATGGCGCCGCGCGATGCCGTGCCGCATTCAATGATGCCGCCATGGTCGCCAATGAATTTGGCCACCAGCGCAAGGCCCAGACCGCTGCCCGAAGACTTGGTGGTGACAAAGGGCTCAAACAGGTGTGGCCTCAACTCCTCGCTCACGCCCGGGCCATTGTCTTCGATGGAGATTTGTAGTGGCAGGGAGACGCGCGCCGCGGACCCCGGCAGCGAAAGACGGACGCCGGGGCGGAACGCCGTGGCGAGCAGGATTTTTCCGTCACTGCGCTTGTCGCCGATGGCTTCGGCGGCATTCTTCACCAGATTGAGAAACGCCTGGATGAGCTTGTCGCGCGACCCCGGAATTGCAGGGAGCGAGGGATCATATTTCTCCACCAGATTGATATGGCGGGCAAAACCGGCTTCGGCAATTTTCTTCACATGGTCCAGAACCTCATGAATATTGACCGGCTCGCGCGTCAACGGGCGCTCATCGCCAAAGACTTCCATGCGGTCGACCAGATTGCAGATGCGATCTGACTCAGTGCAGATGAGTTGGGTCAGCGAACGGTCTTCATCACTGATTGTGCCCTCCAGCAACTGAGCCGCACCCCTGATCCCGGAGAGCGGGTTCTTGATCTCATGGGCCAGAACGGCCGCCAGCCCCGATACCGAACGCGCCGCGCCTCTGTGGGTCAGTTGGCGTTCGATCATCTGCGCCATGGTGCGCTGCTGCAGAACCGCCATGATCGCGCCATTCGTGCCTGCGACGGGAGCGCCATAGACATCCACCAGCCGGTGTTCGCCCCCCTTTTTGTCTCCAAGGTCGACGCTGTATTCATTCACATTGCCGCCATTGCGGCGCACATGATCGATCAGCGCCAGAAGCGGGCTCCCGAAAGCAACAATATCATCGAGGGTTTTGCGGCGCAGAAGGCCCGCGCTTGCCTGAAAGAAATCCTCGGCCCTGGCATTGGCATATTCAATCTGGTTACGCTCGCCCAAAAGCAGGACCGGATGCGGGAGCCCGTCGAGCAGAATTCCGGCCAATTCCCCGTCGTTCGGGCGGGCGCCTATTTCAACGTCGATATCCGCTGCCTCACTCATGCGGCGTCCTGAAGGTGCCGGTCGTAAAATTCTGTGATCTTGCCGCGTACCTTTTTGGGGTCTTCTTCCCGGAAAAACCTTTGGCGCCAGTTTTTTAATTCCTCGCCTGCCCGCAACACATCTTCCAGATACCAGCCAAGATGTTTACGGGCGTTTCTCATGCCGTTGTGGGGGCCGTAATGGGCCAGCATCTCTTCGTAATGTTCGAGTACGATATCTTTTTTCTGTTGCAGCGAGGGCGGGACAAACTCCCCGCCCATGTCGATGGCCGTCGCCGCGCAGCCCGGAAACCAGGGCCGGCCATAGCATCCGCGCCCGATCATCACGCCGTCGGCCTTCGAGAGCGACAGCGCGCCGCGAATATCCGCCAGGCTCCGGATATCGCCATTGACGATAACCGGCACGCTGACTGCCTGCTTGACCTTGGCGATGAAGCCCCAGTCGGCGGCACCTTTGAAAAACTGGCTGCGGGTGCGGCCATGGACGGTAATCATCTGAATGCCGGCCTGTTCCGCGCGTGTCGCCAACTCCGGCGCATTGAGGTTTTCGTGGTCCCACCCCATGCGCATTTTGAGGGTCACGGGAAGGTCCACGGCGTCCACGACAGCATCGATAAGAGTAAGTGCGTGGTCAATGTCGCGCATCAAGGCGGAACCGGAGAGCCCGCGTGTGACCTGCCTGGCGGGACAGCCCATATTGATGTCGATAATGTCGGCGCCGTGTCCGGCGGCAATCCGCGCGCCCTCAGCCATCCAGTGAGCTTCGCGTCCGGCGAGCTGCACCACGAACGGGCTTTCACTGCCCTTCCTGATTCGCCGCAAGTCCTCGCGCCTGTCGCAAATGAGCGATTTGCTGGCAATCATTTCGCTGACCACAAGCCCGGCTCCAAGACGCCAGGCGAGTTTACGGAAAGGTAAATCCGTTATCCCGGACATCGGCGCCAGCAGAACAGGATTAGCCAGCCGGACGGAGCCGATGGAAATTCCACAGGTTGCGGATTTCTCATTGCGTGAATTCGGAACGGGCACGATATGCTCAAAAATTAGTCACTGATGAAAAATGCACATTACGTGGGCAAGCTATGTGGAAACGGCGAAAGAGGCAACCGCGTAAACTGCCTGCTGGTTAAGGCAAGCCTTGGCAGGCTGGCCCATATGCGGAAACTTCATGTACAAGGAGCCGTAGTTGTTCACCAGGAGCTTGCAAGGCAGTGGAAACAGCGGTGGTCATAGTTGCCGCGGGGCGCGGGACGCGCGCCGGGGGCGATATTTTGCCGAAACAGTATCGGCCGGTTGGCGGCAAAACCGTACTCACGCGCGTGCTTGAGGAAATTGCTTCCCATCCAAAGGTCGACGCGGTTTTAAGCGTTATTCACCCCACCGACCAGGAGAACTACCTGTCCGCCGCAAACCACGTCGCAGGCCGCCTGTTAGAGCCGGTAACAGGTGGTGCGACACGGCAGGACTCCGTGCGAGCGGGACTTGAGCAACTAACGAAACACAGTCCCCGCAATGTGCTTGTTCACGATGCGGCCCGGCCCTTCGTGGATGCGGCGCTGATCGACAGGGTCATTGACACCCTTGACGCGCATGACGGCGCGGTCCCTGCCCTCGCCGTCACGGATACTCTGAAACGGGCACGCGGCGGGAGGATTGAAAGCACGGTGGACCGTTTGAATTTGTGGGGTGTGCAGACACCGCAGGGTTTTCATTTCGATAAAATTCTCGATGCCCACCGCGCCGCCGCGCAAGCGGGAAAGGTGGATTTTACCGATGATTCCTCGATTGCCGAATGGCACGGACTTGATGTTATCCTTGTCGAGGGGTCCCCGGAAAATGTCAAACTGACGAGGCAAGCCGATTTTGACATGGCGGAGACGCGTCTGCGCGGCGCGGCTTCTGGCGCGAATGCAGAATGGCGCACTGGAAGCGGGTTTGACGTCCATGCTTTTGCAAGCGGCGATCACGTAATGCTGTGCGGCGTCAAGGTTCCCCATGACAGGGCGCTTGCCGGGCATTCCGATGCGGATGTGGGACTGCACGCCCTGACCGATGCCATTCTGGGCGCCATCGGCGACGGCGATATCGGGGCTCATTTTCCCCCAAGTGATCCGCAATGGAAGGGCGCGGCATCGGATGTGTTTCTGGGCGATGCGGCGCGGCGTGTCGCCGCTCTGAGCGGGCGCATCGTCAATGTCGATGTGACACTTATCTGCGAGACACCGAAGATCGGTCCGCACAGGGAGGCTATGCGGACATGTATCGCCCGGATTCTGCGGATCGGCCTGGAACGCGTCAGCGTAAAAGCGACGACCACGGAAAAACTGGGGTTCACCGGTCGCGGCGAAGGAATTGCCGCCCAGGCAACGGCGATGGTGCAACTTGGCTAGAAGCGATGTCCCCATGCGCGCTGATCTCGTTGAAAGCGCCAGACAGCTCCTTGAAGCCCTGCGCAAACAGGGTCTGACTCTGGTTACGGCGGAATCCTGTACCGGCGGGCTTATTAGCGCCTATCTTACGGAAATCCCCGGCGCGTCGGATGTGGTTGAGCGCGGGCTCATGACCTATTCCAACGCCGCGAAGCGCGAATTGCTCGGCGTGCCTTGCACCATGATTGAAACGCACGGTGCTGTCAGCGAGGAGGTTGCCGGTGCGATGGCCATTGGCGCCCTTGCAAATTCTCCCGCCGATATTTGCGTTGCAGTGACAGGAGTCGCCGGGCCAGGCGGCAGTGAAGACAAGCCTGCGGGGCTCGTCTTTGTTGCGGCCAAGCGCCGTGAGGCTCCGATAGTTCATATACAATGCAACTTTGGCGATATTGGCCGCGGAGAAGTGCGCGCCAGTACGGTGGCCGAAGCATTCAGGCTGGTTCGCTCACTGATCTGACTTCTGTTTGGAGCTGCTGTCCTTTTTTCCAAGCGAGGCCAGGATGGCGCCCAGAACATTGGAATAGTCGTCTGTCCAGACACGCCAGCCTTTGTCTTGCAGTGGCTCCCAGCCATTCATGGCGCGCAGCGTCTCCAGGCCGGATTGGGTGCGGGCGAACGCAACCAGCGTAGCAGCGGTTTTGTAGGTTTTTCTCAGTTCACCTACACCGCCGCCATGACGGGTGAGCGCGGCCAGTCCCAGCTCCTTCGCCGCGGCCGCGAGAACCGGGCGAAGGTCCATGTTCCGATTGGAAATGTGGAACGCCAGGACTCCGTTTTTGCTGAGTTTGGACAAATACATCGACAGGGCTTCGCGGGTCAGCAGATGCACGGGGATTGCGTCCGAGGAAAATGCGTCGAGAAAAATCAGGTCGAAACTGCCGGCCGGCTCATCGCCAAGCGTTAAGCGCGCATCGCCAACAATAAGTTTGGCATCTGGAGCGCAATCGGAGAGAAAATTGAATTTCTCCGGGTCCGACGCCAGTTGGATCACGATCGGGTCGATTTCAAAGAACTTCCAGTTTTCGTTATCCTTGCGGTAACAGGCAAGGGAGCCAGTGCCGAGACCTATTACGCCAATGGTATTGAGTTGGCGATTGCTGCGCGTGGCGGCGAATACGTCTGCGAACGGCCCTTCCCGATGGTAGTAGGTCAGCGGTTCGGGCGGAGTGCCGCGGCTCTGGGTGAGACTTTGCGCGCCATGAAGGGTTGTGCCGTTTTTCAGCAGCCGGAATTTACCGTCCGGTGTTTCCATCACTTTATTGATGCCGAAGAAACCGCGATAGCTTGTTCCGTTTGCTGCTTGTGATACCAGGATATTACCTGCGATGAGCGTGACCGCGACCAGACCGGCAAGCCTGACCGGATTGGACCGCGCGAGAATGATGGCGGCGCCCAGTACGGTGAAGATGGCAATGTAATAATTTGGTGCATCGGCGATAATTTCGATGCCGGCCATCAGACCCGGCCCTGTCGCCAGCAGCAGAAGCAGGACTGCCAACGCTCCTTCGCGCACCCACTTTGTGGATTTCAATACGAAGAATCCTGGCCTGGCAAGCAGCGCCAGCACGATCATTATCGGGTATTCCAGGACTGCCGAAAAAATCTGCGGTGCAATCAATCCGGTGAAGACGCCGCCAAGGGCGCCGCCGAGGGACATCCATAAATAGAACCTGGTCAGCTCATTGGAATTTGGGCGTCGCCGCACCAATTCGCCGTGGCACACCATGGCGCTGATGAAAAAAGCAGTCAGATGAATGGCGATCAGCACCGGCCAGTATTTCCCAAAGGGAAACTGCAACCCTATCACCAGTGCCGCGACGGCGATGGGTTGCAGCGCCAGCATTGCCTTGTGCGGCAATACCGGCTTGCGCTGAAAGGTGATGACAAAGGTCAACAGGAAAAGGGCCAGAGGCAGCACCCACAAGAATGGCGCGGCGGCAACGTCGGTTGTGATATGCGCGGTTACCGCGACCAGCAACCCTGAAGGCACGAAGGCAAGCCCCATCCACACAAGACATTGCCGTAGCGGCGTAGGACCTGAATCCGCAGTTTTGGCGGCCATTTGCGTTTCAGTCCTGGGGACCCGCGAGACCAGCATGGCAAGACCGCAAATGCCGACAAACACCGCCAGCGCCTTGTAGCCCAGCGACCAGAGGCCACTTTGCTGCGCCAGCGTTGCGGCGGGCTCGATCAGGATAGGGTAACTGAGCAGGGCCAGAAGGCTGCCGAGATTGCTGGAGCCATAGAGAAAATATGGGTCCTTTGCGTGCCGGTGACCGGTGCGGGCAAACCAGGCCTGGAGCAGTGGTGCATTGCCTGCAAGCGCGAAAAACGGCAAGCCTATGGACACCGCGAACAGACCAAAAACCCATAGCTGAAGTCCGTCTTCCGGCGGGCGTCCCCATCCTTCAGCGATGCCGAGCGGCAGCAGGAGCATTGCCAGCATGACCACGCCAAGATGGATGATTACGGCAACCGGCGTGCGGACCGCGCTGTTGAGCCAGTGCGCATAGGCGTATCCGCCCAGGAGCGCGGCCTGAAAGAAGCACATCGCCACTGACCAGACCGCGGGCGAGCCGCCGAAAATCGGCAGCACCATCTTTGCAAACAACGGTTGAACCGCGAACAGAAGCAGAGCGCTCAGAAACAGGGTCGAGGAAAAGCCGATCAACAGGACCACGGCCGGTATCATCCGCGCACGTGGTTTCTCCACGCTGGCTTCCATCCGCCGGGTGTCACTCATGCTGGTTTCCTGCCTGAACCTCCTGGCTTGAGGCCAGGTTCACGTTTGGCGGGATGCTACAATTTCTGTGTTAAAAAGCGGTTACGCCGGGCGGGCCGGTTGGCCCGTGGAGCCGTAAACCTCATTTGCACGTTCCTCGAACGCCTCGGCGAACTTGCCAAAGGCGGTTTCGAACATTGCGCCCATCATCATCTGCATCGGCAGCGAGCCGAACTCATAGGCAATATCGAATTCGACTTCGCAGGCGCCCTCCCCCGCTGGGCGGAAATTCCATTTGTTTTCCATATACCTGAACGGGCCGTCGATATATTCGACCAGGATCTTGCCTGCCGCCGCGTCAAGCGTGACGCGGCTGGTAAATGTTTCGCGGAAGAATTTGTAGGCCACGGTCATATTGGCGACGAGTATCTCATTGCCATTGGTTTTCTCGCGCGACACCAGCGTGAGGTCTTTGCAGAGCGGCATGAATTCGGGATACCGCTCCACGTCGGCCACCAGCGCAAACATCTGTTCCGCCGAGTGTGCGACCCGGTGCGTGGTTTGATGTGTTTTCATGGGCCTAGTCAGATAGTGACGCGGCGCGGGCGGCGCGCAACCGCGCGAAATCATCGCCGGCGTGGTAGGACGAGCGGGTCAGCGGGCTTGCGGAAACCAGCAGAAAACCCTTTCCATAGGCCATGCGTCCATAGGCCTTGAATTCATCCGGCGTGACGAAACTTTTCACCGGGGCGTGCTTGCGCGTGGGTTGCAGATATTGCCCGATGGTGAGGAAATCCACCTGCGCCGCGCGCAGATCATCCATCACCTGCAGGATTTCGTGCCGTGTCTCCCCCAGCCCCACCATGATGCCGGATTTGGTGAACATGGACGCATCGCGTTCCTTCACCATCTGGAGCAGGCGCAGGGAATGGAAATAGCGCGCACCGGGACGGATGGAGAGATAGAGCGAGGGCACGGTCTCCAGATTGTGGTTGAACACATCCGGTTTGGCGTCGGCCACGGTTTCAATCGCACCGTCCTTGCGCAGGAAATCGGGTGTGAGGACTTCAATGGTCGTGCCCGGTGAGAGTTTGCGGGTGGCTGCTATGACTTGCGCGAAATGGGCCGCGCCGCCATCGGCAAGGTCATCGCGGTCGACGGATGTGATGACCACATGGTTGAGCCCGAGTTTGGCGACGGCGCGCGCGACATTCTCCGGCTCTTCGGCATCAAGCGGGCCCGGCAGGCCGGTACGCACATTGCAAAAGGCGCAGGCCCGCGTGCAGGTATCGCCCATAATCATCATTGTTGCGTGTTTCTTCGACCAGCACTCGCCGATGTTCGGACAGCCCGCCTCCTCGCAGACCGTATGCAGCCCATGATCGCGCATGATTTTCCGGGTTTCGTTATAGACCGGGGAACCAGGCGCCTTGACCCTGATCCAGGACGGCTTGCGCAATATGGGTGCATCCGGGTTGCCGCGTTTTTCAGGGTGGCGTGGACGCGCCTTGCCGGGCTTCGGGGTTGTATGGAGCAGGGTCACCATCGTTTCATATCCCGCTTCGGGGTCAGCTACGGATCTGCCGCCAGATGAGGAGGAGAAGCGTGGCGCTACCCACCGCGACGACCATTGGTCCGAGGATTTGATAGAATTTCATGCCGACCGCCACCGCGCCAAGACCGCCCGCAAGTGCGCCGGCAAGCCCGAGAGTGAGTGCGAGCCACAAATTAGTGCCGCCCTCGCTCGTCTTGTGAGCGACGTGACCGGCGGCCAGGCCAACGCCCGCGAACATGATCACGCTGAAAGCATCCATCTCGTTGCTCCTGACCGGTGTGGCGGTGTGCCTAGCGTCCCTTGTATTTCTGCCAGATGAACAGGCACAGCATTGCGCCGAGTGTGGCGATAATAATACGGGCCAGGAGCCCATAGGCGGCAATGCCCAGCAGCCCGGCGATGACACCACCGACCACCGCGCCAACAACACCGACAATCAGATTGGTGACCAGATCCTGCTTTTTGCCCATGAGCTGCGCGGCGATGAAACCGGCGATCAGGCCAACAACCAGAAATATGATGAGTTCCATTTGTGTCTCCTAGATTCTGTCAGGCGGCGGGAGTTGCACTTCACCCTGAGGCGAGCCGGCGCCAGATAAACAGTACAAGCACGGCGCCCACGGAGGCGGTAAGGAGCGATCCGAGAAAACCATAAACCTGAATGCCGAGCGCACTGGCCAATGATCCGCCCACAAAAGCGCCGGCAATGCCGACGAGCAGGTTGGTGAACAAGCCATGGTTGCTGTCGGTGACTCTCTCGGCAATATAACCCGCGATGATCCCGATAAACAGCATTCCGAAAAAACCGACACCCGGCATGCCGAGTAATCCCTGTGCTTGCATTTCCGTTTCCACCTTCATTGAACCAAAAACTGATAGGTACTGAGTTACGCGCCTCTATGTATGCATCACCTTGCCATATGCGTCGAGTACGGATTCATGCATCATTTCCGAGAGCGTGGGATGCGGGAAAATTGTGTGCATCAGTTCGCTTTCGGTGGTCTCCAGCGTTTTGGCGATGCAATAGCCCTGAATGAGTTCGGTGACTTCGGCGCCGATCATATGCGCCCCGAGCAGCGCGCCCGTCTTGGCGTCGAAAATCGTTTTTATCAGCCCGTCAGGCTCGCCGAGTGCGATGGCCTTGCCGTTACCCTGATAGGGGAAGCGGCCGACCTTGATTTCATGCCCCTCCTCAACGGCCTTTTGCTCGGTCATGCCGACGCTTGCAACTTGCGGCCAGCAATAGGTGCACCCCGGTATGTTTGAGGTATCGAGCGGGTGCACGCCGTCGACCCCGGCAATTTTTTCGACACACAGCACGCCTTCGTGGCTCGCCTTGTGCGCCAGCCAGGGCGGCCCAGCCACATCACCGATGGCATATATGCCCTCAACGCCCGTACGGCACCATTCGTCGATGGCGATATGGCCCCGGTCGGCCTTTACCCCTGTCTCTTCAAGCCCTAACCCTTCGACATTGCCGGTAATGCCGATTGCCAGGATCACCCGGTCCACCGTAATGGATTGGGTTGCGCCGTCGCCCGCCTTCAAAGTCGCGGTGACCGAATCCGCGCCTTTTTGCAGGCTCTCGACCGACGTGCCGGTGAGTATTTTCATGCCCTGCTTTTCAAATGACTTTCGGGCGAGGCGTGAGATTTCCTCATCCTCGACCGGCAGCACCCGGTCCATGATTTCGACGACCGTTACGTCCGCGCCGAGGGTTCTGTAAAAGCTGGCGAACTCGATACCAATGGCGCCCGAGCCAACCACCAGCAGCGATTTGGGCATGGATTTGGGGATCATCGCTTCTTTGTATGTCCAGACCAGCCGCCCGTCCGGCTCCAGACCGGGCAGGACACGCGCCCGCGCGCCGGTGGCGATGATGATGTGCTTCGCCTGCACATCGGCCATCGCCGCGCCTTCTTTTCCCGCGACGGCGACGACGCCCTTGCCTTTGAGTTTTGCGGTACCATCGAAGACCTGAATCTTGTTCTTTTTCATAAGGTAACCTATGCCGCCTGTCAGTTTGGCTGAGACTTTGCGGCTGCGCGCAACTATTTTCTCAATGTCAAACCCTATGTCATTGGCGGATACGCCAAACTCCCCTGCGTGATTGAAAAGGTGAAAGACCTCCGAGGATCGCAGCAGGGCCTTTGTCGGAATGCAGCCCCAGTTCAGGCAAATGCCGCCCAGATGCTCGCGCTCGATGACGCATGTATTCAGGCCCAGTTGCGCCGCACGGATGGCGGCGACATAACCGCCGGGACCGCCGCCAATGATGGCCAGATCGAATGAGTTTTCTGACATGTCTCAACCTCGCTGCTTAGTCAGCCGAAGATAAACCGCGGAATGCGCCGCCGCACCAAGCGCGGCAAACGCCACAAAAAACCAGCCCACCATATGTTCGGTGCGCCCGGCCGTGAAACAAGCGATCCCGCCACAATAAAAGACTGTTGCCAGGAAGCTCAGAAGCGCGGCGGCTTTGAGCGCCGTGCGCGGCGGCACCTCGCCCCATTTGCGCTTCATTATCGTCCATGCCGGCACCCAGATCACCAGGCCGAACGCGAGCAGCATTGCCGGCAGGAAGAGCACGATGGCCCCGGCGACCAGGGAATCAACACTTGGTCCCGTCGCCTTGTAAAACAGCACATAGGCAATCATTCCCGCGAGTGTGATCAGGACATAAACACCAATGCCCGCGAGATGGGCGGAAGCTTTACGGAGTATCTTTGGGCTGTCGGGCAATGAACTGGGGCCTGACTTACACGAGCATTGTCACTGGCTCTTCGATAAAGCCCCTGAAGGCGTCGAGAAGCTCGGCCCCCAATGCCCCGTCGATAACCCGGTGATCGCATGAAAGCGTACAACTCATCATGGTTGCAATCTCAATCGAGTCGTTCGTGATAACCGGCTGTTTCTCTCCAGCGCCCACGGCAAGGATCGAGGAGTGCGGCGGGTTGATGACCGCGTCGAACGACTTGATGCCCATCATGCCGAGATTGGAAATGGAGGTGGTGCCGCCCTGATATTCATGGGGCGCCAGGCGGCGGTTGCGGGCCCGCCCGGCAAGATCCTTCATCTCGTTGGAAATCTCCGACAGGCTTTTCACCTCGCCATGGCGGATCACCGGCGTGAACAGTCCGCCGTCGACGGAAACCGCGACGCCAATATCCGATGAGCGATGGAGCAGGACCCCGTCTTCCGTCCAGGTGGCGTTGGCGCCCGGTACCTTTTGCAGGGCCATGGCCATGGCCTTGATAATCATGTCGTTGACGGAAATCTTGAAGACGTTAGGTCCCTCCTGCGCGCTCATGGCGTTGAGGCGTTTGCGTGCCTCGAGCAGCGCATCGAGACGGCAATCCACGGAAAGATAGAAATGCGGGATCGTCGATTTTGCCTGCGTCAGCCGCGAGGCAATGATACGCCGCATATTGCTGTGAGGCACGACTTCATAGGTGCCGGGTTCATAGAGCGCCAGAATTTCTTCATCCGGCATGGCGGGAACGGCAGATGCCGAGGGTGTCCGGGCGGGCATGACCTGGCCTGACGAAGGGGCGTCCGCCTTAGCCGGTGCCGCCGCCGTCGCGCCTTCCCCGGAGATCGCCCTCTCAACGTCTTGCTTGACAATGCGGCCATGGGGTCCGGACCCTTCAACTTGCGAAAGATCAAGGTCGGCATCCTGGGCCAGCCGGCGCGCCAGGGGAGATGCGAATATCCTCCCGGCCTGACCATTGGATTTCGGGATTTCGGGGGCTGCCGCTTTTTCTGAAGAAGAGTCTGCTTTTGCGCCTGATTCTCCTCCGGCGTCGCTGGGTGCCGCGAATTCTTCTTGCGAAGAAGCAGGCTGAGCTGCACTTGCCTCGAAGCCTTCCAGCGCGCTCGCCTCCTCTTCGCCCTCCTCCAGAAGGACCGCAATAGTGCTGTTGACGGCCACATGCTCGGTGCCGTCACCAACCAGAATCTTACCGACAACGCCCTCATCGACCGCCTCGACTTCCATGGTGGCCTTGTCGGTTTCAATCTCGGCCAGAACGTCGCCGGACTGGACAGTATCGCCTTCCTTGACGAGCCATTTGGCGAGCGTGCCCTCTTCCATGGTCGGGGAAAGCGCGGGCATCAATATTGGAATGGGCATGGGGGCTCCCCTGCTGTGAAAGGGTCCGGGCGGCGATCCGCGTTCACCTGGCGTAACATACGGACCGGACCGCATCGGCAACCACGCCCGCATTCGGCAGCGCGAGCTTCTCAAGATTGGCGGCATAGGGCATTGGCACGTCAGCGCCTGAAACCTGCGTCGGCGGTGCGTCCAGATAATCGAAAGCGTCGCGGGCGACAGCGGCGCAGATTTCGGTGCCCACCGAACAGACCGGCCATGCTTCCTCGACGGTGACGATCCGGTTGGTTTTCTTCACGGATGCGATAATTGTCGCCATATCCAGCGGGCGCAGGGTGCGCAAATCGATGACTTCCGCCTCGATGCCCTCCCCCGCCAGCACCTCGGCGGCCTCGAGCGCATAGGTCATCCCGCGCGCAAATGAAACGATGGTCCTGGCCTTGCCGATGGGAAGCACCCAGTCGTCATGTTTGGGAACATCGAAGCTCTGGCCATAGAGCATTTCATTTTCCAGAAACACGACCGGATTTGGGTCGCGAATGGCGGCTTTAAGCAGGCCCTTTGCATCCGATGCCGTTGAGGGGGAGACGACCTTCAGCCCGGGAATATGCGCATACCAGGCCGAGAAACACTGGCTGTGCTGGGCGCCCACCCGCGAGGCGGCGCCATTGGGCCCGCGAAATACGATGGGGCATCTCATCTGGCCACCTGACATATAGAGAGTCTTGGCGGCGGAATTGATAATATGGTCGATCGCCTGCATGGCGAAGTTCCAGGTCATGAACTCCACAATCGGTTTGAGCCCGGTGAACGCGGCTCCGACACCGATACCGCAGAAGCCATGCTCGGTAATCGGCGTGTCGATCACCCGCCGTGAGCCAAACTCTTCGAGCAGGCCCTGCGTGACCTTGTAGGCGCCCTGATATTCGGCCACCTCCTCGCCCATGACAAAAACATCTTCGTCCATGCGCATTTCCTCCGCCATGGCGTCGCGCAGCGCTTCGCGCATGGTCGTGGAGATCATTTCCGTTCCCTCTGGCATCTCAGGGTCAGCCATGGCGGCTGCCGCTGGTTCGGCTGGAGCCGGCGGTTGCAGAGTATCGTCGCCAGCGGCTTGTGGAGCCGCTTGCGACGGTGCTTCCGCCGGGGCCGATGGTTCGGCAGCAGACGTATCCTCTCCTTCGCCGGAGATCATGGCGATGGGTGTGTTGACCTTGACGCCTTCGGTGCCTTCAGCGATGAGAATTTTAGTCAGGGTTCCTTCATCGACAGCCTCGACTTCCATCGTGGCCTTGTCGGTTTCAATCTCGGCAATAACATCGCCGGATTGAACCGCGTCCCCCTCCTTGACAAGCCATTTGGCCAGCGTGCCCTCTTCCATGGTGGGCGAAAGCGCCGGCATCAGAATTTCGGTCGCCATTTTATTTGAACTGCCTCCCCTAAGGCTTTGTAGCCTGGCCGCCTACGACTTCAGCAAAACATCCGTGTAAAGCTGTGACTCATCCGGTTCTGGATCGTTCTGTGCGAACTCGGCCGCTTCGTTGACGATGGCGCGAACCTGTTTGTCGATGTCCTTGAGTTCGTCTTCCCTGGCAATTTCCCGCTCCAGCATCCGGACCCGCACCTGCTCGATGGGGTCATGTTCGGTGCGCATTTTCTGTACCTCTTCCTTGGTGCGGTATTTTGCCGGGTCAGACATGGAATGGCCACGATAGCGATAGGTCAGCATTTCCAGAATAAAGGGTCCATCGCCGGCGCGGGCGCGCTGGACAGCCCGTTCGCCGGCGGCCCTCACCGCGCGAACGTCCATTCCGTCAACCTGTTCACCGGGAATTCCGAAGCTCGCACCGCGTTGTGAGAGGTTCGTCGTCGAGGAGGCGCGCTCGATGCTCGTGCCCATGGCGTATTTATTGTTTTCGATGATGTAAACCACTGGCAGGCTCCAGAGCTTGGCCATGTTGAAGGCTTCATAAACCTGACCCTGATTGGCCGAGCCGTCGCCGAAATAAGTGAGGCTCACATTGTCGTTGCCGCGATATTTGTTGGCAAAGGCAAGACCGCTGCCCAGTGGCGCGGACGCCCCGACAATACCGTGGCCGCCAAAGAAATTCTCCTCGACGGAGAACATGTGCATGGAGCCGCCCTTGCCGTGCGAATAGCCGCCCTTGCGTCCGGTCAGCTCGGCCATGACGCCTTTGGGGTCCATGCCGCAGGCGAGCATGTGCCCGTGGTCGCGGTAGGTGGTAATCATCTGGTCGCCGCTCTTGGCAGCCATCTGCATTCCAATGACAACGGCTTCCTGCCCGATATACAGATGACAGAAACCGCCGATGAACCCCATGCCATAGAGCTGTCCGGCCTTTTCCTCAAACCGGCGAATGAGCAGCATCTCGCGATAGGCGTGGCGCTCCTGATCGGCGTTGAATTCAGGAACAGGGAAATCGTTCTCTACCGAACGCCCTGCTGTCTCCACGATGTTGGCGACATCTTCTGCGATATTCTCATGGTCAACGGCGACAGCAGCGCCGGCATGATCGTCGGACACGGTTATGGAGCCTCCCTGAACTACTACCCCGTAGCCCAAAAGTTACACGAACTGCCGCCGATATGCCAGAGCGGCCCGGCATGGGAAAAATCTGTTTAAGACACAGGAATTCAAGAGTTTTGTCTTGCTATGCAGGAAATACAGGTCTGCCAGACATGTTGCGGTTCATGGTCTGGGCGCTGCCGCGGCGGGTTTGTCCATTATGACGATGTCATTGGGGTCGGAGAAATTCAGGATCATCCGTGCACGTTCATCCAGCATGTCCGGATCGAGCTTGTCCGCCCGCATCAGGGCCACATCGCGGTCGAGGCGCTCGCGCACGGCCTGAAGTCCGCGGAGCTCCCCTTCCAGCGACTTGACCTGGGTTTGCAGGCGCGCGCGCGCTTCGAGACCGTGATCGCCAGCAAACAGATTATAGGCGAAATAACCCAGCAACCCGAAGCATGTAAGTGCGACAAACGCACTGCGAATGGACATGATGCTATTGCCTATTTTGAAATTGCGGGCTCTCAGGCCTGATCCTTTCGAACCAGACCTGATCTTCACAATGCGTCGATTTTCTTAAACAGACGTTATCAGACCGAATCCCCGCGCCGGCGTCTTCTGCGCGCCGAATTGCAGTCTGGATCGGTATTCCGGATCAAGGAGGTGCTAAACAACGCGGCTAAAACGCTGTTCGCTCTTGCCGTGATGCTCGTCGAAACATGCGGCAATGTTTCTTATGTAAGGGCGGCCCCTGGGAGTTGCTCTCACAATAGGCAGGTCAACCTCGACAATGCCATCCTCACAAAGGGGCTTGAGTTTTGAAATTGCCGCCGGATACATGCCAACCTCGCAGTTCAGCGCGTCATCTATCTGACGCAGGTCAACCTCGTAATTGCACATCAACCGTTCAATGACGGCTCTGGTGCGGCGCTCGGACGGGCTCAAAACAACACCGCGCACCACTGGCAGGCCGCCTGACTTTACCGCGTCACGATACCGGCCAAGATGCGGCTCGTTTTGAATATATCCAGCCTGAAAACTACCGATTGATGACGCGCCAAATCCGATCAGCGCACTCGCGGGATCAACGGTGTAGCCCTGGAAATTGCGCCTCAGACGGTCCTCATCATGGGCTTTGAAAAGGGAATCGCCGGGTTTGGCGAAGTGGTCGATGCCGATGGGCGCATACCCGAAATCAATCAGTGTGGCGCGCGCCGCTTCCGCCTGATCCAGACGCTCCTGCCCGCCGGGCAGGCGGGCCTCGTCTATGGTGCGCTGGTGCTTCTTGAACCATGGGACATGAGCATAGCCAAACACCGCAAAGCGATCCGGTTCAAGGGCCGCGCACATGGAGGCGGATTTGCGGACATGGGCGACGCTTTGGCCCGGCAGGCCATACATGAGATCCATGTTGATGCCGTCCACGCCGGCGGCGCGAAGCTGCTCGACGACGCCTTGAACCAAGTCAAAAGGCTGGATGCGGTTGATCAGTTTCTGGACGTCCGGAGAGACGTCCTGCACGCCAAGACTGACTCTTACCCTGGCGTAACCAGCCAGAACGGAGATGTGTTCCTTGCTCAGGGATCGCGGGTCGGCCTCGATGGATATCTCCGCGCCATGGTCAAAGTTGAATTGCTCCATCAGCGTTTCGATTATCGCCGCGAGTATCTTGGGCGGAAGGAAATTCGGAGTTCCGCCGCCGAAATGCAGCTGCAAGACCTTGGCGGAGCGTGACACGCGGGCGCCCGCACGCGCGATTTCCTGTTTCAGGCTCTCCACATAGTCCAGCACCCGGTCATTTGAGTTGGGAACGCTCGTGTGGCACCCGCAATACCAGCAGAGCGTCTGGCAGAACGGAATATGGACGTAGAGCGAGAGCGTGTCTTTCGGACCGATTGCGCCGAGCCAGGCACGGTATTCACTTTCACCGACACCGCTGTGAAACCGGGTCGCGGGCGGATAGCTCGTATAACGCGGAATCGCGGCAGTTGCGTATTGAGGGAGATAGGCTGTCATCGCATCACAATATATGAGTGCTTCCCCCGGTGGTTTGAGGTAGATCAAGCCCGATATGAAGCATCTGCCGCCTGCCGGCGATCAGACCATCGGGCTATCCGGATGAGGTCTTGATCGCGGCATTTCCGGCATAGACCGCGCTGTCGCCAAGCTCTTCTTCAATGCGGATGAGCTGGTTGTATTTGGCCAGCCGGTCGGAACGCGAGAGCGAGCCGGTTTTGATCTGACCGGCATTGGTCGCCACGGCCAGATCGGCGATGGTCGCATCTTCCGTTTCCCCTGACCGGTGCGAAATGACGGTTGTGAAGGACGCGCGCTGGGCCATGGAAACAGCTTCAATCGATTGCGTCAGCGTGCCAATCTGGTTGACCTTGACGAGGATGGAATTTGCAGCCCCCTCGGCGATGCCTTTCGCCAGGCGTTCGGTGCTGGTGACAAACAGATCATCGCCCACGAGCTGGCACTTGCTTCCCAGGGCTGTTGTGAGCGCCTTCCAGCCCTCCCAGTCATCCTCCGCGAGGCCGTCCTCTATGGAGCAGATCGGGTATTTGGAAACCAGCCCGGCGTAATAATCGACCATCTCGCCCGCATCAAGGGTTCGGCCCTCCCCGGCCAGTTCATATTTGCCGTCCTTGAAGAACTCGGTTGAGGCCGGGTCGAGTGCGATGAACATATCCTCGCCCGCCTTGTACCCCGCCGCCTCGATGGATTTCATGACGAAATCCAGCGCCTCGGTAGCCGAAGCCAGGTTTGGCGCGAAGCCGCCTTCATCGCCCACATTGGTGTTGTGACCGGCGTCGGCGAGTCCCTTGCGCAGGGTGTGAAACACTTCCGCGCCCATGCGCACGGCCTCGCTAAGCGTTTCCGCGCCCACGGGCATGATCATGAATTCCTGAAAGTCGAT
>QIGN01000023.1 GCA_003228955.1 Hyphomicrobiales bacterium
CCACCGATTTCAATGCCCGAGGCCAGGGCGGCGCGCGCCTGCTCCAGAACATAAGCGTCGGTCTGGCCAAAGCCGCCCAAAGGGCCGGAAATGGGGCTGATGAAACCGACGCGCAAGCGGTCTGAAGCTTGGGCGAAAGCCCTCGTCCCGCCCATGGCGAGCGCCGTGCCGCCAAGGGTCGAAGAAACAAGAAACTGGCGGCGCGTGAAACCTTTCCATACTTTTGCTTTATTCGGCATTTCATTTTCCTCCCTGTTTTTCAGTTTCATTCCGGCTCGATCAGAGCGGGTAGTCCCGTGGCTCGCCGGAAATGGTGATCCAGCGCAGCTCGGTGAATTCGTCGATGGCGGCAATGCCGCCGAAACGTCCGTAACCACTTGATTTCATGCCGCCGAACGGCATCTGCGGTTGATCGTCGACGGTGGCACCATTGATGTGGCAAATGCCCGATTCGATGCGCCGGGCGACCGCCAGGGCTTTCCCCACATCGCGGCTGAACACGGCGGCAGCGAGGCCATATTCGCAATCATTTGCAATCGTGACCGCCTCGTCAACCGAGCCGACGCGGATGATGGCTGCGATCGGGCCAAAACACTCCTCCCGGTATAGGCGCATGGCCGGCGTGACATAATCGACCACGGCGCCGTCCAAAATGGTGCCGCGCGCCGGCGTCCCAACGACGAGGGTGGCCCCCTTCTCCACCGCATCGGCGATAAGCGCTTCGATGCGCCGGGCGGCCTCCTTGCTAATCATCGTCCCCAGGGGCAGCCGCGCCTCACGCGGATCTCCGGCAAGCATCTGTCGGGACTTTTGTGCAAAGGCCGCGACGAACTCGTCGGCAACACTGTCGACCACGATAATGCGTTCGGTAGACATGCAGATTTGGCCCTGATTCATGAACGCACCAAAGGCCGCCGCCCTCACCGCCTCGTCGATATCGGCATCATCGAGGACAATCAACGGCGCCTTGCCGCCTAGCTCGAGCAGGCATTTTTTCAAATGACGCGCCGCCGTCTCCGCCACCAGGCGACCGACCCGGGTCGATCCGGTAAAACTCACGCGGCGCACCGCGGGGTGGGCTATCAGCGCCTCAACCACCGCGTGGGCATCGGCCGGGGCGTTTGGGATGACGTTGACCACGCCGTCTGGAAGGCCCGCTTCGCGCATCACGTCACCAATCAAACGGTGAGTTTTTGGGCATAACTCAGAGGTCTTGAAGAGCACCGTGTTGGCGCAGGCAAGCGGCATCGCGATGGCGCGCACACCCAAGATCACCGGTGCATTCCAGGGTGCTATGCCCAGGCAGACCCCAGCGGGCTGGCGCCATGCCAGCGCTGTGACGCCCGGCGTGTCCGACGGCAGAATTTGGCTTGTCACATGGGTTGTCATAGCCGCCGCATCGCGCAGAATGTCGCCGGCAAGCTTAACGTTGAAGGCGCCCCAGTCGCCGGTCGCCCCGGTCTCCAGCGTCATCGCCTCGATGAACAACTCCGCCTTCGATGTTAGTGTCTCAGCGGCACGGTTGAGCAGCGCGCGGCGGGTTTCCGGGCTGGTCTCGGACCAGGCGGGAAACGCGGCCGCAGCGGTATTGACTGATTGAATCGCATCGGAAACCGAGGCCGCCGCCGCGACCGTCACCGCCTCGTCGGTGACCGGACTGACCCTTTCATAGGCCGCGTCGTGGCGTGCGCTGACATCAACACCGCCGACCAAAAGCTTGGCGTCGTACATATCAAGCAACAACGCACAGACGTGCCAAGCGTCCTGCCAGGGCCATTATTATATTGGCGGTTTCCGGGCGGGCCCCGCCCGCTCCACCCCACAGGCTCGGCTTTGCTCTTGAGGTCATGAAGCAACCTCCCTGATGTGACACCCCACTATAAATGAAAGATTTCTGGCGAACATGCTGATTTCTGGCTATCTATTGTCGTTTTCTGGAGGACACATCCCCTGGGGCCTCAATTGATGACGGGATTCAACACTGGAATTCATCGCCACGCGGTCGCGGACAACCCTGCGCCAACGCTGTTTCGCCGCCTGTGGGTACCGAGCAAAGGCATCTACCGGAATTTTAGCCACGTGATGCTTTTGTCCGATGGGGTGGCCTCGATCACGTTACAGGAGTTCGAACATGTCATGACCGCACCGGCAGCGTGTTTTGTGCCCTCGGGCATGGCGGCCGTGATTGCGCTCGAAGCCGGGGCTGACGCCTGCGTCGTCGGTGTGTCAGACGAACTGTTGGTGGATGCCACCGGGACGACGGCCGAATCCGTTACACTGCGCATCTTCACTGAGCGACCCGCCATCGTCGCTGATCTCGAGGCACCGGAGCATGACGAAATCGCCGCCCTGTCCGGCTGGTTCATCCACGAGGTGCAGGACCCGGCACGCGGGTCATTGATGGCGATTGCGGGCTACATGCAACTGGTCCTGATCGTCATCCGACGGGCCGCCGAGATCGACAAACCTGACGACCGCGGTCATGGCGAAGTCGGCTCTATACTGCAGCGCTTTCGCCACATGGTGGAGTTGCATTTCCGGGCCCGATGGCCAATCGAGCGTTACGCGGATGAACTCGGGATCACATACGACCGGCTGCACGGGATCTGCCGGCGCACCCTTAAGCGATCGCCCATCCAACTGGTCCATGACCGCGTCGCAGATGAGGCGCGGCTCCGCTTGGAACGCTCAGGGCTTTCGATTAAGGAAATCGCGGCGAATCTCGGTTTCAGCGACCCGACGAATTTCAGCCATTTTTTCAAGCGAAAAACCGGCTATGCGCCAGCAGCTTACCGTCGCATGACCCGCCAGCAGATGCGCGACGGGCTCACGGAGCTTCCAGCCGCGTTTTCGGACTGGCCTTGACCAATCGGGTGCATTGTCAAACGAGTTGAACAGGCTGGGATCGATCAAAAATCGTGAATGGGCGCCGGTCCGCGGATTCCCCTGGGCCTGCGATCAAGATAAACCGCACGCGGGGGCTGGCCAGACGACCGCGGACCCCAACCCCGCCGCAAACCGGAAATCCCTCGGCAAAAAGGCGGCGTTTATTAATGAAAACGCAACTGCCGCGCCAGTTCCCGAACCGTCTCAACCACAGCCGTGCGGCAAGCAATTCTCGCGCTGACGCGGAATCCCTGGTCTCGATAGAAAATACCTAAGCAATACTGTTGCCCAGGTCAGGAGATGGACGCCGACCGCTAGGAAGGCGCGAAGCTGCAAGCCGACCGGCCAGGCCAGCGCCGCACCCGAGGGCATAGCCGCCCGGCGTCCGCCGTTAGTGCCCGATCATCCAAGGTCGCCCGTGACTATGACTGTGAGCATGGGCGTGGCCGCCGTGACGATGGGGATGAGCCTTTGCATCGTGGTTGTGGCTCTGTTTCTTGATTACACGCGGTTCGTCGGCGCTCTTTTCGTTGCGCTGGTGAGCGATGCGGTTGTAGGGGTTCATAGTCGCCAGGAATGGTGCGGCGACCATGCGTGGCGCCGACCCGCCGCAATCCGGGCAGGTTGCCGGTGCCGCCGCCGCGCTCATCGGATGCCAGTCCCCGAAGGGTCCGCAGTCGTTGCAAATATAGTTGTAAAGCGGCATGTCGCGATCCTTCTCTTTGGCGTTATGGCTGATGGGCTGATCGCAATGTCTGGGACTCAAGCGTTGCGATCAGCCCACTATCTTCTCATTGCTGCGGGGACTTATCCGTGGTGGTGGTAAGCATCCCTTGGCGTCGGTGTCAGCTAGCCGCCGCTGGCGCCAGGTCGAAGAAACCACTGAGCAGCAGGTAACCGGGCAGCCAGCCGGTCAGGATTGCCTGGATCCAAGTGACGTGACCGGTCGCCTTGGCGATCGGCTTACCCAAGGCCAGCAGCATGAAGAACATCAACCAGAGTCCCCCCCAGGCGACCCAGTTGAGGCCGAACCAGATGTCCCAGGTGGTTTGGGCCGACGCCAGCGTTTCGATCGCGACCGGCACCGTGGTGATCGCAACGAAAAGGCAGTACCAGCCGAGCCCGCGACCGTCGACATCGTGGAAGCGGTTATAGGCGACCCAGAAGTAAGTGAAAGAGAACAGCAGCGTCAGTGCCGCGGCCTTGATCGAAGTCGCGTCAGCACCTGGACCGAAGGCCAAAAAAAGCGACACCAGCAGCGTCAGGCTACCAACGAAGATATTGATTATCGCGATCTCGCGGTCGCCGACGCGCCCGATCAGCCAGAGGCCGTTCAGGAACAACACCGCACCGACATAGAACAACACGAGTCCCAGCAACATGAGCCTTTCCTCCGATTTTTGGCACTTCCATCGCACGAGCGCAAACCCCTCATGGTTCGTGCGCTGGAAGGGCCGCTTAATTTCGGCAACCGGGGGCGCGGCACCGACGCCGCGCCCCCGTCCGGATTTCCTCAGGTGCAGACAGCCGCGTCGGCTCCTGAGACCGACTTGACGGGCCCACTCGCATTTGGCCGGATGTCGAAGTCGAAGATCTCGGTCGGGATGGCGACCGTACAGCACGCGTTGGGAATGTCGACGATGCCGCTGATGCGCCCTTCGACCGGTGCCGTTCCAAGGATCATGTAGGCTTGTTCACCGCTGTAGCCGAACTTCTTGAGGTACTCGACCGCGTTCAAGCAGGCGCGGCGATAGGCGACAGTGGCGTCGAGATACTTCTGCTCGCCAGTATGCTCATCGACACAGACCCCCTCGAAGATCAGATAGTCCGAGTAATGCGGTTCCACCGGGCTGGGCCTGAAGATCGGATTGGTGATACCGTATTTCTCGATGCCGCCCTTGATAAGGTCGACGCCGATGTCGATCCAGCCGGCCATCTCGATGGCGCCGCAGAAGGTAATTTCGCCGTCGCCCTGGGACCAGTGAATGTCGCCCATGGAAAGCCCGCCGCCCTCGACATAAACCGGGAAGTAGGCCTTTGAGCCGCGTGACAGGTTTTTGATGTCGCAGTTGCCGCCGTGCTCACGGCCGGGCACGGTGCGCGCGGCCTCGGCCCCGGCCCTTTTACCGGCGTCGCCGGTCATCTGCCCCATCAGGGCGGTGGTGGTTCCGGCCATGCCGTCGGGCAGCGTGCAAAGCGGCGGAACCCGGTCCGGATCGGTATTGAACAGGGCGGATTCGCGCTTGTTCCACTTGGCCAGCAGGTCGGCCGAAGGCAGGGTACCGATCAAACCCGGATGGATCAGACCGGGGAAGCGCACGCCGGGAATGTGGCGCGAGGTGGTATAGATGCCATGGAAGTCCCAGCAGGCCTTGCGGGCCTCGGGGAAATGCTTGTCGAGGAAGCCGCCGCCATTCTCCAGGGCGAAGATGCCGGTAAAGCCCCATTGCGAATCCTCGAGCCAACCGAGGTCATTTATGTCGACCACCAGAAGGTCGCCGGGTTCGGCACCCTCGACGGCGAACGGGCCGCTCAGATAGTGCACCTTCGACAGGTCGACGTCCCTGATGTCGTTGGCGGATTCATCGTTCTTGATCTGACCGCCGGTCCAATCGTACGTCTCGACGCGGAACTCGTCGCCGGGCTTGAAAGTTTCCACGAAGGGGATGTCGGGATGCCAGCGGTTATGGGTTTTGGTCTGCTGATCTTCTGGCCACTTGTCCATTTCGGCCCTGAACACAGTCTTTGCCATGACATTTCCTCCCATGGGGGTGTTGTGTTGTCGCGTGCCGGACGACACGCGGATTTGCAAGAGGCGGCGGCACCACAACAGTGCGCCGATGAGAGCAAGCCTAGACAAGGTGCGGGTGCCCGCCATCACCCCTAGGAGTGAGACGACCCGTCGAATCGGAATTTGAATTGAATTGGGGGGCCGATGGGATGCTCAGAACATGCTGAACTGGGCGGACAGACGAATTAGATGGGTCTGACGGCGGATACCGATCTTGGCGTATATGTTGCGCATATGGGTACGCGCGGTGTTCTTGGTGATGCCAAGCTCGTGTGCTGCTTCGAACAAACCGTGGCCCTGGGTCAGCAGCCCGATGAGGCGGGTCTCGGCGTTGGTCAGGGCGTAGGCGCTGGCGTAATCGGAGAGGCCGTCGAGGCGCTCGATTTCGGGGTCCTTGACCAGCAGTGCGACGGCGGGGTCGGATACCCGCTCGCTGGCCAGGCATGATCGGTGAACGGGATAGGCCACACCGATGAGCGGCAGGCGGTCAAATCCACGGGGGATGACAAAGTTTTGGCCCGCGTCCGGGTCTTCGCCATCCGGTGCGGCATCCGCAACCATGGCGATCAACTGCCGCAGATGAGTGGTGTGCTTGGCAAAGGCGGTGGCGAGATAACCGCCGGCACCGACGAACAGGCCGTCGCCGCGGGCGATCATCTCCCGCGCAACCCGGTTTTTCAGAGCCACGTGAGCGTTGCTGCCGACCAGCAGGAACGCGACCGGGAGACGGTCCATCAATTCGGACAGGCTTTCGCGCGCCAGGCGGTCGCGAACGATCTCGTCCCGTACCTTGATCGAGCGCCGTAAATGGGGCAGCAGACGGGACAGGGCGGCCTTGTCCTGCTCGTCGAACGCGGCGGCCTCGGGCGGGCGCAAGAGGCTGATGAACTGAGCATCCGTGCCGTCCTGGGCGATGACGCCGCAGAGATGGTGGAGCAAGGCCTGCGGCTCCAGGTAGCTTCTGTAAAACTCGGTCCGGACGATGTCTCTGGACGACACGATGTCCTCGCCGAAGACCACCGCCCCCTCGGCGTAGAAGGCCAGCGAGTCCATCCAGGGGTTCATGGCCGAGAGCCCGTCATTGTAGGCGTCGCGGAACTGCGGGCGGATATTGAAGTCGTGGCGCAGGGCGCCTTGCCGGGCGGAAAAGTCATGGCCCATGAAGCTGCCCGCGGAGGCCTCGAAAGCGTGACACAGTTTGGGCAGCACCGTGCACCAGGCACAGTCTTGCGTGGCCGCGGTTGCGATGTCGTAGAAAGCGTCGATTAGTCCGTCGAAGGCCTCGCCGTTGTGGCCGTTTTCATGCACCATACGCTCTCCCTGCGGACCCCTGATTGGGTCTTCTTGGGCCCCGGCGCCTCGTTGCCAGGTCGTGGGCGGTCGTATTTCGTGGGCGCCATGGGCCTTGCCAACTCAGGCTGGGAGCTTACGCCGGGCTGGTAAGCGTTTTGTTTGTGCGCTCACAAGGATTGTAAATTTTTGTAACTAATACTGATTTTTTGTTCCGAATTCTCTGCCGATAAGGCAACCTTTATGCTCTGCGGGGTGGACTCCGGCAAATGCGATCGAATTTTTCGAATGACCTTGCGGCGCGGGAGCTATCGAGGTTTGACGTGACCAGCGCCGATGCGGCGGAGCGTATTCTGGTTGTCGACGACGACCCGCGAATCTGTCGGTTGGTGAGCCGCCTGCTCAAGCCCGAGGGTTATGCGGTCGAGACGGCACCCAATGGGCATGTGATGTGGCGGGCGCTGCGCACCAGGCCATTTGATCTCGTCATTCTCGATCTGCGCTTGCCCGGCGGTGAAGACGGACTGGCCCTGGCGCGCCGGCTGCGCGCCGAGTCCGATGTTTCGTTGATCATGCTTACGGGGCGGAGCGATGCGGTCGACAAGGTAATCGGCCTCGAGCTCGGGGCCGACGACTACGTGACCAAGCCCTTCGACCGGCGTGAGTTACTGGCGCGTATCCGCAGCGTCCTGCGCCGGTCGGCGACGCGCCAAGGCGGGGCCTTGTCGAGGAGCCGGGCCGGTGCGGCAGTCAGGTTTTGCGGATGGACGGTGGATTTGGAACAGCGTGAGGTGATCTCACCCACGCGCACTCGTGTCGACCTGACTTTCTACGAGTTCGAATTGCTCGCCGCGTTGATGCAGCGGCCCCAGCGCGTGCTTTCGCGCGATCAGATCCTAGAACTTATCGCCGACCGCCATTGGCAACCCTTCGACCGCAGCATTGACGTTCTCATTGGCAAGCTGCGCAGCAAACTGGACGACGATCCGCGCCATCCCCGCCTGATCAAGACGGTTCGCGGCGTCGGCTATATGTTCATGGCGCTGCCGTCGTCGGACTGATCGGCGCGTGCCGCCCCGAACACGGGGCCGGGGTCTCGTGGCTGACCTTTGAGGACATGCCGCACAATGCGCGCCAAGCCCTCCTTCGCAAAAGGTTTCTTGATCAGGCCGACCCCGTCGCATAGCCGCTCGTCTTCGAGGACCGCATTGTTTGCATAGCCGGAGGTGTAGAGGACTTTGAGTGCGGGATCGCGGGCGCGGGCCCGCCTGGCGAGATCGGCGCCGCTGATCCCACCCGGCAGCACGACATCGGTGAACAACAGGTCCACTTTGGGGCCGGCGTCCAGACGCTCCAGTGCCGCCTTACCGTCGGCGGCCTCGAGTACGTCATAGCCAAGCCGCGTCAGGATCCGCGCGGAGAGGCGGCGCACATCGGCCTTATCCTCGACGACGAGAATCCGCTCCCCCGCACCCGCCGTCGCCGCGGGGTGAGGTGCCGGTGCGGCGGCTTCACGCGCGTCCGTCTTCGCCCTCGGCAGATAGAGCCGGACCACGGTGCCTTGTCCGATGGTGCTGGAGATCTCCAGATGCCCGCCGGATTGCTTGACGAAGCCATAGACCATGCTGAGACCGAGGCCGCTGCCATGCCCGGTCTCCTTGGTGGTGAAGAATGGCTGGATCGCCTGTTCGACGATTTCGGGTGACATCCCGATGCCGGTGTCGGTGACCGAGACGACGACGGCGTCCCCCAGCGCGGCTGTGTCCTGGGCCTGGGCGGTGGCGTGGTCGAAGGTGGTATTCGCGGTCTCGATGGTTAGCACGCCGCCCTCGGCCATGGCATCGCGGGCGTTGATGGCGAGGTTGAGAAGGCTGGTCTCGAGCTGGTTCCGGTCGACCTCAACGAGCCAAAGATCCTTGCTCAGCAGCCATCGGGTCTCGATGGTCTCACCCAGAGTGCGCTCCAACATGCGCGACATTCCCATCACCAGGTCGCCGGCATCGGTGACCCGCGGATGGAGGGTTTGCCGCCGGCCGAAGGCGAGCAGCCGGTGGGTCAGTTCGGCGCCGCTTTGGGCCGAGGACAGGGCATCCTCGAGCAGTTCGGCAAGGTCGGAATTGTCCTCCAGTTCGTCCTTCATCAGGTCGAGATTGCCGCAGATTACGGCCAGCAGGTTGTTAAAGTCGTGGGCGATGCCGCCGGTGAGCTGGCCCAGTGCCTCGGTCTTCTGGGCCTGGCGCAGTTGCGCTTCGGCGCGTCTTGAGTCGGTCACGTCGGTGGCGATCGTGCCGACGCCGGTGGGGTGCCCGGTAACGCCGAGGACCGGAAACTTGGTCACCAGGACCGTGTGCAGCTTGCCGTCGGCGAAGGGAACTTCGATCTCCTCCTCGACCACCTCCTGGCTGTTCAGCACCTCTTCCCACTGGGCCGTATAGAGCCGCGCAATGTCTTGGGAAAAGAGGTCGGTGGAGGTTTTGCCCGCCACTTCGTTCTGGCCGTGGCCATACCACTCCTCAAAGCGCTTGTTGACGATGACGAAGCGGCCCTCAAGGTCTTTCAGGGAGATCAGGGAGGGCGAATTGTCGATGACGTCGCGCAGGCGCTCCTCGCTCGACACCAGGCTCTCGAGAGCCTGCACGACCCGGATTGATTCGTTGACAAACGAGACCAGGATCTCGCCAATCTCGCGATCCTGCTGAGTAAAGGCGCGGTTTGGTCCGGCTTGCACGACGACCAGGCCGACGGGGTCTGACGCCTCCCCAGTCAGGGGAAAGGCAAGCCGTGCCGACATCGACCCCGGCTCGGCGCCATCGGCCGCGGCGCCCCGGCACAGCGCCTCGGCCTCGACAGTCGAGAGAGATGTGCCTGCCCCGCTGGTGCCGAAGCTGTGTTTCGGCACCAGTCGCCCCGCCGTCCTGAGATAGACGACGCCGCCGTTGGCGCCCATGTTGCCGGCCACTTCCTCGAGAACGGCGGCCGAGAGGTCGCTGAGCGACGAGAAAGTTGCCAAAGTGCGCATGCTGGCCACTGATTTCTGCAAGCGCGCGTTCAGTCTCTCGAGCTCGCGGTTGCGCTGGCGCAAGGTGGCCTCGGCCTGCGCCAGGCGCCGGTTGAGATCTTCAAGCTCCCGGTTGCGTTCGCGCAGTGTGGATTCGGCCTGCTCGCGGGCCTGGGCCAGGGCGATGCGCTCGAAACACCGTCGCAGCATCGACATCAGATGCTCCGAATAAAAGGGCTTGCGCAGGTAGTCGTAGGCGCCCTCATGCAGGGCTTCGACTGCTGTCTGAATCGAGCTGTAGGCGGTCATCATGATGCAGATGATTTCAGGCCGGCGCTGGCGCAGTGCCGAGACCAGGCTGAGGCCGCTGCCCTCGCTCATGCGGACGTCGATCAGTGCGACCTCGGCCGGGAAGCGGTCGAGTTCGGCGCGCGCGTCGGCGATGCGGTAGACGCGTGCGACCTCGTAACCTTCCAGGTCGAGCAGGCGGGCCAGGGTGTCGGCGAAATCCTGGTCGTCGTCGACCACCAGAATGTGCCGCTTGCTTGGGGGTTTTGCGCTCCAACGTTGCTCGTTCATCTCTTCCTGCGCCTAAGAATTAGGACATTCTTACCGCGAAATCATCGTCTTGCCGTTGGCGGCCGCCTCCTGCTGGGCCAGCGGCAGGGAGATGGTCACGGTAGTTCCCACGCCCCATTCGCTGTCCACCTCCAATGTTCCGTGGTGGCGTTCCACGATCTCCTTGACCAGCGGCAGGCCGAGGCCGGCCCCGAAAGCCTTGGTGCTGAACAGGGGTTTGAAGATCTTGTCGGCGGTTCCCGGCCGGATGCCGCAGCCGTCGTCGCGGACGCTGAATTCGACGCGCGAGCCGTGGCGCCGCGTCGCGATCGTCAGTTGGCCTTGGGCCGGGTTCTGGTCGGCGCGCAGGGCGATGGCCTGGTAGGCGTTCTGCAGCAGGTTGACGAAAGCCTGCCTGAACTTCTCGCTGTCGAGCAGCACCGTGGCCTGAGCGCGAAGATCGGTCCGCAGGCCGGCGTAATCCGGCAAACCCTGCTCTTCCAACTGGAGCGCGATCCACCGGTCCAGTTGTACTGGGTGAAGCTGCACTTCCTTGTCGCGGGAGAAGTCCAGCAGGTCCTCGATGATGCGCACGCAGCGGAAGATATTCCGCTGCATCATGTCCAACTCGCTGCGCACCTTGGGTTCAGAGCCGGCGAGGTATTTCCGCAAGACTGAAAGCGAGGAAACCAGAGTGCCGAGGGGGTTGCGGAGTTCGTGGCTCACCGTGGCGGTCAACTGTCCGATGGTCGCCAGGCGCTCGGCCTGCATCAGCTCCTGGCGGGTTTCGGTGAGCTTTTCCAGTGAGCGGACGAGGTCGCGTTCGGCCAGCTCGCGACTTTCGTGGGAGAGCACGATCCACCAGGCGCCAACGCAGATGAGCACCAGCGAGGCCAGATAGAGGCGCAGCAGCAGGCTCGCGTTGTCGGCCTGGGCAACACCCGGACCAAGCTCGATCATGCGGTAGGCGAGCAGGAAGACGGCGGCGGTGACGACCGCCATGACTAGGGAGATGCCCAGGAACTTGGCCAGCCGTTGCACCAGCTTGGGCTGGATCATGCGCTGGAAGTGGCCTTCGCCAAGCCGTGCGACGCGAACCTTGCGCACCTCGGCGGGATGTTTGCAGACATCGTGGCAATGGGCGTCGAGGCTGCAGCACAGCGAGCAGATGGGACCCTCGTAGAACGGGCAGTAGGCCATGTCCTTGGGCTCGTAGGCATAGGTGCAGATGGCGCAGCTAACCTTAGCCTCGCCCTTTAACTTAGCCGGCAGCTCGTCTTTGCGGGCGATGTAGTAGCGGCCCTTGGTGAGGATACCCAGGGCGATGGCGACGAAAAATGCAGTGCCGAGGGAGAGCGCCGCGGAGTAGGCCTCGGCGATGGTTCCCAGGACGCCGCCATAGGCGGCGATTGAGATCACCGAGGCGATCGCCATGGCGCCGCAGCCGACCGGATTGACGTTGTAGAGATGGGCCCGCTTGAACTCGATAATCGGCGGGCTGACCTTGAGCGGCTTGAGCACCGTCAGGTCGGCGAAGATGGCGCCGATCCAGGCGATTGCCACATTGGCGTAGACCGCCAGCACCGTTTCCAGGGTCTCGAACACGCCCAACAGCATCAACAGTAGCGAGATGACAATATTGAATACCAGCCAGACGACACGGCCCGGGTGATAGTGAGTGACGCGCGAGTAGAAGTTCGACCAGGCGAGCGAACCCGCATAGGCGTTGGTCACGTTGATCTTCACTTGCGAGATCAAGACAAAGACCGTCGCTGCCGTAAGCACGATCCAGGGATCGTCGCTGACATATTCGTAGGCCTTGATATACATGCGGACGGGCTCGACGGCGTCGGAATAGGCCAGGCCGCTGCCGACCGCGAGCACGGCCAGCAGGCTGCCGGCAAGGATCTTAAGACCGCCGAGTACGACCCAGCCGGGCCCGGCTGATATCATCGCCGCCCACCAGCTCAAGCGGTTGCGCACGGTCTTGTCGGGGAGGAAACGAAGATAGTCGACCTGCTCTCCGATCTGTACGACGAGCGCGAACAGCACGCCGGTCGCCGCACCGAAGTACAGGTAGTTGAATTCCGTGGCACCCGGGCGCAAACCGGCGAAGGCAACCCATTCGGCCAGGACATCGGGCTCTTTGTAGAAGACCGCCACGAAGGGCGCGATCAGCATGAGTAGCCAGATCGGTTGGCTTAGCATCTGCAGCCGGCTAATCATGGTGATGCCGAGAAAGGTAATGGGGATAATTACAATCGAGGAGAGGATATAGCCGATGACGATGGGCAGGCCGAAGTAGAGTTCCAGCGCCTGGGCCATGATGGCTGCTTCGAGAGCGAAGAAGATGAAGGTGAAGCAGGCGTAGATCAGCGAGGTGATGGTCGAGCCGATATAGCCAAAGCCCGCGCCGCGCGTCAGCAGGTCCATGTCGATATTGTACTTGCTTGAGTAGTAAGCGATCGGCAGGTTGGTCACGAAGATCAGGAAGCAGACCGCGAGGATCGCCGGGAAGGCGTTGGAGAAGCCGTAGCTTAGGGTGATTGCGGCGCCGATCGCCTCGAGCGCTAGAAAGGAGATGCCGCCCAGGGCCGTGTTGGCGATGACAAAGGGCGACCAGCGCCGGAACGACTTCGCCGCGTAGCGCAGCGAATAGTCCTCCATGGTCTCGTTCGCGACCCAGGCCTGGTAGGAGCGCCTGGCCCTGGTCGTCTCGAAAGTCATGTGCCGCCTCCCGTCGCCCGCCGTCCCGCTCGCTGCCGCGGCGCTGTCTTTTAGGGCGGACCTTTATGATAGCACTGCCGCGGCTTCTGCATAGGGTGGGCGCTATTTGCGTATATTTTGCACCGTGGCAGCAATTTTCAGCGCCGCCGCCACGGCACCGAGAACCAGTCCTCGCAGAGGGATTCGCCATCGATGTCAGGGGCAACCAGCTTGAACGGGTGGAGCTGGTTTCGTAGCGTCGCCGGAGCAGTAATCCATTCCGCTATTTCAAGATGTCACCCGAGATCAGGAGAAAGCGGTCCACACAGATGCCGGCTTGGAGCCAGCACCGGATATGGACGCTATTCTCAAAAGACGCCTGAGCGCGCGATAATGGTCAAACAGCGCCTTCGCCTCCACAACCAAGTCTGGAACTATGCTAGAAGTCAAAACGCGAGATAGCGGTGTCTGCGCCCTTAAGCCATCCGATATTCCAGCCGTCGCAAACCAGTTCCAGCGCACCTTCCGCGACCCGCGCAAGCCGGCACCCGACTCCCTCAAGGCATACCTGGCGGATCTCTTTCTCCATCACCATTGGCACGAGGCCAACATCCCCTCCCGCGTCTATATCGATACCAATGGGAAGGTCGGCGGTTTCATCGGCGTTTTACCCTTGCGCCTGGTATTCAACGGAAAGCCGATTCGGGCGGCCGTCGCCGGTTCCCTGATGGTGGAAAATCCAGGGAAGAACCCTTTCGCGGGAGCGCAGTTGCTACGATCGTTTTTGGCCGGATCGCAGGATCTCTCTATTAGCGAGTCCGCGAACACGGTGTCGATGGGGATGTGGGAGCGGCTTGGACACAAGCCTGTGGCCGCTTACAGCATGGACTGGTTGCGCGTTCTCCGCCCGGCCGGCTTCGCTGTCGCCGCTCTGAGCCGTTGCCTGCGTCCGGCCAAGCTGCTGGCCCCGCTAGCCGCGTTCGCCGACAACATCGCCGCTCGGATCGACCGCAATCCACTGCGCCCTAAAACCCAGGCCAGAGGCTATGGCGACAAGGATGTCGGCAACGACGAGCTGGTCGAGCATATCCCTCAATTTATCCAGCAATATCCCTTGCGGCCCGATTGGGATAAAGCCTCGCTCAAATGGTTCCTCGCGCATGCGGACCGTAAGGAGCAGCACGGTGAGACATCCAAACGGATGGTATATGGCAAGGACGGCGCGCCACTCGGTTTCTATATATGCTATGGGCGTCCGCACAAAGTGGGCTGGGTTTTACAGATCTTGGCGCGCCCCGGAGCCACGGAATGCGTCGTCGAAAGTTTGCTGAACCATGCTTATCGGCATGGATACGTGGCCCTAAGGGGCCGTTCTCACCCGCAAATCAGCGGCATCCTCATGCGCCGAAAGTCTCTGCTCTTTTGCGCCTCATCGACAGTGGTTCATTCCAAGAACCCGGATCTCTTCGCGCCAATCCGCTTAGGCGACGCCTTAATCACCGGCCTCGCCGGAGAAGCATGGACTCGCATCATCGGTGGAGAGTTCACGTAACTGGCCGACAGGCTGTTAATTTCGTTGCCATCACCCAAGCTTCCCTGGAATGAGTGTAATTTCGCCGCAGTGACCTGGGCTGCCCGTTCGCACCGGGGCGTGAAACGGCAACGAAATTAGGCGCCTGATCTAAAGGGCTGTTTCGACAGCCGATTTTGGGTCGGCTGGACGAAGACAACGACGTGAACGACGCCTGCCCCACGACTCGGTAACAGGATCCGTCCTCAAGAATTTCAAACCACTAAACGGAATAAAACACGCTTTCGACCGTTCTCAAATTATGCTACTTCCTCCTGTGATTGGAAGGGGTCATTCGAAACTTTTTGGGTAATATAATACTTTAGTTTCACCAATTTTATCGCCTGGTTGTCCGTTCGCCTTAGGTCGTATTCTAACACGATACCTGGAAGCGGCGAGGTTGGCGAATGTTTGGGGGTAGCAACACCCATGTGCGGGATAGCTGGTTACTTCGGCATGCCGAAAACGTCCTTGCCGGACCGCGTACTACTACAACGGATGATTGGCGCCATATCCCATCGCGGGCCTGACGAACAGGGTCTCCATGTCGATGGAAATATCGGGCTCGTCCACGCGCGCCTCAGTATAATCGATCCCGCCGCCGGCAAGCAGCCCATGTGTAACATCGATCAAACGGTCTGGCTCATCTTTAACGGCGAGATATTCAATTATATCGAGTTGCGCCGCGATCTGATCGCAAGAGGATATGTCTTTCGGACCAATTCCGACACCGAAGTCCTCCTCCATCTCTATGAGGAGAAAGGCCTCGATTGCGTCGAGGACCTGAACGGCGACTTCGCTTTCGTGGTCTGGGATAGCCGTCGTAATCGGCTCATGCTCGCGCGTGACCGCATGGGCGTGCGACCGCTCCATTACACCTACCACGGTGGCTGTCTGTATTTTGCTTCCGAGGTAAAGGCACTACTCCAAGTGCCGGGAGTCAAGGCCGAGCTGGATCCGATCGCTCTGGATCAAACCTTCACCTTTTGGTTCCCCTTGGCCCCGCGTACGGCATTCAAAGACATCTTCGAGCTCAGGCCGGGTCATATCCTAACCGCGACGCCGGAGCGCACGTCGGTGCGGGCCTATTGGCGTCTGGCCTACCCGGATGCGAATGACCAAGGCGCATGGGCCGGGCGGAGCGAAGCGAGCATCGCCGGGGAACTGCGGGAACTGCTGTTTGATGCCACTCATATCCGTCTGCGCTCCGACGTGCCGGTGGGGGCCTATCTGAGCGGCGGTCTCGACTCATCGATCATCTCCGCGGTGACCAAGCACATCAAGCCGGACCGTTTGCGGACCTTTTCCGTGACTTTCGAGAGCGACGAATTCGATGAAAGCAGTTACCAGCAGGAAATGGTCCAGGCGCTTGGGACGCGACACGACCAGATCCAGTGTCGTACCGCCGATATCGCACGCTTCTTTCCAGACGTAATCCGACATACCGAGCGGCCGATCCTGCGTACGGCTCCAGCGCCGCTCTTTGCCCTTTCAGATCTAGTTCACCGCAAGGGGTTCAAGGTCGTACTCACCGGCGAAGGCGCCGATGAGGTCTTCGCCGGCTACGATATTTTCAAGGAAGCCAAGCTGCGCCGCTTTTGCGCAAGCCAACCTGACTCTCGCCGCCGGCCACTCCTGTTCCGCCGGCTTTACCCCTATCTGCCGCAATTGAAGAACCAATCCCATAGCTATCTCGCGGCCTTCTTCGGCGGCGATGGCGCAGCACTTGACGACCCGCTCTACTCCCATCTTCCACGCATGCGCACGACGGCGGGCACTAAGGTCTTCCTGTCCGCAGACCTGCGTCACGAGCTTGCTGATTACGATGCCCTCGCCGATATGCGCGACGGACTTCCTGACGATTTCACGCGTTGGCATCCGTTGTGCCAGGCGCAATATCTCGAGACCACACATCTGTTGCCAGCCTACATCCTGTCTTCCCAGGGCGACCGGGTTTCAATGGCCCATTCGGTCGAAGGGCGTTATCCCTTCCTCGATCACAGGCTGGTCGAATTCGCCGCGCGCATTCCGCCCAAGATGAAGATCCGTGCGCTACGTGAGAAACACATCCTGCGCGAAAGCATAAAAGACCTGTTGCCCAAAGATATCGGCAATCGCACAAAACAACCCTATCGGGCACCCGATAGCCAATGCTTTACCGGTCCCGGCGCACCGGATTACGTGGATAACACGCTTTCTAGATACGAAATCGAAGACGCCGGTTATTTCGAGGCCGATGCCGTGCAGAAACTCAAAAACAAATGCCGGCGAAGTCAGGCAGTCGGCACGCGTGATAACATGGCGTTCGTTGGCATAGTTTCTACACAGTTATGGCACCGCATCTTCGCCGATAGGGCATACCGTATAGAGACGGACATTTCTCCAGGCGAAGCCGCATAAATCTAAAGGAAAACAAAAAAATGCCACACGATCTAGAGATCATAATCCGCAACTTCATCGTGGATAATTTTCTGTTTAGCAATGATCAAGACTCCTTATCGGATAAAGAGTCACTACTCGAAGGCGGGTTAATAGATTCGACGGGAGTCCTGGAGTTGGTCGCCTTCCTGGAAACGGAAGTCGGGATTGAGATAGCAGATGCCGAAATCATTCCCGAAAATCTAGACTCGATCGAAAGCATAGCCACTTACGCCAAATCCAAGCTGGCACAGGCCGCCGCCTGAACACCAAAGCGACGGTACACCGGGTCAAAGCCATATACGAGAGTATGAAAATTCATGCGCGTTGAGCAATTTCTCCGCAATAGCGCACAAAGTTTCGGCAATAAGATTGCCCTCGTCGCAGGGCCAAAACGATTGACCTTCGCCGAAATCGATGTGATGTCGGACCGGCTGGCCACGGCACTTCTGGCCAAGGGCGTCTTGCGCGGCGACCGTGTCATTGTCTTTATGGACAATTGCTGGGAGGCCGTCGTCGCGATTTTCGCCGTGCTAAAGGCCGGCGCGGTGTTCTGTCCCGTCAATCCATCCACCAAGTCGCAAAAACTTGCCTATATCCTGAACAATTGCCAGGCGGGCGCAATCATCACCCAGGGGCGGCTTCTGCCAGTTGCGGATACCGCCACGGCCGCAACGGCGCCGGGCGTGCTGAAGGTCGTCGCAAGTTCGGGCAATCAGGGCGACCTTGGGAACGGGACAAGCTTCGAGGGCGCGGTAGCCAAGGGCAACCCAACTACCCTGCCCGATCCCGGTATCGAGATCGACCTCGCGATGCTTATCTACACTTCCGGGTCCACAGGTTTCCCCAAGGGTGTGATGATGACGCATCAAAATATTGTCGCGGCCGCTGGGTCGATCACAACCTACCTTGAAAACACGGCTGACGACGTCATTCTAGGCGTGCTACCGATATCCTTCGACTATGGCCTTTACCAGGTGTTCATGGCCGCCAAGGTCGGTGCCAGGTTGGTGTTGGAGAAATCTTTTGCCTTCCCGCACGCTGTGATTCAGAAAATGTTAGCCGAAGGGGTCACTGGCTTCCCGATTGTGCCAACGATGGCCGCGCTCCTCCTGCATATGAAGGACCTTAAACCCGGCGCACTGCCGCACCTGCGCTATATTACCAACACCGCCGCGGCTTTGCCGCCAGCTTTTATCGCGCGCCTCAGGGCGCTGTTTCCGGATGCCCAGCTCTATTCGATGTATGGCCTGACCGAGTGCAAGCGATGCACCTGGTTGCCGCCGATGCAACTCGACCAACGCCCGACATCTGTCGGTATCGCCATTCCGGGAACACAAGCCTTTGTCGTCGATGAACAGGGCCGGAATCTCGGTGCCGGCGAGGTCGGCGAACTGGTCATCCGCGGTCCCCATGTCATGAAAGGCTATTGGCAAAATCCCGAAGCAACGGCGCGGGCACTGCGCCCCGGTCCTTATCCTTGGGAGCGCCAACTGCACACCGGCGATCTGTTTCGCACCGACGAGAACGGTTATTTGTATTTTGTCGGGCGCATGGACGACATCATCAAGACTCGCGGCGAGAAGGTCAGCCCCAAGGAAATCGAGAACATCCTTTATGCGCTGCCGGGCATCCGCGAGGCGGTCGTCGTCGGCGTTAGCGACCCCGTCCTTGGCAAGGCGATCAAGGCGGTCGTGGCCGTGCAACCCGGCGCGAACATAACAGACAAAGACATACAACGGCACTGCGCCCGTCATCTTGAGGATTTCATGGTGCCCAAATGCGTCGAGTTCCGGGATGAGTTGCCCAAGACCGATACCGGCAAGATTAGCCGGCGGCGAGTGGAGGAAGTAATGGAGGCGGCGGAATGACTGCGACCCGGCTCGAACCGGACGTTTCAGCGACGGGCATACAAGACTGCGACGGCCAGACGAAGGCAGCCGCCTTTTCGGCCGCCTCGTTACGTATCGACGCAAGCGCCGAGGCCGACCGCATTGCACGGGCGATCCGTGAGCAGGTGTTGCGCCGGCTGCGCCGCCGTGGGGTTGTCGTCGGCCTTTCAGGGGGCATCGACAGCAGCGTCACCGCGGCCCTCTGCGCCAAGGCGCTGGGAACCGGAAAGGTCGTCGCCCTGCTCATGCCCGAGAAGGACTCCGACACTGAGAGTTTGCATCTTGGCCGTCTGGTGGCCGGGACCCTTGGCATTGAAAGCTTGCTGGAGGATGTCGAACCGATGCTTTCGGCGGCCGGCTGTTATCAGCGCCGCGACGACTTCATCCGCCGCATCGTGCCCGAATTCGGCGTCGGCTGGGGATGCAAGGTCGTGATCGCCAATGCGCTCGAGAACAAGGGCTACAACATCTCTTCACTCGTCGTTGAATCGCCGGGCGGCGAACGCCGCAAGGTGCGCATGCCGCTCGACGTCTACCTTGGCGTTATCGCTGCGGCGAACATGAAACAGCGCGCACGCAAACAGCTTGAATACTACCATGCGGACCGGCTTAACTTCGCCGTCGCGGGCACGCCCAACCGGCTTGAACATGATCAGGGTTTCTTCGTCAAGAATGGCGACGGCGCCGCCGACCTCAAGCCCATCGCGCACCTCTACAAGAGCCAGGTTTACCAACTCGCCAAATACCTGGGCCTCCCTGAGAAGATCCGATCGCGCCCGCCAACCACCGACACCTGGACACTGCCCCAGACCCAGGACGAGTTCTATTTCTCGCTCCCCTATCGGCAAATGGATCTCTGCCTTTACGGCTTATGTAATGACCTCCCGGCCGAGGCGGTTGGAATAGCCGCTGAGTTGACCGCGGAACAAGTGCGCAATGTCTGGAGTGATATAGAATCCAAACGCAAAGCAACGCGCTATCTGCATGAGCCGCCACTATTGGTGTCTGCGCAGGGAGCTGTCACAGTAACAGAGTGATCCATCGCTAGCGGCGCGGTAGTGTCGAGGAATGCGCAAAATCTACGACGCCGGGCATCGGTTCCCGCCTGAGATCATCCAACATGCCGTCTGGCTGTATTTCCGGTTTCCACTCAGTTACCGCGATGTTGAGGATCTGTTGTCCGAACGCGGCATCGACGTTTCGCACGAATCGGTGCCGCGCTGACGGATCTGGGTCTTTCCAGGTTCATGATTTTGGTGACCGGAAGAACAACCGGGCGGAGAATCCTCACCGGTTCGGCAACGCCATGAACCGCGCCGAGTTTACTGGAGACTGAAAACCTGACAAGGATGAGAGTCATGAGAAAGAGCAAGATGGCAAATCGGGCCAAACCGGTTCCACCAGAAACGCACCGCCTCGTGGCAAGGGTCCATGCCACGTTCGTGCGGCAGACCTTCCACCTGCCATAGCGATAGCGGATAGCGCACCTACATCATCACGGCAAAACGGATCACTTCCAGTGAGCTGTTGAAGCAACGAAAGGG
>QIGN01000134.1 GCA_003228955.1 Hyphomicrobiales bacterium
CACCCGGTGCCCCGCGTCACCGTGGCCGGCGGGTTCGCCAAGATGACCAAATTCGCGCAAGGGCGCCTCGATCTTCATTCCGGCCGCTCACAGGTGGATTTCGACTGGCTGGCGGAACGCCTGGCTGAGGCAGGGGGAGGAGCGGATTTATGCGAGGCCATGCGCAAAGCCAATACGGCGCTGGAGGTTCTTCAAGCAGCGACGGCTCAAGGTATTGATATCGCTGGTGAAGTGGCCCGCCATGCGATGGGAACCGCGGCAAGAACCCTTCGCGACGCGCCGATAGATGTGGATATTGTCGTCGTTGACAGGCAGGGCGAGGTGATTGCCCGTGCCGAGTGAAGTCTCCCGCATTCTCATCCTGGGCGGCACGCGCGAAGCGCGGGAGCTGGCCGGATACCTTGAAGAAGATGCGCGTTACCATGTCATTACCTCGCTCGCCGGGCGGACCGCCGCGCCCAATGAGGTCACCGGCGAGATACGCAGTGGAGGCTTCGGCGGCGTTGAAGGCCTGATGGAGTTCACGAGAAAAAAGCGCATCGCGCTCATCGTCGATGCAACCCACCCCTTCGCCGTTCAAATCTCCGCCAATGCGGCCGATGCGGGCGCGCGGACGGGCATACCCTGTCTGCGATTGGAGCGCGCCCCGTGGGCCGAGCGGAAGGGCGACAACTGGACGCATATGACTGACATCAAGGCGGCGGCGCGCGCTATCCCGCAAGGCGCGAGGGCGCTGGTGACGGTCGGACGGCAGGAGGTGGCGCCGTTTTTCGCACGGCGCGATATCCGCGTGCTGGCGCGCATGATCGAGCCGCCTGAGTTTGACGTACCGGACAATGCCGAAGTCCTGCTCGCCCGCCCGCCTTTTTCGCTCAAGCGGGAGCGCGCGCTTCTGGAGGCAAAGCGCATAGAGGTACTGGTGTCCAAGAATTCCGGTGGCGACGCGACGTACACCAAGATTGAAGCCGCCCGCGCGCTGGGTCTGCCGGTGATCATGATTGCGCGGCCGGATAGGGCGTCGCCCGCCGCTGCCTCTTGCGTGGGTGAAATTTTGTCGTTGATCGGGCGGAGCCTCGACTAGAGTGCTTTCGGAAAAGTGTGAAGCGGTTTTCCGGTTAGAAGCACGCAAAAACCAAAGAACCAGGGTCCGATTTTGATTTCATCAAAATCGAAAAGACCCTAGGCCCGCGCCTTTGTCTTCTTGTTGCGCAGGATGTGTGCGTGGCTCGCGTCATAGAGCGCGGAATCGCGGAACGCATTTTCTCCCAGAACAGGGCCGACAAGCACCAGCGCCGTGCGGGTGATCTTGGCGGCCCGGACCTTGCGCCAGATGTTGCCGAGGGTGCCGCGAACAATCCGTTCGTCGGGCCAGCTTGCGCGATAGACGACGGCAACGGGACATTCCGCGCCATAATGGGGCGTGAGCGCGCGCTCGATGGCTTTGAGATTGCGGACCGACAGATGGATCGCAAGGGTCGCGCCCGAAGCCCCCAGAATATCGAGCGATTCGCGCGGCGGCATGAGCGAGGCCTTGCCATCGGTGCGGGTCAGAATAATCGTCTGGGCAATCTCCGGCAGGGTAAGTTCCGTGCCCAGCGCCGCCGCCGCGGCGGCAAAGGCCGGCACGCCCGGCGTGATGTCATAAGGTATATCTCGCGCGTCGAGGAGGCGCATCTGCTCCGCGATGGCGCCATAAAGGGAGGGGTCGCCGGAATGCACCCGCGCCACGTCGCTCCCGCGCGCGTGGGCCGTTTCCATTTCCGTGACGATCTCATCGAGGGTCATGGGGGCGGTGTCGAGCACCCTTGCGTCCTCCGGCGCCTCCGCCACAACTTCCTTCGGCACCAGCGATCCGGCATAGAGGCAGACCGGGCAGCGGCGGATGAGGTTCAGCCCGCGCAGGGTTATCAGGTCCGGCGCGCCGGGACCCGCACCGATGAAATGGACGCTCATGGGGCGTGTTCCTTCATCTCATATCCGCGCGGCGTGTAAATCCGCGGCGGCGTGGTTTTTGACGTGCGGCGCGTGGCCGTCGAGCCGACCAGCACCACACTCAGCATGTCCACCAGCGTCTCGTCGAATTTCTCAAGGGTCGTGGCTGTAACGCGCTCCTCGTCCCGCCCGAGGCTGGTGGCGATGACGGCCGGCGTGGCGCCGGGCCGCGCGCCGCGCAAAATGGCGAGGGCTCTGGAAAGCTGGTCCTTGCGGCGAAGCGATTTCGGGTTGTAGAGCGCGACCACGAAATCACCGTCCGCCGCCGCGTGCAACCTCTTCTCGATCACCTCCCACGGGGTCAGAAGATCCGACAGGGAGATGGCGCAGAAGTCATGACCGAGCGGTGCGCCGGCCTTTGCCGCCGCCGCCTGAAGCGCGGAGATGCCGGGAACGACAGTAATCTCCACTCGGCGCGCGGCATCGGATGCGCTTGCGCCGCTGCTGCCCGTGTCGAGCACTTCGAAGACCAGACTCGCCATGGCGTAGATGCCCGCATCGCCGGAGCAGATGAGCGCCACGTCCCGGCCCTGCCCCGCCAGCTCCAGCGCGTGGCGCGCGCGGGCCTCTTCCTCGCCAAGGCCGAAGCGGTGTTCATGGGCGTTTGCGCCCAGGTCCGCCACCAGATCGAGATACAGCCCATAGCCCACCCAGTCGGTGGCCGCGCGCAGAAGCGAAACCGCCTCGGCGCTGCGCCACTCCGGCCCGCCAGGGCCAATGCCCACCACCGACAGCCGCCCGCGCGATCGCCCGGTTTCCGCCGGATCGAGCGGCCGGGACGCCAGGCCAATGGCGCAGGTGGCCCGGGCGGATTTGGTTTTTTCAACAAGCAATTCACCTGTCTTTCCCACGCAGGCGAGCGCCGCGCCTTCGGCCACGCCGGGGCAGCCCACCTCACGCAGCACAATTTCCGACGGATTTTTCAACCGCGGCGATTGTCTGTTCAATTCCTCAGGAGTGAAAAAGCGCGCGGGCACGCCAAGATGTTTCCCCAGCGCATGGACCGCCGCCTCATCGGCCTTGAGGTCCAGCGATGCCACCAGTGCGATGGACTGGTGCGCAAGGCCATGCGCTTCAAGGGTCTGCCGGGCCAGTTCAATAAGTTCATCGGGATCGCAATCGCGCTCGCACCCGACTCCGAGCGCAAGGCAGTGGGGGTGATAAACGAGCCCCCCGCCCGGCTCCTGCCCGGCATGATGCGTGATTTTCAGTTCTATCTCTCCGTCTTCGGAAAGCGGCAGCTTCGCGGCTTCCAGCCAGGGGGCTTTTCCGGTGAGGCGTGCATGGGCACCCGAAAGCAGCGCCGCCATCGCGTCCTTGGCGTCTTGCGGATTGGCCAGCGTCCACCCCATTGGCGGCGCATCCAGCGCCACGGCGAAGCGGATATCCCCGGCCGTGGTGATGGCGGGGTCGGCCCCCAGCGCATCGGCAATCCGGCGTGCGAGATCGTTCGCCCCATGATGCCCGCCAAGCAGCGGTACGACGGCGGACCCATCCTCGGCGACGGCGATGACCGGCGGCTCGCCGTGTTTGTCGCCAAGCAGAGGCGCGAGCGCGCGGATCAGGATGCCGGACGCGCAGACGCCGATAACGGGGCGCTTTTCGCGAAACAGGACGGCCAGATGTTCGCCTGTTTTGGCGAACAAGACATCGGCGTCCGGAACGCGCGTCCCTGCTCCATGAATTTCCGCGGTTTTCAGCGCGGCCCTGATGCGCCGCGCGGTCTCAAGTCCCGATGGCCCCAGCACAATGATGGCGGGAGCCGTGCTCATGAAAGTTCTTTCCGGCGCACGAGGATTGTGGAGAAATAGTGCGCGCCTTCTTCGCCGATAGTTTCATCGGAAAATTTATCGAGAGTGGTGATGCGTTCACTCTCGCCGGTCGCACTTTCAAGGATTGTGGCGCGTCCCTCCAGGCCCAGCGCCCGCAGCACCGCGCGCACCTTTGCAAAATGCCGCCCGACCTTGATGATGGCCATGGAGTCCGCGGCCGCCAGAGCGGATTTCAGTTCATCTTCGCCAAGGGTGGCGGGCACCACGCTCAACACGTCATCGCGTCCGGCAAGAGGCACCAGCGTTTGCGCGGCGCAGGCCGAGAGAGAGGCTACGCCGGGTATCACTTCGATTTTATGTGCGCCTTTCAGCCGGGCAGACAGATACATGAAGCTGCCATAGAAAAGCGGGTCTCCGACGCACAGATACGCGACGCTTCGCCCTGCCTTCAGATGGTCCGAAATGGCCTGCGCGGCGGCGTCATAGGCGGCGCGGGCAGGTTCACGCTCGGACCTCATGGGGATGTGGATGGGCATCTCGGTAACGCCCGCCGGGATGAGCGCGGAGGCGATTGCGCGGGCCCGGCTAGTCCCCGCGCCGTTCACGGGATAGGCCAGCACGTCCGCCGCGCGGATTACTTCACCCGCCCGGATGGTCATGAGTTTGGGGTCGCCCGGCCCGACGCCGACGCCATAAAGGGTTTCTTCTTTCGCCATTACACGCCATCCTTCGTCACGCGCCACTGGGTCACGGCCATGCGGGGCTTGAGGGCTCGGCGAGAGCCGATTGCCGTCAGATGAGAAACCTCGATGCGCACAAGCTCTCCGCCATGGCTTTCCTGCCGGGAAATGAGCGCGGCGACCCCCTCCAGGGTCACTGCATTGGCCACCAGCCGCCCGCCCGGCGGCAATGCACTCCAGCAGGCCTCGAACACCGCGTTGCTGGCGACGGCGCCGCCAAGGAAAATGGCTGAAGGGATGGGCTGGCCTTCCAGCGCGCGTTCCGCGTCGCCCGCGACCACTTCCAGCCCCGGCGCGCCGAGCGCCACGGCATTTTCCGCGATTCGCCTGACCCGCGCCTTGTCTTTCTCGAATGCGATTGCCTGAGCTCCCCGCGCGGCGCGCATCCACTCGATGGCCACCGAGCCGCAGCCCGCGCCCACATCCCACAGCAGCGCATGCGGCGTGGGCGCCAGCGCGGCAAGGGTTATGGCGCGCGTCTCGCGCTTGGTGAGCTGCCCGTCATGGAGGAAGGCCCCATCCGGCAGGCCGGGGACCCTGGGCAGGAGTTGCGCGCCGGGCCCGGCGATGCACTCAAGCCCAAGCGTGTTGAAGTCCGCGAAAGCCTCGCCATCGCACGCATTGGCGGTGAGCGTTAATATGCGCTCTTTCTCTCCGCCCATATGTTCAAGCACGTTAAGCGCGCTTTCCCCATACCCGCGCGCGCGCAAAATTTCCGCGGCTTGCCGCACGCTTTCACGTCCCCCCGTGAGAGCCAGAATTTTAGCTCCGTGCTGTATGAAAGGCTGGAGCAGGGAGACAGACCGCCCGTGCAGGGAAATTGTCTCAACATCCTGCAGCCGCCAGCCGAGCCGCGCCGCCGCGAGGGAAAAAGCGGAAGGCGCGGGAATGATGGTCATCTCGTTTGCTGGGATATGGGCCGCCAATGTGGCGCCAATGCCGTAGTGCATCGGGTCGCCGGTCGCGAGAATTACAGCGCCCCGGTCCTTCCATTCCCCGATTTGCGCGAGCATTTCCTCGATGGGCGGGGTCCAGATGCGGGTTTCTTTCCCCGGCAGGTCCGCGCCCTCGAGAACACGCTGCGAGCCAAAAACGATTTGCGCCCCTTCAAGCAAGGCGCGCGCCGGCGGCGCGAGGCCCTCCAGCCCGTCATCTCCCACGCCCAGTATGGTGAGCCAGGTGCTCATGGGGCGGCCCCGCGCGCAATGGCGTTGAGGGCGGCGGCGGCCATGGCGGACCCGCCGCGCCGCCCGAGCAGGGTCAGGAACTTCACGCCGCGGGGGTTGCGCGCAAGCTCGCCTTTGGACTCCGCCGCGCCGACAAAACCCACCGGCATGGCAATGATCGCGGCGGGCTTGTCCGCGCCCCCGTCGAGCCGCTCCAGCAGGGCGAACAGCGCCGTGGGGGCGTTGCCGATGACGATGACGGCGCCGCCGGTCTCCCACAGATGCACGGCCGCCGCCGAGCGCGTGGTCGCGTGGCTTTCGGCGAGCCCGCGCGTGCGGGCATCATTGAGGGTGCAGATGATTTCGTTGTTCGCCGGCAGGAATTCGCGGGTGATGGCGGCCGCCACGGCCTCGCAGTCGGCGATGACCGGCGCACCGGCCCTGAGCGCCGCGCCCGCCGCTTCGGGCAGGCGCTCGTCAAAGCGCATATCTCCGGCGATATCCGTCATGCCGCAGGCATGGATCATGCGCACCGCCACCGGCTCGAGCGATGCGGGCAGCCGCGCCAGATCGGCCTCCTTGCGGACGATGGCGAAGGACGCGTCATAGATCGCTTGCGGATCTTTCAGATACTCCAGCGCGGCCACTTGCCTCAACCTTATTTGAGCGTCTTCGGCCCCAGCGGATGGTCCGCGTGAGGGTAGGGGTGATGCCCATGGCTGTGGGAGTGCCCATGATCATGGGCGTGATCGTGGTCATGGGAATGACCGTGGGCGCCCCCCGTGCCGATGCCTTCCACATGATGATGATGGCTTTCCTGCGCCAGCCCCACCTGGTCCTCGAAGCCCAGAACCTGGGTACGGTATTTGCACGCGCCGCAATTCATCGCCGTGTCGCCGGTGAGGATCTGTTCCACGCGATCCCTGAAGGTTTCAATCAGCAGCGGATGATCATTGAGATAAGGCGCCTTGATGAATTCGATGCCGGGATGGCGCTTCGCAACCGCGTCGGTGGCATCGTAGATGCGCTGGATGAGAATGCCCGTGAACAGAAAATAGGGAAACACGACGATGCGCCGGAAGCCGAGTTTCGCGGCATGTTCCAGCCCCGGCTCCACCAGCGGGAAGGTGACGCCGGAATAAGCCGTTTCACCCCAGCCGAAGCCGAAACCCTCCCATAAAAGCCGCATGACCTTGGTGACATTGCCGTTTGCGTCCGGGTCCGATGCGCCGCGCCCGACAACAACCAGCATTGTTTCATGCAGGGGCACATCATCGCCGGCCGCGTCCAGCGCCTCCTGAATGCGCGCCCCGGCGGCGCGGATCATTTTCGGGTCGATGCCGAGTTCCTTCCCAAGCTCGATGGTGACGCCTTCATGTTTCGCCGCGTAGGTGTTGAGCACGGAAGGAATATCGTTCTTCACATGCCCCGCGGCGAACAGCATCCCCGGCACGGCGAGAATGCGCGTGACGCCGCTCTCGCGCAGTTTGTCGAGGCCATCGCGGATGATGGGCGTGGCGAATTCCAGATAGCCATATTCAACCGGCGTGTCCGGCATGAGCTTGCGAAGGCCCTGCGCCACGAGGGCAAACTCGCGCACGGCCCCCTCGTCGCGGCTGCCATGGCCGCACACCATGACGCCGGTTTTTTCGCCCATGATCTAACGCTGCTCTTTGGTTTGCGAACGGGCCATGAACAGGGCACGGGCCCAGAAAGCGAGGCCAAGCGCCGCGCAGCCCAGCAGAACATACAAGACAAAGACCTGCCAGTGAGTGTGGCCCTGGCCCATATCGGCGACATGGCCCGGATTGGCGAGGGCCGCGGCGGGCGAGAGCGCGACAGCGGCGAAAAGTGCGATGAGAATGCGATTGGACATATTTTCCTCCTTGAGAGTCCGTTTTCCAGAACAGGGACCGCACATCAGGAGGAGCCGGAACGATGGGCGCCGGCCTTTTGTGACTGCAGCTCCGGCGTTGGCCCCCGAATTGGGTCAGCCGCACCGGAATCGCTTTCAGTTCCTGATGTGGAACGCTGCCAAAAAATTCAAGTCTGCTTTCTTACTCCAGTTGGGCGCGCCTGTCAGGGAAAATGCACACGCGTCCGCAGCACAATCAAAATTCAATCCCCACCTGCGCCTTCACGCCGTCGCGGAAGGGATGCTTCACTTGCGTCATTTCCGTTACCAGATCGGCAATCTCTATGAGTTCGTCCCTGGCGTTGCGCCCGGTGACGATGACATGGGTCATTTCAGGCTTTGAGCCCAGCACCTCGACAATATCTTTCAGCGGCAGATAGTCATAACGCAGCACGATGTTGAGTTCATCGAGCAGAATAAGATTGTAGGACGGGTCGGCGATCATCTTTTTCGCTTCTTCCCAGGCGGCCCTGGCCGCGGCGATGTCGCGCTGCCGGTCCTGAGTCTCCCAGGTGAAACCCTCGCCCATGGTCCTGAAGGTCACCTGATCCTCGAACCGCATCAGCACATCGCGCTCGCCTGTCTCCCAGGCGCCCTTCACGAACTGCACGACACCGACCTTGTGACCGTGACCGAGCGAACGGAACACCAGCCCGAAGGCCGCCGTCGATTTGCCCTTGCCCTTGCCGGTGTGAACGATGATGAGGCCTTTTTCCCGCGTCTTGGTGGCGAGGATTTTCTTCCGCGCTTCCTTCTTCTTGCGCATTTTGCCGGCATGGCGCGCATCAAGCTCGGCCTCGGTCATTTCCGATTTCTTTTTTGGCCTTTGGGTCATTGCGCCGCTCCCGCGATTTGCGATTCCTGCCTGCCCGAGATTGTCATCAACTCATGGTAGACGGAGTTGGAGCGCGGGGTCCATACGTCGCGGTCCAGGGCCTCGAGGAATTTTTCCGCCATCTCATGCAGCCCCGGCGCATTATTCTCCGCGATGAAGCTACGCACCTCTTCATCGGCAATGAAAGCGTCATAGGCGAGCTGGAAGTGATGGTCGCGCACCGCGCCCGTCGTGGCGGCGAAGGCGAACATATAGTCCACCGTGGCGACAATCTCGAAGGCGCCCCTGTAACCGTGGCGCATGACCCCGGCGATCCATTTGGGATTGACGGCGCGGGAGCGAACCACTCGCCCTATTTCTTCCTCCAGCGTGCGAATGACCGGGCGCTCGGGCCGTGAGTGATCATTGTGATAGACGGCGGGCCGCGTCCCCGACACATGCTCGACGGCGGCCGTCATGCCCCCCTCGAACTGGTAATAGTCGTCGCTGTCCAGCAGATCATGCTCGCGATTGTCCTGGTTCTGGACAACAGCTTCGATATGTTTCAGCCGGAGCGTAAAGACCTCCCTGCGCTCCTCGCCCTCGACGCCCTTGCCATAGGCATAGCCGCCCCAGCCGATGTAACTCTCCGCCAGATCGCTCCGCTTGTCCCAGAGCTGCTCATCCAGGAGCGCCTGCAACCCCGCGCCATAGGCGCCCGGCTTTGAACCGAAAATACGAAGCCCGGCAATGTGGCGCGCCTCGTCTTCCGAAATACCTTGTGCGCGCGCCTCATTGGCGTCTTCGCCCATACGCGCGGCGATGGGGTTGTCGGCGGGCTCTTCTTCCAGCGCTCCGACGGCGCGGATGGCGCTGTCGAAAAGTTCGATCTGCGCCGGGAAGGCATCGCGGAAGAAGCCCGAAATGCGCAATGTCACATCCACGCGCGGGCGCGCGAGTTTGGCCAGCGGAATGATTTCATAGCCCGTCACCCGCCAGCTTGAGGTGTCCCAGACGGGTTTTGCGCCCATCAGCGCGAGCGCCTGCGCGATGTCGTCCCCGCCGGTGCGCATGTTGGAGGTGCCCCAGGCGGTGAGGCCGAGGCTGCGCGGCCAGCGGCCATGATCGTGCAGGTGCCGCTCCACCAGCAACTCGGCGGATTTGCGGCCCAACTCCCACGCGGCGGGCGTCGGGATCGCGCGATTGTCGACGGAGAAAAAATTTCGCCCCGTCGGAAGCACATCGAGCCGCCCTCTTGTTGGCGCCCCCGATGGTCCCGGCGGTACGAAGCGGCCCGAAAGTCCCGCCAGAGATGAGGAGATTTCGTTGACCGCCGACTGCCGGAGGGCAGGACGGATGGATTGGGTGACCTCAGCCAGCACCTTAGCTGTAGCCGTCCACGCGGGATCGCAGGACATGCCGCCCGACACCAGCTCGCACGCGAGCAGCTCCAGACGTTCGACCGTATCGCCGTTGCTGCGCCATGGCGCATCCGTGATGCCGGCAAGAGCGGGTGGTTTTGCGCCACTCCAGGGCGCGCCCATCTCGCAATCGAGCGGATCGAACTCACCGAAATCCAAATCGCTCGCCAGTGCCCGTACCAGCGATTGGTCGCCCTCCCGCCCCAGCCCGCGCGGCACGCGGGTAAGCGCCACCAGCAGGTCCGTTTCGAGCCGCCCTTCAGGCGCTTGCCCCAGAATATGCAGCCCGTCCCTGATCTGCGCTTCTTTCAGCTCGCAGATGTAGGTGTCGAGTTTTTGCAAGGCGGCGTTCTCATCATCGGTTGCCGAAATCCCGGAATCCTCATCCAGCCCGTTGGACCTCACCAGATCGAAAATATGCCTGCGCAGCAGGTCCGTGCGGCGCGGGTCGAGCCCCGAGGCCAGATAATATTCATCGATCAGTGCTTCGAGGTCTTTCAGCGGCCCGTAGCTTTCCGCCCTTGTGAGTGGCGGCGTCAGGTGATCGACGATGACGGCGGCGGTGCGGCGCTTGGCCTGTGTCCCTTCGCCCGGATCGTTGACGATAAATGGATAGATGTTCGGCAGCGCGCCCAGCGCCGCTTCCGGAGTGCAGGATGACGACAGCGCCAGCGCCTTGCCGGGCAGCCATTCCAGATTGCCATGCTTGCCATTATGCAGAACCGCCTGCGCGCCGAACACTTCCCGCAGCCAGATATAGAAGGCGAAATAGCCGTGCGGGGGAATGAGCGCGGGGTCGTGATAGGTCTCGGCCGGATCGATATTGTAGCCGCGCGCCGGCTGCACCGCGACCGCCACATTGCCGTAAATCCGCACCGCCAGATGAAACGCGCCACCTTTCTGGAAGGGATCATTCTCCGGCGCCCCCCAGCGTTCTTCTACTTCGGCGCGCAGGCTTTCGGGAAACTCCGTGTAGTGGTCGCGGTATTGAGCCAGTGTGAGTTGCGCGTCCGATATACGCGGCGTCCGGCGGCTGTTGGTTGGACCTTCGAGCAGCGTATGAATGAGCTCTGTTCCGTCTTGGGGAAAACCGCTCACCTCATAGCCTTCACCCCTGAGCGCATTGAGAAGGTTCACCGTGCTGGCCGGCGTATCATATCCGACTCCATTGCCGATGCGCCCGTCCCGGTTGGGGTAGTTGGCGAGGATGAGCGCGACCCGGCGTTGCTCCGCCGGCGTCTCGCGCAGACGAACCCAGTTGGCGGCGAGATCGGCCACGAAGGCAATGCGGTCTCCCTCCGCCTCATAGGTGACGATGTTGGTCTGCGTTGCCGCGTGACGCCGGGCGTCCGACTTGAACGACACCGCGCGCGTCAGAATGCGTCCGTCCAGTTCCGGCAGGACGACATTCATGGCCAGATCGCGGGCATTGAGCCCCCGCGCATTTTCCCGCCATGCCTCGCGGCCCGATCCGGCGAACACCATCTGCAATACGGGACAATCGGCCTTCGAGAAAGGCGTATCGCCGCTCTCCCCGCCAAAAGCCGCAACCGCGAACCCGGTTGCATTGAGAACGATCGAGGGGGCGGTCGCCTCGAAAAGTTTTTTGACGGTCGCGGCGGAGATTTCATCCTTCAGGCTGGAGACGAATATGGGCAGCGCGTTCAGCCCGCGTGCGCGAAGGGCCTCGATCATGGCGTCCACGGGAGCCGTGTTCGCGCCCTCGATGAGCGCCCGGTAGAAGGTGATGGCGGCGACCGGTGCGCCTTTGCTCCAACGGGTTTTCATTTCATCAAGCGAAGGGCTGGCTACGCCGGGCCAGTACAGCCCGGATTTCAACAAGGGCCGGGCAGCGGGCGGCGCGGCCCCCTCGCCGATCAGATGCGCGCAAGATCGCAGGAAGCCGTCCATATTTTCGGGACCTCCTTGCGTGAGGTAGCTCCAAAGTTGCTGCACTTGTGTCTTGGAAAGCGTGGAGTGCGCAAGCAGCGCCGCGTCCGGTTTGGCGTCGCCGGGCAGCACGGCGAGCTTGATGTTTTTCTCGCGCGCCAGCGCAACGATCTGCTCAAGACCGTAGGGCCAGTAGGCCGCGCCGCCGAGCAGCCGGAGTACGATCAGTTTTGCGCGGAAAAGCGTCTTTTCCGCATAAATATCGACGGAGTAATTGTGGGTGAGCGCCATGAAATTGGCCAGCCTCAGGGTCGGCGCATCGCCCAACGCATCCTGCGCGCGTGCAAGTGCCGCGAGCTCGGAGTCGGCCGCGGATATGACGACGATATCGCCTGGCTCCTGCGCGAGGTCGACCGGCTCGATAGTATCGCCGATAACGCCGGACTGGGTGGCGAGGATATGCATCGGCCCCTATCCTTCCAGCGCGGCCCGGATCGCGTTTTCATCCAGGCCCTTCTCACCGATGACAACCAATGACGCGCGGCGCTCCTCGCCGGGTCCCCAGGGCCGGTCAAAATGGCTCTCGACGCGCGGCCCGACCGCCTGCACCGCGAGGCGCGCATCCGCACCCGAAACCTCAACGAAACCCTTGAGTCTCAAAACGCCATGTTCCGCGATCATGGTCTTGAGGCGTTTCATAAAAGCGTCCCGGTCAGGCACGGTTCGGGGCGCAACCACGAAGCTCTCGAAATCGTCATGGTCGTGGTCTTCCTCGCCATGCCGCTCATGGTGGGATTTGCGCGCTTCCATGTCGCCCTCGGCGCAAGAGGAAAGCCCGAGCAGGATATCGGACGGCACATCGCCCTGCGTTACCCGCATGAAGGAAACGCCGGAGCGCACCTTGCCCCTGAGATCACCCTCGACATTGTCGAGCGCGTCACTTGTCAGAAGGTCCGCCTTGTTGAGCAGAATCATATCGGCGCAGGCGAGCTGATCCTCGAACAGCTCTTCCAGCGGGCTGTCATGATCCAGCGCGTCGTCCGCCTCGCGCTGGACCTGCACCGCATGTTCGTCATGGGCAAACCGCCCCTCCGCCACGGCGGCGCTGTCGACCACGGTCACCACCCCGTCGACCGTGACACGGGCGCGAATCTCCGGCCAGTTGAAAGCCTTCACCAGAGGTTGCGGCAGGGCCAGCCCCGAGGTCTCGATGACGATATGGTCGGGCGGGTCCTCCCGGTCGATCAGCTTCGACATGGTGGGGATGAAATCATCGGCGACCGTGCAGCAGATACAGCCATTGGCCAATTCGACAATATCTTCCTCCGCGCAAGCGGCATCGCCGCAGCCCTTCAGCACCTCGCCATCAATGCCCACATCGCCGAACTCATTGATGATGAGCGCGATGCGGCGGCCATTGGCATTCTCAAGCAGGCCGCGGATGAGCGTGGTTTTCCCCGCGCCGAGAAAACCGGTGATGATGGTCGCCGGGATTTTTTGTGCACCTGAAAGCATAACTTCTAGGTTTCTGCCCTGGTGCCCGCCCGGTTCAGTGACCAGCCCATCGCCACCCCGAGCACGATCCAGAACAGCGCCATCATGGCCAGCGTATTTGCCGCGAAACCGGCGGCGAGCACCGCCGGGACCGCGCTGTCAATGTTCGCCGGATGCGGGGCGCCGATGACATGGGGCGCCGCGATCAGGGCAACGCCAAGAGCCTTCAGCGCCATTCGGTCCTGCAGTGCGATCAGGGCAATGCCCCCCGCCGTGGCGGCGACTGTCCCCGCCCACCAGACCTGCCGCGCCATGAGGTCGGCGGCCGGTATTCCCGGCAGATCCGGCGCAAGGCCGGCAGCCGGCGCGAGGGAGAATGTGACAAATCCGGCAAGGCCCCACAGGACGCCATTTCGCAATGTGATGGCCCGCCCGGTAAACATCACCACCGCCGCCAGAATGAAGGCGAAGCCGACACCCATGACGCTGTTTGTCAGCAGCGTATAAACCGTGCGCTCAATCCCGTCTTCGGGCGCCCAGCTTTGAGCCTCTTCGGGTGCGCTCGCCTGCGCACCGGTTTGCGTGCCGGCCGTATCGCCCTTGTTTTCATAAACCTCGGCGGCGAGGATCAGCGGCGTCACCCGCCACATCTGGAAAGCGCTTGCAATCGTTCCCGCCAGCAATCCTGCGATGATGGCGGCGAGTAAAACCCGCATTATCATGGATCCGCCCCCCCCTAATGACAGGGGACGGTGATGGCGTGGCGCGTATCATGCGCGGCGTTATGCAGGATATCGGGCTGCGCGAAGGCAACGCCGAACAGCATGAACACGCCAAGCAGGGCCGCGACGACACCTGTCGCCATGCGCTCCTGCGCGCTGAGTGAGGCAATGGAAAAGCTGGATACATTTGTGTGCATGATGGCACCTCCCGTACTGGTTCGATAAAAACCACTGGACGAAGCGTCATTGCTTCATCCGCCGGCGGCAGGTCTCCTGGCTCACGGGTCAATGAGTGTCACGCGCCTTCCCGGAAGCAGTTTGCATCCAGTGGCAATATGCGCGAACTCTCGCCGCTTACAGTTGCGGGGGCAGCCACGGTTTTGGTCCCTGATGGGTACGCCGCACCGTGTTCCCTTTTTCGTCCCCTTCGCATGTCTCAGCTAAAGGGAACCGCCGGTTGTAAATGTGGCATTTACCGCCCGGAGGGGTCAACCGCAATTGTGCCCTTTGCACACCCCACCGGCAAACAGATGGGGTGCGCGGCAAACTTCCAGAGTTTCGTGCCTGCGAAAAAGCCGCTAGACTTTGCAGTCAGGGACAGGTTTTCGCGAGGTGGATGCATGTCTGACCATGAACACAAGAACACCGGGGATGTGCACCGCGAACTTCACTCCCATCTGCCCCCTGAACCGGCGCTGCGGGTCAGGGCCATGGAGAGTTTGCTCATCGAAAAGGGGATGCTTGACCCCGAAACCGTCGATGCATGGGTGGAGGCCTATTGCGAAAAGATCGGCCCCAAATGCGGCGCGCGGATTGTGGCAAAAGCCTGGAGCGATGCGGATTTCAAGGCGCGGCTGCTTGAAAACGGCGCCGAAGCCGTCAAGGGGCTCGACGATGCGGGATGGGCGGTGGCGCATTTGAGGGTGATCGAGAATACGCCCGCCATTCACAATCTCGTCGTCTGCACCCTGTGCTCCTGCTACCCGCACGCGATCCTCGGCCCGCCGCCAAACTGGTACAAGATGGCGGCCTACCGCTCGCGCGCGGTGCGCGACCCGCGCGGGGTGCTGAAGGAATTCGGCGTCGAGCTTGGCGGGGATATCGGGCTGCGCGTCTGGGACAGCACGTCGGAGTTGCGTTATCTGGTGCTGCCGGGGCGCCCGGAAGGAACCGGGGGCTGGGACGAGGAGCGGCTGGCCTCGATTGTCACGCGCAATTCGATGATCGGTACGCAGCGTGATTTATCAATCGATGCAGGGCAGGCCTGACATGGACGGCATTCACGATCTCGGCGGGCGCCAGGGTTTTGGCAAGGTCGATACCGGCGAAAAGGAAGTCGCATTTCACTCCGATTGGGAAGCACGCGCCTATGGCATCGTGCGCGCCATGAGCAAGGCGCCCGGCTGGAGCCTCGACAAATTCCGCTTCACCCGCGAGCAGATCGATCCGGCGGACTATCTCACAAGGCCCTATTATGACCAGTGGCTGCAATGCTATGCGGCGCTGATGGTGGGCTCCGGCATTGCCAGCGTTGCAGAAATTGCAAGCGGGCATTCGCAATCGGGCTTGGCCGGTCCGGGACCGGCGCGCGGCCCGGACAGCGTCTTTGAGACGCAAAAGAGCGCCGCACCCTTTGAGCGCCCCCAGATCACTCCTCCAGCTTTCAATGCCGGAAGCAGCGTTCAGACCAAATCCTTCGCCCATGGCGGGCATACCCGTTTGCCATCTTATATTCGCGGGCACAAAGGCGAGGTGCGCCATGTGCGCGGGACATTCGTCTTTCCCGACGATAGCGCCAGAGGCATTGAGCATGCCGAGCCGCTCTACACAGTAGCTTTCAACGCTGACGATCTGTGGCCCGGCGAGGGAGCCTCGCATCTCGTATTGCTCGATCTTTGGGAGAGCTATCTTGACCCGGCCTGAGGGAGACGCGGTCGCGCCCCTGGCGCGGCGCGACGATGAGCCCCTGTTCGATGAACCCTGGCAGGCGCAGGCCCTGGGGCTGGCGTTCTCGCTGTCCGACGCCGGCGTCTTTACGCCGGCGCAGTGGTCGCGGGCGCTTGGCGCCGCCCACCGGCGGATATTGGCCGGGGGCGCGGACGATACGCCGCAAACCTATTACGAGGCGGTGGTCGCGGCTCTTGAGGGGCTGTTGCGGGAGGGCGGCGGGATTTCCGCGAGCGCGCTGGAGCAACGCGTAAAAACCTGGCGCCGGGCCTACCTCAACACCCCCCACGGCAGGCCGGTGAAGCTGACGGCCGGGCTCGGAGCGGGGGCTCAAAAAGGCGCAAACCATTAAATGTTAGTTTAGCTCTGCCGCTTATTGTGTCTGCCATGCCACGTGACAGCACAGTGACGCAGGTTTACGATTACCGGGTGGAACCACGGAAGAATGCGCTCATCCACGCATTCGTTTCCGACCGCGGGGATATCTCGAATCTGAAATGCGTGATCCGGGACATCTCGAAAAGCGGGTGCCAGATAGCGTCGAGTTATATCGACGATCTGCCGCGCATCATCGAGATTGTGCCGGAGGGTTTCGACAAGCCTCTCACCGGTAAAATCGTCTGGCGCAATTCCAAAACCGCCGGCGTGGAGTTTCTGAGCCCGGCGGAGATTGCCGCCTTCGAGCAGGCGGCGCCGCGGCAAAAACACAAGGCGGAGCCGGCGGGCTTTTTCAACCGGCTGCATTCCCTGGCCAGCCTGCGCCGGCGCGCCGGGCAGGCGGAGCGCAACGAAATGCGTTCCGGGGGGCGGCAGCGGGACTATGGCTCGCGCGTTCTGCACGGATTGCGCAATCCGCTGACCGCGCTCAGGGGATTGCTGAAACTGCTGCTCGGCGGGACCATTCGCCCGATTCCAAGACGCGCCAGAACGATTATCCGGGCCGCGCAGAAGAATGCACAAAAAGCAGAGGCTTTGGTCGAGGAAGCCCTGCAGGTGAGGAATATCGAGGCCGGGCTATTGCCCTGTAATCCGGAACCGCTCGATATCGCCGAACTGGCGGAAAATACGCTGCTGACAAACACCGGTCACGCGGCGAAATACGATGTGCGCTTCGAGTTTAACGGCGATACGGGCAAGGTCATGGTCCTGGCCGATGCGGCGCGCATGGAAGACGTGCTGTCCAACCTGCTGGCCAATGCGGCGAAATCCTCGCCCGCCGGCGACACGGTGAGCCTCAGCCTGACACGCAACAAAGACGCGATACGCGTATCGGTGAGCGACCGGGGCGTGGGATCGGGCCTCGAAGGCAGCGATACTGAACATCCACGCAATGTCGCGGATGACCAGAGTGGCGTTAAGGCCGGGTTCGATATCTGCCGCGCCATCCTGGACAAACATGACAGCGCCCTGCACGTCGACTCACGGCCCGGATCAGGTACCACCGTCTGGTTTGAATTGCGGGAAATAGTTCAGGGGGAATGAGTCCCGCGAGGGGTTTCAGGGGACGCCGAACACCGGCGCCTCCCAGTTTTGTTTTCGCATATCCGCTCTAGCGCTTCTTGCCGATAAACGTCTTCCGCTTGACCGGAGCTGTCCGTATGGCCGGAGCGGCCCGCTTGGGCGGAGCAACCAAAATCACCTTTTTTGGCGGCGCCTTGGGCTTCACCACATTTACGATGCAGCGGTAAGCATTGGCGCCAATCTTCACCTGTTTGGTCCGTGCCGGACAGAAACAGCTGTTCCTGGAGACCTTGCCGCCGATACAGACGGTTTTGCGCAGCGGAGCCACCTTGATTGCAGGTTTTTTGGGCGGCTTCGGCGTCACGATGACGGCGGGGCGCTTGTTCGGCTTGCCAGTTGTCGGCTTCGGTTTGCCGGTAATGCCGCCCGGTCCACTGACGTTCGGATTGCGTTTCACGAGCTTGAACAGCCTGGTGGCGATCGCGATCACGGGATCGCCGTTCAAAGACGTGCTGCGCAGGGCGCAACCGATCTGCTCGGTCTTGGCGATCTGGAAGTTCGCCGCGCCGACCGCCTGATATTTTTTGTTTCCGACCTTGAATGTCGGCAAAGTGCCCTCCCACTTGCGGCTACCCGAACAGGTCAGCCTGTAGGACGTCGCGCCGGGCTTGGTCGCCCAGATCTTGAACACCGCCTGTCCGAGGCGCGGCTTGTCTTTGGGCGCTCCGGCCTTGTCGGCCAGGGTCAGCTCGCCCGTGACTTTCAGGGGAGAAACCAGCGGCCCTTCATCATTGGGATTTGGGACATCGGCCAGACCGCCGCCACCGGCGCCCGTGCAGTTGAGCGTGATGGACTTCCAGCCGCTCGACTGACCGATCGGATTGGTCATGTCCTCGGCCATCGCCTGGACAAAGCTTGTCTTGTTGACCGAAACCCATTCGGTGTATTCGGCCTTGAATTGCCCAGGTCCGGTGAATTGGGACACGGCATCGACCACCTTGGAGGTCATCGGCTGATTACCGATCCTGGTCCACAGTTTGAACTTGACCGGACCAATTTTGTTGGTTTTCAGCCGCACCAGCAGCCGGGCCTTCTTGCACACGGTGCCCGGGTTGGGCTGGCTCGTGGCGTTGGCGAAAGTCGAGCGGAACAACTCGATGGAACCGACTTTCAGTTCTTTAGGCTCTTCGGTGGCAAGGCCGCCGGGAAGATCGCGAGCGCCCTTGCAGATCACTTTCACGGTCGCTGTGCCGTTTCCGTACTTGCCGGGAACACGACCAATGTTCATACCCGGAGTGCTATCGGTGAATAGGCCGAGCAGTTGCACCTTGACGCCGTAAAAAAGATTGTAGGTCTGGTTGATGGAACCGCCCGTGACGAGATTGGCGTTACAGGCTTTGAGAATTTTCGTTCTTTCCGCTGGCGTGAAGTTATCCGTGGAACCCGAGATCGTCAGGTTTTTGTCCACGCGCGCGGGTGCATTTTCATAATTCTCCACGTGCTGCCAGGGCTGAGTAGAGGCTTGCGGCGGCCACCCCTGCCGCACCTTGAAACCGATGACTTCTTGGTCGGTCCTGCCGATGCCGATTGTCACATTGAGCAGAAGTTGTTTGTTTTTGACCTTCGTCCATTTCTTGCCATCCTCGGACAGCACCACAATAGGTATGGGGCTGAAACCATTAGGCTTGATGCTGACCTCGGTCCCGGCGAGCGCCGGGTTGGCGCTCGCGAGAATGGCGCTGGCAGCGAGTGTTGATAACGCCAGAGCGGCGCGATTGAGTTTAATCAACATCGTCTTTCTCCGTATTCAAAAATTAGAGTTTTGCGCGTGCGGCACCATTGCCTCTGAGCACGTCTCACTGCATCAGTCGCGGCGGGGAGGAGAAAGGTTCAAAGGGGAGGAAAATAATTTTGCGCCGCACAAAATGTACGGATCACACGTTTACAGGCGGGTCGATTGCCGGCTGCTGGGCAGGGCTAGAAGCGTGGCGTGCGCGTCTGTGCGGCCCGCGCCGAACTGGTTGCCGTAGCCTTTGGGGCCAAGGTCATGAGCGCTGTTTCGTATGGCGCCGAGGGTCTCCCAGGAGCAACGCGACCATTGCTGTATGAAAGGCATCCAACGGCTTGTCCGGCCACCGCTAATGTGACAGCGTCTTCCATTGGTCTCGGTTTCAGGGCAGTATCCACGCAATGAGGATCAAGTCTTGGGCAGGCGGCGATAAGTCACTTGCCGTTGGGGAGACTTGAACTTTCCAGACCAGGAATCGTCGATTTGTGTCCAGGCCTTCGGGCCAACGCGTTGGGGGGATGTTGTGTACTGGATAACGGCCGGCGCCGCCCGGGAGGGGCAGGCTCAACGGGAACAGAAGGGTTGTGCGCCCGCGACCGTGGCGCGGGCGGCGAAGGTCCGCCCCCGGCCTCCGGCTGCTTTCACGATCAATCCGGCATCCAGGGACATACTCTCGCAAGCCAATGGCTGGCTGCGCCGCCGAAGCCGGGATTTTCGGGCGGACGCACAGGTCTGGCCGCTCCGGTCCCGCCGGGGCGCGGAAAAGGCGCGCATCACACGGTATCTGGTGGCGGGTCTCGCCCTGATCGCGTTCGCGCTGTCTACGCCTGACCGGGCCCTGGCGCAAACGGCCTGCCCCACACCCGCAGACCCTGGCGGGGCAGGCGGAGTACCCCGACTTGTCGGGCAGATAACGCCTGGTATCATGTGTCCAAACGGCACCACAGGAGGAAGCGGCACGGAATACGACAACGCCGCTACTACCGACATCGATGTCAATATATTTGGGGGTCCCGGCACTTCTACCGGAATATTCTCAATATGGACCCCCGACGACGCACCAAGACCCGCAGGGACAAACCCGGTCCGGATAGTCTTCGCTCCCACGGGGGGCACTTCGCGCACCACCATATCCACGGCATCGTGTCCCGGCGCAACAATCACCGGAGTTGGAACAACTCTCGTGGAAGTGGTCCTGGCCAACTTCAGC
>QIGN01000136.1 GCA_003228955.1 Hyphomicrobiales bacterium
GTTCGCCTCCACCATCTCGCGCTTGGCGATGCGGGCCTCGCGCTCGCCCTTCTGGACAATGCGCACGATGCGGCGGAACTCGGCGATCTGAAGGCCGGTTTCGGTGGCCAGCTCCTGGATGTCCTTGCGGATCACCTTGACATTGTCGCGCTCGGATTTGACGAACGGCTCCCAGCCCTTCTTTTTCAGGCGCCCCACCCGGCGCACCCAGTTGGGGTCGAGCTCGTTGCCCTGATATTCGGTGAGGAAATCCTCGCGGCCCACGCTATAGCTGTCGGCCAGGCGCATGAGACGCCCCTCATAGCCCACCAGCCGGCGGTTGATGCCGTAAAGCTGGTCGACCAGCGCCTCGATGCGGTTGTTGTTGAGGCACAGGCTCTTGACCTGTTTCACGATGTCCTGGCGCAGCGCGTCATAACGATTCTGCTGGCGGGTGGAAATCGACTTGTTCTTCATCGCCTTTTCGACGACCTGGTCCTGCAGGCGGCGCAGCTTTTTATAATTGCCGGCAATGTCGTCGAAGATTTTCATGACGTCGGGCTTGAGTTCCGCTTCCATGGCGGCCAGAGACAGGGTGTTTTCCATGTCCTCGTCGTCATCGTCATCCTCGTTTTCGTCTTCGTCTTCGCCCTCCTCGCCCTCGGGCTTCTCTTCTCCGGGCGCATTGGCGGTCTTTTCATGTTCGGGCCGGGCGGCGCCATTTGCGCCGGGGGCGCCTGGTGCCGCGCCGGGGGCGCCTGGTGCCGCGCCAGGGGCGCCCTCGCCTTCAGGAGGCTTGGCTTCGGGAACCTTCTTGGCGTCGGGGCCGGCATAGGTGGCGTCGAGATCGATGATGTCGCGCAGCAGAATGCGCGCCTCATTCAGCTCGTCGCGCCAGATGATGATCGCCTGAAAGGTGAGCGGACTTTCGCAAAGCCCTGCGATCATGGCCTCGCGGCCGGCCTCGATGCGCTTGGCGATGGCGATCTCGCCCTCGCGGCTGAGCAGCTCGACGGTGCCCATCTCGCGCAGATACATGCGCACCGGGTCGTCGGTGCGCTCGGTGGCGGATGAATTGGTTGTCTTGGCGACCGTTTTCGACTTGGTGACGACAACGGGGCTTTTCTTCGAAGCGTCCTCGCCCTCCTCGCCTTCGTCGGACTCGACCACATTGACGCCCATGTCGGAGAACATGGACATGGTGTCCTCGATCTTCTCGGACGAAACCTGGTCGGAGGGCAGCACGGAGTTGATCTCCTCATAGGTGACATAGCCGCGCTTCTTGGCGGTCTTGATGAGCGTCTTCACCGCCGCGTCGGACATGTCGAGCAGAGGACCGTCGGAACTCTCGCCCGCGGGTGCCTCGCGTTCTTCGCTCTGTACCGTTTTCGTCGCCATATTTGTCCTTCAAACCTCAATGCAAGGAACTGGTCCCGCGCGCGCTCATGGCGCCAGCCGCGTCGCGGCGGAAAGTCCTGGCTGTCAAACGTCCGTCAACCTGCCTCGCCACCCTAACTAGGGGCATATCCGTTAAATCCGGATTAACCATGCAACCCCCGCACGGCGCGGCTGTCAGGAAACCGAGTCGGCGGACCGGCCCGACTGGGCCCCATAGCCCTCAATGCTTGCCTCCCTGCCGTCCAGGTCGCAGAGTTGCCTGTGAATATCATTGAGCCGTTCAAGCGCGGTCTCGCTTTCCTCGCTCTGGTACGCGCGTTCAGCCGCTTCAAGCTCGCGTCCCAGTTCAACCGACTTGCGGTGCAACGCCAAAATATGCCGCCACCCGGTCTCCACATCGCAATGCGCGGCACCGGGTTCGGCAAACCAGTCACTCTTATGTGTAATGGCGCGTTCGACCTGGGCCACGGCAGCGCCACTTTCGCTCTGACTCAATTGAGTACGAAAGGCTTCGGAGTCAAGAGGTTTATCGCAACTCATGAGATTTAACATTGCGTCGCGCAGGGCATTGAGGCCCACATTTTCAAAGCGGATCTCGGCGATTTCCTCCGGATGAGCCTCCACAAGCCAGGGGTGATTGAGCAGGGTATGCAGAATAAGCGCCTCGCGGGATGCGATTTGCGAGCGCCCGCGCACCAGCGCGCTTTGCTTCAGGCTTTCGCTCGCCGGCCCCTGCCCCCAGATGTTCCATTGCCGGTTTGGGGAGAAACCGTGCGCGGTTTTCCTGTCGAACCCGGGACGCCGCGCCGAATTGCGTCCCATCCGCCCACCGCCAGGCGCGCGCGGGTCAGGCCGTCCCCCGCTCCACAGCTTTTTCAGGCGCTCCGCGATGTCGTCGCCATAGTGGCGGCGCACCCGCTTTGACGTGATTTTCCTGAGCAACTCCGCCAGCCGGTCTTCAAGCGCCGCGCGGCGCTCCGGCGTGGCAAAATCACCGCCCTCCACTTCGCGCGCCCACAGAACACCCGCCAGGGGGCGTGCCTTTTCGATAAAGGCCCGGAAGGCCCCCGCTCCCTGTCCAGCGATAAGATCGTCCGGGTCCTGCCCATGGGGCATAAAGGCAAAGGTGAGGCTGCGCCCCGGCTCAAGCAGGGGCAAGGCTGTGTCGACGGCCCGGTAGGCGGCCCTGAGCCCCGCCTCATCGCCATCGAAGCAGAGCACGGGTTCGGCCGCCATGCGCCACAGCAGTTTAAGCTGATCATCGGTGAGCGCGGTGCCCAGCGGAGCCACCGCATTGGGAAAACCCGCCTGTGCCAGCGCGATCACGTCCATATAGCCTTCAACGACAATCACCTGAGCCTTTTCATAGGCGGCCTGGCGCGCGGCGCCCATATTGAACAGGACGCTGCGCTTGTGAAACAGCGGCGTCTCGGGGGAGTTCACATATTTTGCCTTGACGCCCTCGGCAAGCGCGCGCCCGCCAAAAGCAATGACCTTGCCCCTTGAATCGCGAATGGGAAAGATCAGCCGCTCGCGAAACCGGTCATAGGAGACGGGGATATCGTCGCCGGCGATGACGACCCCCGCCGTCACCATTTCCCCGGCGGTAAAGTCCTTGGACGCCAGATGTTCCTTCAGCCCGTGGCGGTCCCTGCCGCCATAGCCAATGCGGAAGGCGTCCTGCGTTTCCGCCGTCACGCCGCGGGCGCGCAGATAATCGCGCGCGATCCCGCCCGGCGGATCCTTCAGCGCCGCCTCGAAATACAGACACGCCTCTTCCATGACGTCCCGCAGACGGTCGCGGCCCCTCTCGCGCTGCTCCTCCCCCGGAGCCGCCCTCGGCATATCCAGCCCGGCCTCCCCCGCCAGACGCTCCACGCTCTCAGGAAAAGACAGCCCTTCGGTCACCTGCAGAAACTTGAAAATGTCGCCATGTTCGCCCGACGCAAAGCAGTGATAAAACCCCTTCTGGTCATTGACCGTGAAGGAAGGCGTCTTCTCCTGCTTGAAGGGGCTGAGACCAATGAATTCACGCCCCTGCCGCTTCAGCTTCACGCGTTTGGAAACCACCTGCGAAACGGGCAGGCGGTCGCGTATCTCGTCGAGGAATGACTGGTCGAAGCGCATGGGGGCCTTTGGGGGCGAATCACTTGTTGTATTCGTCGAGTTTAGTCGAATTGCAAAACCCGACGAATCACACATGCGACTTGCACCCGCTATCCACTATTGAATTTTGCATATATATATTGTATATACAAATCATCCGAACGGGGAGCGATCCCCTCCAAAGGCAGTATAGTCAGGTTGGAAGGAATTTGCATGACCGACACCAGTCGGCACGCAGTCCCGTTCGGTAGGTTCGAATGGGATGAGCGGAAGAGAAAACAGAACATCGATCAGCATGGGATCGATTTTGAGGATGCGGCAAGAATATTCGAAGGGTCAATTCTCACCGTTCGATCCGATCGCGGCAAAGAAGTTCGCCACGTGGCCTTGGGTGATCTCGACGGGTTCGAGATTGCAGTCGTCTACACAGTCAGGAGTAAGGCATGCCGGATAATCTCGGCGCGCCGGGCGAGGCAAAATGAGCGAAAAGCATATTTCAAGGCGTTCAGCGGAAAAGCTGAAGAGGGGCAAGACTGATTTTGCACGCATTCGAACTCTGGGCGATCAGGAGATTGCTTCGAGGGTCGCTGATGATCCCGATGCAGCGCCTCTGGACATCGACTGGTCCAAGGCAGAGCTCGTTCGCCGGGCCAGAAAAAAACCCGTCAGTATCCGGCTGGACGAAGACATCATCGCCTATTTCAAGAAAACCGGACGCGGTTATCAGACCCGCATCAATACAGTCCTGCGCAGCTATATGGAGCACAATGTACGCAGCAAGGAATAGCATCACGCCAAAGCTCAGCGGCAGGTGCACCCTATGCCTCGAAGATAACGCCCGGGTGTATCCCGGCGATTTTTTGGAAAGAAAGTCCGCTTCCACTTAAATTCTGTCGCAACACTGTCTGGTCATTAGCGGACCACTTGGCACTGGCGCAAAGTTCCCCGCCAAACGCGTCTTCTATCCACGGGCACGGGCGATGAGGGCGTTTGACGGTTCCGAGGCCGGGTCGAGAACCTTTTGCGCGCTCTCCCGGCCAGCCACGGGAAGAGACGCGGCATCCAGCAGACCCAGCTGGACAAGCACCGAGGCCTGGTCCCAGTAAATATGTTCGTGCGATACCTTGCCGTCGCGAAATCCGATGATCGCAACGAGCGGGATTTCGACTTGCCTGTTGGTCGGAGCGATGCCGGGCAGCATCCAGTCCATGGCGATGGAATGGGTAAATTTGAAAATCTGCTCATCGACGATACTGTCGTTGCCGACCGTTCGCGAGACGGGCGTTATTTCCGTGTCCGGCGGCATTTGCGGAATAAAGTGAGTTTCGTAGAAGTCCTTCACATCGCCCAAGCCGACTCCGCCGGTCAGCACCGGAACATGGTTTACATGGGCGCCTTCGGCCATGGTCCGCATGGTGTCTTCCACGCTCGCGGTTTCAAATTCGCACCGCATGTGCTCCTCCCAGACCGCGACCATTGCTCGCTGGGCTGGGTTAAGTTGCGTTTCAGCGTCCATCTTGGCGATTACCCCCTTGCGATTTCAAACCCCACTATAGACGACAACAGCGAAACAGGGTGCAGTTCTGGTTTCGGCATAAGGCGGACGCGCCGTCGGGCATGGTTTTATGTCCTCTCCCGGACACCAAAAAACCTCAGTGCAAAGTCCGCTCCACATCCTCGAAAATAACGCCCCGGTGAATCTCCGAGATGTTCAGGGCGTGGACGAATTCGATGAGCCTGTTGCGCGCGCGCGCGCCAACGCGTCCATCGGCCAGCAGAACCATATAGGCGCCGCGCAGGATGGTTTCCCTGACCTCGCGGCTGAGACGATGGCGCTCGCGCGCCAGCTTGCCGGCAAAGGTCAGGCCGCGGGCCCTGTAGCCGGAAGGCGCGCGGGTTATCTCATCCGCGCTGACCGCCTCGCCGGTGATCTGGATGAAGAGCTTGCGGATCGTCGCCACCTCGCGCGCATCGACCTCTCCATCCGAGGCGGCCATGGACACCATCGCCTGTAATATGCAGGTCCGCTCGCGGCTCTCTATCGGGGTCATCAGAGGTCTCCATTCCGTTTGAACTTCCAGGGCTCTGTCTGTTGGTCGCTTTAAAGCGCTAAAAGGTTCAATGGGCGTGCGCGGGAAGACGCGCCGGCCGCCGGCCAGTTTCGATTTTCGCGATTGGCCGCATTCGGCTATCATCATGGCCAAAGCTCACTGGGGGGATTTGCGATGATTGAAGGTGTCATGCTCGTCTGGTTCGTTCTGACCGGCCTGTCGCTGGCGTTCGTCGTCATCGACATCCCCAAAACCCCTGAGTCGACGGTCCTCAAATGGGCCTTCGTCATCCTGGTCGTTTTCACCGGGCCGCTCGGCGCATTCTTTTACGTGCTTGGCTGCCGTGAGCCGCTCAAGGGCCATCACGAGCAGTTCGTCTCCGCCAGATGGCGCCAGGTGCTGGGCTCGACCATGCATTGCGCGGCGGGCGACGGTCTCGGCATTATCGCGGGCGCGGCAATCGGCGCCGTCCTGCACCTCTCGCCATGGAGCGACTTCACGCTTGAATACGCGCTGGGCTTCGGGTTCGGCTGGACCTACTTCCAGGCCTTCGCCATGCGCGATATGTATGACGGGTCCTATACGCGCTCGCTCCGGGAAACCTTCATTCCCGAACTGGTGTCGATGAATCTGCTGATGGCCGGCATGATTCCGACCATGAAGTTTCTCATGCCCCGGATCGAAAACGCCGGCGACCCGTTTCAGCCCGCCTTCTGGTTCGTCATGTCGATGGCGCTGATCGTCGGCTTTGCGCTGGCCTATCCGATAAACTGGTGGCTGGTGGTCAACAATATGAAACACGGGATGCTGACCGTTCTTCGCGCGGAGGAGGCCGGCGGCGCGGTGCATGGCGAACACGGCGTTGCAGCAAACGCGGTCGCGCCTGGCGGCGGGGACAGCTCGACCGGTGCCGCCACGGACGATCACGGCGAACATGGCGGCGACGGCGGCGAACAGCCCGGTTCGGCCACGATTTTTTTCGTGACCCTGTTCACCTTCGCCGTGCTGATCGCCGCGCTCTGGCTCGCGGGCGGATTTTTCTAGGGTCTTTGATTTAATGTGCTTTTTTTCGGAAAGCACTCTCGTCGGCCGGGCGTTGCCGCTACGGCCTTAAAATTAACACAATCATTTTTTATTGTTTTACGATAAATAATAATTACTAAACAGCAAGGACCTGTTTCCGATGCCGGATTCTGCATTGCCCGCGCCAAACCCGATCGATCGCATTCGCCGCCTCTCCCTGATCATGCAGGGCGTGGTCATCGCCGGGGCCCTGTTCGCGGAGATCGGCCTCGCCTGGGTGTGGCTGTCGCCCGGGATTATCGAATGGCTCGTTCTGCCGCGCCTTGGGCTCTCGCCCGCGGATATTACGCTCGACGGCACGGCCAGGACGTATGGCTTTCTCATTTCATCCCTGCCGCTCACCGTCGTGTTTTACGCGCTCTATCATGCCTTCTTCCTGTTTGCCGGATACCGGCGGGGCGAAATCTTCACGGCGCGCGCCGCGGAACGCCTGCGGCATATCGCATTGGCGGTGATTGGCGCCATTTTTATGAGCCCCCTCGTGCAGGCGGCGCTCAGCGCCACACTGAGCTTCGGCGCAACTCCTGGAAACAGGAGCATCACCATGTCCTTCTCCCTCCAGGACTATCTGGTGGCCGCCCTTGGCGGGCTGCTGCTGGCGATCGCTTATGTCATGGCCGAGGCCGTCCGGATTGCCAAAGAGAACCGGGAGATCATCTGAACGCCATGCCGGTTATCGTCAATCTCGACATTATGCTGGCGCGGCGGAAAATGCGCTCAAGAGAGCTTGCGGCGCGCATCGGCATTACCGAACAGAATGTCTCGCTGCTCAAATCCGGCAAGGTGAAGGGGGTTCGCTTCGAGACGCTTGAGAAGATTTGCGCGGCGCTGGAGTGTCAGCCGGGAGATATCCTTGAATACCGCGCGAACGAAGAGACACCTTCGCGGCTCCGGGACGATGAGGTTTGCGACCCGGTCCTTTGATATGGAGTTCCCGCAGGCCTCTCCACCTGGCGTTTCCCGCGCTGCTCCGCAAACCGCTCTTTCGCGCGCCATCGCCACCGCCCCCGAAACAATCACAGCTTCGTGAATTTTTTTTCCCGAAACCGGGAACTGAAACACGGTTTGAATCGTAGCTCCTTTAGTCCAACTACGGGACCAAACCTGAAGGGAGCTCAGTATGCATTCAATACGTTCGAAGATTCTGGCCGCGGCGCTTGCCCTGCCATTTGCACTTGCCGCCGTGCCGGCCAAGGCCGGAGACATCGTCCACACCGCCGCCGCCAACCCGGAATTCTCGATCTTCGTGAAGATGATCAAAGCCGCCGGCATGGAAGGCACACTCAGTGGCAGCGGCCCTTTCACCGTGTTCGCCCCGTCTGACGCGGCCTTTGCGAAATGGCCCAAAAAGGAAGTTGATCTGTTCCTGAATCCGGCCAAGAAAGAACATCTTGTACGCCTGCTGAAATACCACATTGTGCCCGGCAAGATCATGTCGGCGGATCTTTCAGGGAAAAAATCCGAACCCAAGACCGTTGAAGGCACAATGATGATGATCGACGCGATGAGCGGTGTGATGGTGAACGGCACCAAAGTCGTCAAAGCGGATATCGCCGCCGATAACGGCGTCATTCATATGATCGACAAGCCGCTTCGCCCGGAGGTCTATCGCGGCTCTTTCTAGGGAAGCGCAAAAACTTCCGGCATGAACGGAAAGCGGCGGAGCTTTTATCAAGGCTCCGCCGCAATCGTTGTTTCCAGCGCCCCATGGCGGCGAATGGACTGGCGCAGGGGCGTCCCCTACCCGCAGCGCTCCGCGATCTGTTCCTTGACGAAACGGCTGGCCTTGGCGAAATCCATGCTTCCAGTATAGCGCTCTTTCAGCGCCCCCATGGTCTTGCCCATGTCCTTCAGACCCGCGCAGCCAATCTCTTCCATCAGGGCAACGACCGCCGCGCGGATTTCTTCTTCTGACAGCTGCTTTGGAAGGAACGATTTGATGATTTCTATTTCTTCCTGTTCCTGCTGGGCGAGTTCAGGGCGCCCGCCCTCATTATAGGTCTTGATGGACTCATGGCGCTGCTTGACCATCTTCGACAGGATTTCCATGACCTCGGAGTCGGACACGCACTTCTTGTCGCTGGAGCGCGCGGCAATATCGCGGTCCTTGATCGCGGCGCTGACAAGCCGCAAGGTGGACATGCGCCGCTTGTCCTGCATCTTTATGGCGGCCTTCAGGGCCTGATTGATTTCATCACGCATTGGATTCTTCATTCCGCTCTTGTGAGAGGCCATAGCGTAATGCATGGCTGGCCAGGAAAGCAACACGTTTTTTCATTGTAAAACATTGATATATAACAAGAAAAAATATTATGATTCAATTGACGGTAACGTTTTCTTCCCGTAATGTCCGGCCAATTTAGCCGCAGGCAGACCAAGGCGCATGACGCCCGAAACCCGGCTAACGGTTCGCCCCGGACGGTTTCGCGATGAGCAAGGCAGGCACTCGAATGCAAAACGCGAAAAAGGCCATGGGCTGGCCGGCGCCGCGCCGCACCGCCGTTCTGGCGCTTGGCGACGGCACGCTGATTGAGGGGACAGGCATTGGCGCCACCGGGCAAAGCGTTGGCGAGGTCTGCTTCAACACCGCCATGACCGGTTATCAGGAAATTCTGACCGACCCCTCTTATGCCGGGCAGATCATCACCTTCACCTTCCCCCATATCGGCAATGTCGGCGCCAACCCGGACGACATCGAAACGACTAATCTCGCGGCCACATCGGGGGTGCGCGGCTGCATCCTGCGCGCCTCCATCACCGACCCCTCCAATTACCGGGCCCTCCAGCATCTGGACGACTGGCTTGCCGCGCGCGGCATTGTCGGTATCTGCGGCGTCGATACGCGCGCCCTGACCGCGTTGATACGCGAAAAAGGAATGCCCAACGCCGTCATCGCCCATGACGAAACGGGCGCGTTCGATCCCGATGCGCTGAAACAGGAAGCGTCGGCGTGGCACGGTATCGAAGGGCTCGATCTCGCGCGGGAAGTTACCTGCGGGCAATCTTACGAATGGGATGAGACCCTGTGGACGCTCGATGCGGGTTACGGGCGGCAGGACAATCCGCAATTTCATGTGGTGGCCATCGATTATGGGCTCAAGCGCAACATCCTGCGCTGTCTGGCGAGCGCGCGTTGCCGGGTCACCGTGGTCCCGGCGCAGACAAACGCGGACGACATCCTTGCGCGCAAACCCGATGGGATTTTTCTCTCCAACGGCCCCGGCGACCCGGCTGCGACGGGCGAATATGCGGTACCGGAAATCAAAAAACTGGTGGCGAGCGGCCTGCCCGTCTTCGGCATTTGCCTGGGGCACCAGATCCTGGCGCTGGCGCTTGGCGCGACGACCAAAAAAATGCACCAGGGCCACCACGGCGCCAACCACCCGGTGAAGGATTTCACCACGGGCAAAGTGGAAATCACCTCAATGAATCACGGCTTCACGGTGGACCGCGACACGCTTCCCAAGGCAGTCGAGGAAACGCATGTTTCCCTGTTCGACGGCTCGAACTGCGGCCTGCGCCTCACCGGCAAGCCGGTGTTCTCGGTGCAGTATCACCCCGAAGCCTCCCCCGGCCCCCAGGACAGCCACTATCTGTTTGAGCGCTTCATGGATTTCATTCGCGACGCGAAAAAGTAGCGCGTCGGTTACACCCTATTGCAGCTGCTGAATGCGCTCGTCATAGCGCTTGGTCAGGCAGGCGATATCCGGCCCGCAGGCATTGCGCTGCCTGAGCCATTGCTTCTGCCGCGCCGTCAGAGCGTTCCGCGCCGCGCCTCTGCGCGCACGCCTCGCCTTTTTGTACAAGCCGACCATGGCGTTATCGAGCGTTGCTATTTCCGGGCTGGCGCAGATCGCCTTCTCGGCCGGGGCGCGGGCCTTTGCGCAGTCGAAGCTGGGCTTGACGAAAGCAGGTGGCGGCGGCGGCGCGGCGTCCGGCAGCGGTGTCAGCGCGGCAAAGGGACCCACGGTCAGGATTTCCGATTGGCGGCCAATCAGGCTGGGGCGCTGGGTCCCGCCTGTCGCCTTGCTCACGACCACATGCAGCTCGTTGCGCATAAGGGCGTCCAGTTCCCCGGCCGTTACCGCGCCATTGTTGTTGCCCTCACCCAGGATATCGGCCTGTCCGCGCAAACCGGCAAGCAATACATTGGTGAACGCGCTGCGCTGAGCTTTGGGGTCCGCATAAGTGGCTTGCGTTCCCGTGCCCGCGCCGATCACGACCCAATTGCGGGATATGAACTTGCCAAACGGCCCGGGCAGCGGCGCGATTTGCACGCGTTTGGGCGCGGGCGCATTGGCAACCGGTTGCGCGTTCGGGGGGGTGGAGAAGGCCGTATCGAGATAGAGCCGCAGCCGCCGCACTCCGAGCGCCGCGACCCTGCGATACAACTCCGACAACCGGTATCCGGTCTGAATTGGCTGGTCGAATTTCGCGTCCCTCGGCAGAAGCACGGCGTCCCGGCCATCCTCGACCGGCATGGCGCGCCCCGAATAATAAATGATGAGTTCCGAGGCCGGCGCGCGCGTCAGGATTGTCTTCAGACGCCCGGCGGGGCCGCCCTTCCGGCCAAACAGAGTAACGAAGTCCCGGCGGTGCATGTCGCGCCGCGAGAGGATGCGGGCCCCGGGCAGGCTCATATCCTGATTGAGGAATTTCACGAAGGCCGCCGCGCCGCCCGCCGCATGGGGGGCGTTCTTGATCACCTTGCTCGAATAGCGCGCATTGGCGATGACAATGCCCAGCGGGCGCTGCGCGGCGATGCGTTTTCTGTAGCCGGCGATGGTGTCCACCGGTGGCCTCTTCGTGACCTTGCCGGGCGCTGGAGGCGGAGGCGTGCCCGCATCGGGCGGTGGCTGTTGGTCTTCAGCAGGCGGTTGGTCTTCAGCAGGCGGTTGGTCTTCAGCAGGCGGTTGGTCTTCAGCAGGCGGTTGGTCTTCAGCAGGCAGTTGCTCACCCCCGGCGGTGGGGGGAGGCACGTATTCTCCATCCGCTGGATTGGCGATATCGCCGCAATAACGGGCCATCTGCTGGTTGGTGAAATTCTGGCCAAGGTCCACGTTACTCTTGCAATTATCCACGATCAGTTGCTCGCAGGTCGTCTGGTCGAGGCTGGCTTCACCTTCCCCGAATCCTTTTCCGACCAGACAATTCTCAAGGACGACTTCATAGGGAGCGTCCTGCCTGAGCACACAAACGCCGTTGTATCTGACGTAATATGGAGAACTAGCTGCATTACCGCCGCATATCCCCTCGTACTCGCCCGGAGGTGATCCAGATGGCGGGGGGGTGGGGGGCGCAACGCATACTCCGTTCTCCTGCCGCGTATAACCTCGCGGACAGTTGGGTCCCGGGAAGCACTGGCCGTTCAGCACGGTTTGAAATTCACCAGCACACTGCGATGTGCACTGGCCGTTCCGGTCAAGGACGGTTCCTTCCGCGCAACTCGCCGCGCAGACGCCACCTTCCTGCAAGACCTGACCGCCTGAACACTGGCAAATGGCGCCAACCCTTTCGCTGCCCTCGACGCAGGACGCAACACACTGCCCGTTTACATTATCCTGGCCATCAGGGCAGGGCCGTTCCTGGCAAGCTCTCGCATTGAGGTCAGAATAATCCTCTTCGCATTGCTGACCGATTGTGTTCCTGCATGTTTCCTCATCCGTTGCCCCGACAACGCCATGGGGCCACTCGATTTGTTCCGCCCGTGCCTGTTCCACCCTTGCAAGGCACCACGAAAGATAATCCTCATAGCCGATTTCCTCAATGCATTGACCCCCTGAGTAAACCTGACCCCCGGGGCAAGCCCTGTCGACAGTGCAATAATTGCCACCATATTCAAATGCCTTCACCTTGCCCTCGGGGCATTCCGCCACGCACGTATTCCCGTCTATGATCTGACCAGTCGGACACTGGGCGACACACTGATCGCCCGATCTGAGTTCGCCCTCGGGGCAGTCGATAACGCAGGCGCCATCAACGACTTCCTGCCCGGCGCGGCAGGTGATGGTACAAGAGCCGTTTACCGCTTCCTGCCCGGCGGGACACTGTTCGAGGCACTGATCGCCCAGGACAACGCCGTCCTGCGCTATACACACGCCGCTGTTGACACAGCCCCCGGCCCGATCAAGGGTTCCACCGGGGCAACTGTTGACGCACGCCCACACATTAGATGTTGAAATTCGCACCTGCCCTTCGTCGCATTTGCCTCCCCCTGCGACGCACCGCCCGGCAAATTCGACCGCGCCCTCGGGACATTGCGCGACGCAATTATTCAGGCCCCAGCGCATCTCGCCATCGGGACATGCCGCTACACAGTACTGGTTGAGCTCGACTTCGCCTCCCTGCGCGATGCAGGCCTCTTCCTGGACGCAGATACCCTGACGATCAATCCATCCGTCAGGACAGCTTTCGGCGCATTGCCCTTCATAACTCACCTCGCCTTGAGGACATTGCCCGGTCGCCACGCACTGGGTGCCCCAAGGGATCTCGCCCTCGGCGCAGACAACCCGGCATTGATTGCCAACCCGGCTGGTGCCATCCGGGCAGGCGGCAACACAGGCGCCGTCCACCGCTTCCTGTCCGGCGGGACAGGCGATAACACAGGCGCCGTTAACGGCTTCCAGTCCGGCGGGGCACTGCTCGACGCATTGTTCATTATTGTAGACCGCGCCGCCCAGTATATTAACGCAGGCATTATCGCTGGTGCATTTGTTGAGAACCTGAATCAATCCCTCGGGACAGCTTTCGGCACAAGCCTGACTCTGCGGTGAAGTGGTGGTATCGGTATATTGAACCTGTCCCGCCGGGCAATTTCCCGGGAAAACACATTGCCCGGCGAAGAATTCCTGACCATCGGGGCATCCGGTAACGCACTGATCCCCCTCGCCCCGGACAGTCCCGGCTGGGCAAACATCGAGACAGGCGCCGTTTACGGCTTCCGTCCCGGATGGACAGACCCCGCAGGTGCCATCGCCCAGGTCGCCAACCCCCTCCGGACACTGGTCGTAGCATCCGCTGATAAAGCTGAGCGACCCGGCCGGGCACTGCTCGACGCACTGCTCCATATTGTAGACCTCGCCGCCCATTATATTGGTGCATGCGCTCCGGCTGGTGCATTTGTTGAGCACCTGAATTTGCCCATCGGGACAGCTTTCGGCACAAGCCTGACTCTGCGGTGAAGTGGAGGTGTCGGTATATTGAACCTGTCCGGAGGGGCAATTGCCCGGATAGACGCACTGTCCGGCGAACATTTCCTGACCATCGGGGCAGCCCGTAAGGCAGACACCATCCGCCCCTACCGCAGGCTCTTCGGCCGTTCCGGCCGGACATGCGCCACAGGTGCCATCAGTCCGAATGCCCATGCCCACCGGGCACTGATCGACACATTGGCCAAGGTAGGTCAGTGAACCCGCCGGACATCCATCCGAAGATTGAATCGAGGGCCCTGCTGGCGGTGGAGGCGGTGCTGGGGGTGCGGGAGGCGTCGGGCCTGAGCCGCCGGGCGGCGGAGGTGGTACGGGCGGGTTCTGGTTGCCCGCGCCGCCAGGCTGGCACTGCGGCAGTTGCGGGTTCTGTTCGCAAATCGAGCCAACGCCGGTGCCCTGCCCCTGCGATCCTCCAAGGTCCGGCTGCGGCGCGCCACCGGCGCATTTCGGGCTTTTCGGGTTGGCCTGGCAAAAGGCGGCGTTCCCCTGCTCCTGCTGGCCGGTGGGGCTTGGTTGCGGCGCGGGCGTCTTCGCGGGTGGCGCCTTTTCCTGCTGCACGGGCGCGGGCTTCTTGGGCGGTGGCGCGGCCTTCTTCTTCGGAGGCGGCGCTGCTTTCTTCTTCGGCGGAGGCGCGGCCTTCTTCTTCGGCGGTGGCGCGGCCTTCTTCTTTGGCGGAGGTGCCGCTTTTTTCTTCGGAGGCGGCGCGGCTTTCTTCCTGGGTGGTGGCGCAGCCTTCTTCCGCGGTGGCGGCGCGGCCTTCTTCTGGGGTGGCGGCGCGGCCTTCTTCTGCGGCGGCGGGGCAGCCTTCTTTTCCTGCTGCTTCTGCGCCAGGCGCATCAACTTCTGGATACGGGCCCGCGTGCGCAGCTCGATCGCGGCTTCTTCAGCGGGGGAGAAATTAGCCGGGGAGAAATTCACTTCCGCCCGCGGGGCATCCCGGCCGGCCTGACTTGCGCCTGACGCGGCAAAAAGCGCCATGGAGAAGAACAGCGCGGCCACAACCGCGGCCGCCATATTTTTTGCAAGCCGGGAGAAGAAAGAGGAGGCGCGTCTGGCGGCGCATACTCCTGTGCGCCGGCACGGCTCACTGGCTGGCCCTGCTCGCGTGGTAACAACTCGTGTCAGACTATTCCCCCCCACGCGAAAAGACAGCGAGTACCGGTGCAGAACCTACCAACTACGCTGACCGTTAGCAAATCCGGCACAATTCGACCGGCACATGCCGCGCGAAATTTCCGCGCCGCCGCCGCAAAGAAAAATTAACCGGAACAGCGGGAAAGGAAATTTGCTGTTTCCTTATCCGCTGCCGTCACCTATCGTCCGGACCACTCCGGGACACATTTGAGAACTACCGGTAGCTGTGTATCTCGGACAGAGTTCAGGTCAGGTTGGCGATGTACTGGAGTTATGTGTTGTTCCGCACCTCAAAAAGCCCGCGATTTCGCGCCGGCTCGGCGACCCGCCCCTGTAAACAAACCCAGGCGAATTCACGGAGCAGGCCGATGCAGGCACGCAAGCAGTTTCATTTTGTCGCCGGCGCCTTGGCTCTCGTCCTCGGCGTCATTCTGAGCCTTCCCGCGATGGCGACGCATCAGAGCCGGACGGTGGGCAACTTCAGCGCGGAAGACGCCCAGACTATTGAGCAGATCGTGCGCGACTACATCCTGAATCACCCCGAGATCATCTCCAAGGTATTGCCGAAAGGCGTGGCCGGACCACCGCCACCACCGGCGCCAGCGGCGGTGGCCGCAGCCAGACCGAGCGATATGTCCAGGGCGATCAAGCCGGTCAGCGCGGAGGACCACATCCGCGGCAGTGCCGACGCCCTGGTCAAGATCGTGGAATTCTCCGACTTCGAGTGTCCCTTCTGCAAGCGCGTTCATCCCACCCTGAAGCAGATCATGTCCGAATACGGGGCTTCTGGAAAGGTCGCGTGGGTATACCGTCATTTCCCGCTTGATGCGCTGCACAAGAAGGCGCGCAAGGAAGCCCAGGCATCCGAATGCGCCAACGAACTCGGCGGCAATGACGCATTCTGGGCGTTTACCGACAGGCTTTTTGAAATTACGCCGGCAAATGACCGCTTCGATCTTGCAAAGCTTCCGGACATCGCTGAATTTATCGGTCTGGACCGTGCGAAATTCGAGGTCTGTATTCAGGGGGACATGCGCGGCGGCAAGTATGCCGCTCACATCGAGGCGGACTATCAGGACGCAACCGCTTCGGGAGGCCGGGGGACCCCCTATATGGTAGTGATTGCTCCCAACGGCGACACCTTCCCGATAAGCGGCGCGCGGCCCTTTTCAAGCATCAAGTCGGTCATTGAAACGGCGCTTGCCAGGGGAAGGGCGCTAACCAGGAAGTGAATTCATGACCTGGTGGAACCTTCCACGGACGCAATTGTCGAATTCGTCAAATTTGCGCAGACGCAGCGCGCCCGCCGCCGCTATTTCATTTGCGCAACCTTCAACCGCGTCTTCAGCGGTACAAACAAAGACCACCAATATGCCCGGCCCGCGTTCCGGCGCACCGCAGGCGCTTGCCCCGCCATTGACCCATTGGCGAAATATGAGACCCTTGGCGGCCTCGCCTTTGAACTGGGCGGTGAAGAACAGCCGGGTCTCGGTCCGATTCTCGACACAGAAGGCCTGGGCCGGAGAAATCCCGGCGAAGAACGCCATTGCGGCAACCGTGACGGCGCCAAGCAAATACTTTCCACCAGGCAGTCCACTCTGGCTCGTCACACTCATTCCGCCGCGGCCGCCGGCGCCTTTACTCCCCATCCGCCTGTCTCAAGCGCCTCGCCCATGGCGACTTCGCGGATTTCATCGCCCAGCCTGGTATCGTCGACCGCGCGCGCCAGCACCATGCCGCCGACGCAAAGCGTGGCGATGGCCACCGCGCGCCGGCGCGCGAGCGGGTGGTCGCCCTGGCTGGCCTGGAACAGGGAGATCATGGTCTCGAGCACCTGACGGTAGGCCTGTTTGACCGCTGCTCCGCCGCGCGCCGTGTCCGAGGGCAGGGCCACCAGGGCGCAGCTGTCTTCGATATCGAGGAAATGCCGTTCGGAAAGATAGACCGCGATGATCTGCTGCGCGATATACGCGGGCGGCATCGTGAAATCGAGCGTCTTTCCATCCGGACCGGTCTTTTCGCATTGAAGGGTCCGGGAAATCGCTTCGGCGTAAAGCTCGTCCTTGGTGGCGAAGTGATTGTAAAACCCGCCGCGCGTCAGCCCCGCCGCGCTCATGACCTCGTCGATGGAAACCTCCGAAAAGCCGCGCCGGTTGAAGAGTTTGCGCGCGCTGGCGACGATCCGGACGCGGGTTTCTGCTTTGTGTTCAGGGGAATAGGGCATAACGAGACTCCGGGTTTCCTGCCTGCTGACGGGCTTGTGATCGGTACCCTAGCGCGAATTCAAAATATGTTCTTGAACATATTTTATTCCCCCCGACAATGCGCGCGGTCAGCCCGGCTCGCCCCCCTTTTTGAGTTCGGCCGATCGCAACAGTTTTTTCAGGAGGAAACGTATGGCCGCAATACCAGAGGGCTTTCACACCATTACGCCGTTTATCGTTGTCGGCGATGGAAATGCGGCGCTGGCGCTTTATGAAAAGGCGCTCGGGGCCGAGATTGCCGGCAAGCTGAACGTACCGGGGTCCGACGCCATCATGCACGCCGTGCTGAAAATCGGCTCATCCATGCTGTTTTTGTGCGATGAAAATCCGGACGCGGGCATGATTGCGCCGAAGGATGGGGCAGGCTCGCGTTTTTATCTTTATGTCGGGGACATCGACGCCACGCACAAACGCGCGGTGGATGCCGGCATGAACGAGCAGTCGGCACCCCAGGACATGTTCTGGGGCGACCGCACCTCCGTGTTGCAGGACCCCTGGGGTCACCGCTGGACGCTGGCCACCCATGTCAAGGATGTGACATCCGAAGATATGGCCGAGGCCATGAAGGCGATGGCCGGTTAGGAGCCGCCGCCGCTTTCACTTTGTTTCCCTCAAACCTGTTTAGGAGAAATCTCCCATGTCCAAACTGGAAATCATTGGCGCCGATCTCAGTACATTCGTTCGCACCTGCCGCATCGCCTGCATGGAAAAAGGCGTCGAATACGATCTCACATTCGATTACCCGAACGGCATCGCGGATATGAAAAGCGATGCGCATCTGGCGCTCCACCCCTTCGGGCGTATCCCGGTGATGCGTCACGATGGTTTTGTGCTGTTCGAAACCACCGCCATCTGCCGCTATATCGATGACAGCTTCGAAGGGCCTTCACTGGTGCCCGGCGAGCGCCGCCAGGCGGCGATCATGGAACAGTGGGCCAGCGCGTCCAATGACTATGTTGTTCCGCGCATTACGGTAAAATACATCCTGCAATATGCCTTTCCCAAGGGCCCCGAAGGCACGCCCGACATGGAGGCCATCAACGAAGCGCTCCCTAACGTGCGCGACACGCTGAAAATCCTGAACACGGGGCTGGAGGAGGGACCCTATTTTCTTGGAGAAACGCCCTATATCGCCGATTTCCTACTGCTGCCGATCCTCGACTATGTGGCGTCCATGCCTGAAGGCGCGGACCTGCTGGGGGCGGCGCCCAACGTCGCGCGCTTCCGCGATGCTTTTTCACAACGCGCCAGCTACGCCGCGACGCTCCCCGAGAGGCTCAGGCAGGCTGCGTAACCCCCGCGCATTTTGTACGTTGCGTGACGCGGGTGGCCGGGGCGAGAGCCCCGGCCATATTTATTTGCGCGGCAGGGCGCGGATAAACGCCACCATGTCCCGCAGGACCGGCGCGCGCCAGCGAAATGGCCGCGACATGGCCGTCAAGAGCCCGATATGCCCGATACCGGGATATTCGACTTTGCGAACGCTCGCGCCGGCGGAATTCAGGGCCTTCGCCATATCGCGTGTGTTCCACAGCCGGACTGTTGTGTCCGCAAGCCCGTGTATGAGCAGGCTTGGCGGCGCGCCCTTGTCCACGAAGGCAATGGGGCGGGCAATGTCCGCATTTGTAACGTTGGCGAAGGCATCTCTCGTGCTCGGCCATGTTGTCGGGTCGAACGCCAAAGGGCCGGCCAGCGACACAAAGGCGGAAGGACGCGGGGCATCGGGCGCGGCTTTATTCAGATAACCGCGGTCGAGCGCCAGAAGCGCCGCCATATGCCCCCCGGCCGAATGGCCGGCCAGAATAATGGGCCGCTTCCGTGTTTTACCGGCGAGAAAATTGCGCCATGTCCAGGCATAGGCCAATGCGGCGTCCTCGAAGAATGCGGGAAACTGCACTTCAGGATAGAGGCGATAATCGGGGATGATCGCCGTGATCCCGTTTGAAGCCAGCGCCGCGCCCACAAAGCCGTAAATTCCCCGCTCGCCGCCGCTCCAGCTGCCGCCATACAGGAAAATGACAATCGGCCCGGTTCCATCGTCATCGGAGGGCTCATAAATATCCAGCCGCTGCCGGTCACCCCGCCCATAGGCGATATTGCGCCTGACGGAAACGCCGGTTCTTTCCGACACGGCGGCACTATAGAATTTCTGCATGGCGGCCTTCGCGCCGCCGTTTCCGGCAACCGCCACGAAGGCGGTGCCCGCAAGTACGGCCAAAACAGCGCCTAAAATTATCTTTGTTTTCAAAGACATGTCATTCAGCTCTGGCCAGCGTCATGGCGGGCGGCCAGTTCAACGAATTTGCGCGCGGTCATTCCCTCAGCCCCGCCAAGCTTCACGCCAGGCGGGTTCACCCGCGAAAGAAGGCCGGTTTCCAGGGTTGAGGCCGCCTCCCCGATGCGCGCGGAATGGGCCGCGACCGTGGCGGCGGCGATGCCCCTTCCCTCCAATGCGCCCAGACGGCGCACCCCGGCCTCGTCCGCGCCGATACCGGCATCGTTGAACAGGGCGCAGAAAAGATCAGCCTTTGCGGCGCGGGCGGGGTCGTTTCCCGGCAGGCCGCCATGCGATCCGGTGACAACAACCGCGCCTGCATCGCGCGCGGAAATGAGCGACGCGGAGTCCAGCAGCCAGACGGGACGGCGCGCGCCTTCGACTTTCAGCGCTTCGCGGATTTCGCTTTCCGCGGGCAGGTCTTCCACGGCCGGGGCCCGCGAAAGCGCCGGGGCCGCCGCGTGCAACGCGGCGAGCGCTTCCACAACGCCCGTCCCGGCGGCAACACCCAGTTCCCGAGCCCCGGGATTCGCATGTGAGATACGGCCCCTCTCCAGAATGTCGCCCGCATTGCCGATGCGCGCGCTCCATGCATCCACTGCCGCGCAGGGCAGGCCAAGCGCTCCGAAAACCTCAAGACAGGCGATGCCCGCATTGTCCCTGCCGATACCCGCATCATGGAACAGCGCCCCCCTCACTCCTCTCGCCAGCGCAAATTGCGCCGCATAAGCTCCGCCATGCGAGCCCGTCAGAAGAACCGGCACCGGCGCGCGCGCGGGCAGCTCGGTCACGGAATCGAGCAAAAGAGTGGATGAGGAAAAGGGTGATGGCAC
>QIGN01000169.1 GCA_003228955.1 Hyphomicrobiales bacterium
CGGTAAAGGCGGCGATGGCGGCGTTGGGGAAGCGTTCGCGCAGGCCCGAGAGCCGTTCATATTCGGGGCGGAAGCTGACCCCCCATTTGGAGATGCAATGGGCTTCATCGACGACCAGAAGCCCGGGGTCGAGCTTTGCCACCGCATCGAGCATACGGCCCGTCATGAGGCGTTCAGGCGAAAGGTAAAGCAGTTTGCAGTCGCCCGTTGAAACGGCGCGCCAGTTGGCCACCTGCTCCTCGCGCGAAAGCCCCGAATGAACGCAGGCCGCCGCCACGCCATTGGCGCGCAGCGCCGCGACCTGATCGTCCATCAGCGCCACCAGAGGCGACACCACGATTGTGAGACCGTCCGAAAGCAGCGCCGGTATCTGGTAACACAGCGACTTTCCCGCGCCAGTCGGCATGACGACGAGCGCATTCTCTCCCGCCAGGAGGAGATCCACGATCTCCTCCTGTCCCGGGCGGAACGCGCTGTACCCGAACACGTCGTGGAGGATTTTTTCAGCAGGCTGGTTCACGCGAGCAGTCTATGCGATTCTGGACGCCCTGCATCAAGCAACCGGCTACCGGTTTTTCCAATACGAAAAAGGTGAAATGTCATGGTGAAAATTACCTTCGCGGGATGCGGCGACGCCTTCGGTTCCGGCGGCAGGTTTAACACCTGCATTCTGGTTGCGGCACCGGATATCTGCTTTGCCATCGACTTTGGCGCCTCCAGCCTGATTGCCCTGAACGCGCTTGGCATTTCCCATAACAAGATCGACGTCATCTTGCTGACCCACTTGCATGGCGATCATTGCGGAGGGGTTTCCTCTCTTCTGCTGGACGCCATGCTGGGCGCCAGACGCGAAACGCCCCTCACCATCGCCGGGCCGAAAGGCACAGTTGCGCATCTGCCAAAGGTTCAGGAGGCTCTGTACCCCGGATCATCGGCCATGACGCCGAAATTCGATGTGGAGATCATCGACATGGATGTGATGAAGCCGCATGAGATCAAGGGACTCAAGATCACCACTTACCCCGCGATCCATACCGAGGCGACCAATCCCACCTCAATGCGCGTCGAGGTGGCCGGCAAAGTGATCGCCTATACGGGTGACAGTGCCTGGACGCAGCATATGCCCGAGCTGGCGCGCGGGGCGGATTTGCTGATCAGTGAATGCTATTTCTTCAAAAAGAGCGTGCCCTTTCACATGAATTACCCCGACCTGATTGAGCACCGGGACGAATTGCAGGCCAAGCGCATTGTGCTGACCCATCTTGGACCCGAGATGCTCAGGCACAGATATGAAATTCCTGAACAATGCGCCGATGACGGGCTGGTGATCGAGCTGTAGGGATGTTGCTCTAGCGTGAAGGTCAGGCGGGTGGCGACAGCAGAGCTTTCAGTTCCGTTCGCCCCCATTTGCTCTTGGTGCCGGCAATGCCGCGTGCCTCAATGAACTCGGGCGCGTCCGCCGCATAGATGACCCCAAGCGGGACAGGGAAGTCCGGTTGCTCCAGTGCGGCAAGCGCAAGCGCGCGAACAAGGTTTGTCTCGTCATGAATGGCGAGGGCATCCTTGCTTGCCAGATCGGCGAGAAGGGTCATTTCGAAGGCTCCGGTCGCGTTGTCGAACACCAGACCCTTGTCCTCATCCTTGCCATAGATCATGGGGCTTCCATGCTCCAGGCGGACGGTGGCTTCATGCGATTGCGAGCGGTCATTGATCGCGCCAAACGCCCCGTCATTATAGACGAGGCAGTTTTGCAGGATTTCCACGAAGGACGCGCCCTTGTTTTCATGCGCTCGCTTCAACACCACCGGCAGATGGGTCTGGAGCGTGTCGGCGGCGCGCGCGACGAATTTTGCCCCCGCGCCCAGCGCAAATCGGACCGGATTCACAGGTTGATCGGTGGAACCCCCCGGCGTGCTGGGTGAACGGGTGCCGATGGGCGAGGTGGGCGAATATTGCCCCTTGGTCAGCCCGTAGATGGCGTTGTTGAACAGCAGCAGATTGAGATCGACATTGCGGCGCAGCGCATGAAGCGTGTGGTTGCCGCCAATGGACATGAAATCTCCATCGCCGCCCACGACCCAGACATCGAGATCGGGGTTGGCCAGCTTCACGCCCGTCGCCACGGCCGCCGCGCGGCCATGGATGGTATGGAAGCCGTAAGTCGAGAGATAATAGGGGAAGCGCGCCGCGCAGCCGATGCCGGCGATGAACACAATCTCGTCCGGCGAGCGGCCGATGTCGGCGAGCACCGTTTTCATGGCTTTCAGAATGGCGTAGTCGCCGCAGCCGGGGCACCAGCGCACTTCCTGGTCGGTTCCGAAGTCATTTGGCTTCAGGGGCAGCTCATTCATGAACTGGGCGCCTCCAGATGCTTGCGGATTTCCGCTTTCAGATCGGACACATGGAAGGGCTGCCCGTTCACCTGAGAGATGCATGTCACAGGCGCGAGATATTCGCCGCGCAAAATGGAACTCAGCTGGCCGGTGTTCAACTCCGCTGTTACAGCGTGCGGAAAACATCTGATGAGCGCCTCCAGTCCGCGCGGCAGGGGCCACAGATGGCGCAGATGCACGTGGGAGACGCGTGCGCCTTCGCCGTTCAGTTCCTTGACCGCCTGGGCGATCGATCCATGGGTGGAGCCCCAGCCTATGACGAGAATGTCGCCGTCCTGCGCGCCGTCCTCCAGCTCGATGGCCGGCAAGCGGTCCGCGAGCCTTGAAATTTTTGCCGCCCTGGTTCGCGTCATTTCCGCATGGTTCGCCGGGTCGTAGGAGATATGGCCGCTGCCCTGCGCCTTCTCCAGCCCGCCGATGCGGTGGGCAAGCCCTTGCGTGCCGGGCGCGGCCCAGGGACGCGCCAGCGTCAAGACATCGCGGGTGAAGGGCTGGAAGTCTCCCTCCTCGGGGCTGATTTCAGGCCAGAGCAGATCGGGGATCGTATCGATATCGGGAATTTCCCAGTCCGAAGCGGCGTTGGCCAGATAGGCGTCCGACAGGACAATCACCGGGCTCATGGTTTCGATGGCGATGCGCGCCGCCTCGATCATGATCGCGAAACAGTCGTCGGGAGTGGCCGGCGCCAGCACCGGGCAGGGGGCCTCTCCATGGCGGCCATGAATGGCCATGGTCAGGTCGGACTGTTCGGGCTTGGTCGGCATGCCCGTCGATGGCCCACCGCGCTGGACATCGATGACCAGCAGCGGCAACTCCACCGCAATGGCAAGGCCGATCGCCTCGGTCTTGAGCGACAGTCCCGGCCCGGAACTGGCGGTTACGCCGAGCGAACCGGCGAAGGAGGCGCCGATGGCCGCCGTCGCCGCCGCAATCTCGTCTTCGGCCTGAAAGATGCGCACCCCGCCTTCAAGGCGCGCCAGCGCGTGCAGCAGCGTGGACGCCGGCGTAATCGGGTAGGAGCAATAGACGATATCGCGCTTGCCCAGCGCCGCGACCGCGGCGAGTCCCAGCGCCATCGCCTGCCCCCCGGACATGATGCGCGAATTGTCCCTGCGCCTTGCCACGCGCGGCGCGGTCAGATTGGGCGTAGCGGAAATTTCGAGCGTCTCGCCATAGGCATTCCCCGCCTTGAGCGCCGTAATATTTGCTTCCGCCACTTCGGGGGCTTTTTTGAATTTCGATTTGAGCCAGTCTTGCGTGGCTTCCAGCGGCCGGCCGAACATCCAGTAGACGAGGCCAAGAACCCAGAAGTTCTTTGCCCGCGTTGCCCGCTTGCGCCCCAAATCGAGAGGGTCGAGTGCTTCAAGCGTGCGCTTGACCACATCGACGGCGATGAGTTGAAACCCCTCCAGCGAGCCGTCTTCGAGCGGGTTGGTTTCCAGCTTTGCTTTTTTGAGGCCGCGGGCATCGAAGTGGCTGTCATCGACAATCAGGACGCCGCCGGGTTTGAGGTTCGGCAGATTGGTCGCCAGCGCCGCCGGGTTGAACGCAATCAGCACATCGGCCCTGTCGCCGGGGGTCAGAACCTCATCCGCGCCGAACTGGATCTGGAACGCGGACACACCGAACAGCGTGCCCGTGGGCGCGCGGATTTCAGCCGGAAAATCCGGGAAGGTCATGAAATCGGACCGGGCCTCTGCCGTCGATTTGGCGAACTCATAACCGGCGAGCTGAATCCCGTCGCCGGAATCGCCGGCAAAGCGCACCACCAGAGGCGGCGCTTTGTCCGCGCCTTGCCGCTTGGCGGCTTGTGCTGTCTCGCTCATTGTCCCTAAACTTTTCTGGCCCCCGGGGGCGTGTGCTACGCGGAAGCGGGCGCAGAGGAAATATAGTCCAGTTTGTTCGCTTTGCCAGACCATTGATCCGCGTCGGGCGGCGGGTCCTTGCGCTCGGTAATGTTGGGCCATATTTCAGCGTATTTCTGGTTGAGCGCAACCCATTTCTCGGTGCCCGGCTCGGTATCGGGAACGATTGCCGATTCAGGGCATTCGGGTTCGCACACGCCGCAGTCGATGCACTCGTCGGGATGGATGACGAGCATGTTCTCGCCCTCATAAAAACAGTCCACCGGGCACACTTCGACGCAATCGGTGAATTTGCAGGCAATGCAGGCCTCGGTGACGGCGTAGGTCATCGGGCAAATTCGCGTATCGCCTGGCCGCCGTCATAGCCACGCTGATAGGTCAGCGTCATGGAGCGGGCGGAGGCGTTCCAGATTTCAAGTGATTGGCCATCAGTCACCTCAAAGCTGTCGAAGCCGACCTGTTTCAGGAACCCGGCCTGATCGACCAGTACGTTCCCCCTCGCGCGCAACTCACCGGTAAAGCCGTATTGCGTGCGCAGCCGGCGGGCCTGCGAATAGGCGCGGCCATCGGTGAAAGCGGGAAACTCGAGCGCAATCAGATCGAGATGCGCAAGATGGGCTTCCAGTTCAACCGGATCGGCGGAATTTTCAATCGCCACGCCGGTGCGGTCCGCGCGGGCGGCGATTTGCTTCGTGCTGTTTTTGAGCCGCTCAAGCGACACGATTACATCGCCTTCAGCGGGAATATCCTCAACCTCCTCCAGCACGCGCCATGTGTCCGCGACAATCTCACCGTTTCTAATGAGTGGCATAAACCGCCTCCTTGAAAGGGTCGGGGCCGACCCGGCGATAGGCTTCGAGAAACGTTTCGCCGTTTTCCCGCAAGCCCATATAGGTATCGACGATGGTCTCCACCGCGTCGGTCAGATTTTCAGCCGAAAAGCCGGGGCCGATGATCTCGCCCACCGATGCGCGCTCATCGCCGCTGCCGCCGAGCGTGATCTGGTAGTATTCCTCGCCGCGCTTCTCAAGGCCGAGAATGCCGATATGGCCCGCATGATGGTGCCCGCAGGCATTGATGCATCCCGATATCTTGATTTTCATATCGCCGATCTCGCGCTGGCGCGCCGGGTCGCCGAGACGCCTGGAGATGTCCTGTGCAATGGGGATCGAGCGCGCCGTCGCCAACCCGCAATAATCGAGGCCGGGGCAGGCTATGATGTCGCTGGCAAGGCCGATATTAGCATCCGCCAGGCTGTGTTCGCCAAGCGACTGCCACAGGGCGAACAGATCGCGCTTGGCGACATTCGGCAGCACCAGATTCTGCTCATGGCTGATGCGAATCTCATCGAGCGAGAAGGTTTCGGCCAGATCGGCAACCGCGCGCATCTGGTCCGAGGATGCGTCCCCCGGAATGCCGCCGATGGGTTTGAGCGAGATGTTGACGATCCCGTAACCGGGCGCCCGATGGGCGCTGACATTGCGCTCCACCCACCCCGCGAAGTCCTCATGTTTCTCCAGGCGCAGGGCCAGAGCGGGATCATCACCAGGAAGCGCATCATAATCGGGCGGGGCAAAGTAAGCGGCGATGCGTTTGAGCTCCTGTTGTTCCGGTTCAATGTGGGGTGCATCAATCCGGGCGTATTCTCGCTCGACCTGGGCGGTGAATTCCTCCGCGCCGAGTGCGTGTACCAGAATCTTGATGCGGGCCTTGTATTTGTTGTCGCGGCGGCCATGCAGGTTGTAAACGCGCATGATGGCTTCCAGATAGGGGAGCAGATCCTCCTTCGCCAGCCAGTCACGCACGCGCGGGGCAAGCATCGGTGTGCGTCCCATGCCGCCGCCGGCAAATACCTCGAAGCCCACTTCGCCCTGGCCGTTCTTTTTCAGCCGGAGCCCGATATCGTGGTAGCGAATCGCCGCCCGGTCGGCGCTGGCGCCTGTTACCGCGATTTTGAACTTGCGCGGCAGGAATGAAAATTCCGGATGCAGACTGGACCATTGCCGCATGAGTTCCGCATGGGGGCGCGGGTCTTCGGCCTCATCCGCCGCCACGCCCGCCCAATGGTCCGCTGTCACATTGCGGATGCAGTTGCCGCTGGTCTGGATGGCGTGCATTTCCACTTCGGCCAGATGTTCCAGAATGTCCGGTACGTCTGGCAGTCTGGGCCAGTTATACTGGATGTTCTGGCGGGTGGTAAAATGCCCGTAGCCCCGGTCATAGGTGTCGGCGATGAAGGCCAGTTTGCGCATCTGTGCGGAATTCAGCGTGCCATAAGGCACCGCGACGCGCAGCATATAGGCGTGAAGCTGGAGATAGAGGCCGTTCATCAGCCTCAGGGGGCGGAACTCTTCTTCGCTGAGTTCGCCATTGACGCGGCGTTCGACCTGTCCGCGAAATTGGTCAACACGCTGGCGAACGAAAGTCGCGTCGAACTCGTCATATCTGTACATGATGGTGAACCTAGGCGGCGCTCGCCGCTTGCCCGTTTGTTCTTGAATTGAAATCGAGATTGACGCTCGGACCTCTGGTGCGCATGTGCTCGCGAAACGCGGCCGGAACGAGCCGTCCCTGGCGCACCTCAACCCGGACAAGATAGGGATCGACGATTCTGTTGGCCTCGACCGCGTCGGCGCCCTCCGCCTCAAGGTCCGCGATATCCTCGTCACTATGCGCCAGCCGGGCATTCTCAAGGCCGGCTCTCCACACGCCGTTGCTCGCGAGAAATACGACGCCGCCGTCGCTGAGGCGATTGCCCGTCAGCGCCTGCGTGCCGGTGATCTTTTTAGCCATGTCGTATGCCTTTCACACGGATTTGCCATTGCCGCGGCGCTCCGCCCGCGCCATAGGGCCCAGACAGCCGCTTTTACACAAGATGTGAATTAGAATTATTTTCTTATTCAGATGAAATCAAGTCCATAAAATAAAATAAAAAACTACATAAGGTGGGAAATATAAAATAAACTGTCATAAACAGACGCCCCTTGGCCCTTGCGGTGCGATGGGGTCCCGGGCGATAGAATCTTCGTCTCTATTGCCACAAACGGGTTCACATTTTCACGAACCGGCGCCCTTGCCGGCAAGGCGCTCCTCGACCTTTGTCCCGTCGGCGACCTTGTCGCTGGGATGCAGGACTACGCGCGCGCCCGGCTCCAGCCCCTCAAGAACTTCCGCCATCGCCGTGTTGCGATGGCCTATTTTGACGATCCTAACCTGCGCCACCCCATCGGTTACCTGAAAAACGGCCCAGTTTTTTCCCTGCCGGAACAATGCGCTCAGGGGCACCTGCACGGCGTCTTGGGACTCCCAGACGGTGATCCTGACAAACACGCGAAAATCATGGCCGAGCGCCGGCAGCTGATCTTTGGGACTGGTGAGATCAAGTACCGTATTGACCCGTTGCTCCTCGATGCCAAGCGCGGAAACCTTGGTGAATCCGGCCGGATCGATCCGCCGCACGAGCGCGGTGAGAGGCGCTGGCCCGCCCCAGCCCTCGATCCGCGCCCGCGCGCCGGGCTTGACCTTCACCGCGTCGGTGGAGAGCAGATCGACGACAATTTCCAGATCCCTCGGATCGCCGATCCTGAGCAGTGGCTCGCCGGCCGAAACCACCTGTTCGCTTTCCTTGTCGATCCTGAGCACCCGCCCGTTCACCGGCGCGCGCACCTCCACGCAGCATGAGCCGCCCGTGTCGAGCAGATCTTTCTGCTCCGGGCCGATGAGCCGGGCCTTGGTGCTTTCCAGCTCCTGTTTGCGCAATTCCAGATTGGCGTGCGCCTCGGCCAGCGAGGACCGGCGCACCTCGACCTCGAGTTCGGCTTTTTCAAGGGATCGCTGGGAGACGGTCCCGCGCCCGGCCAGCGATTGGGTGCGCTTCAGGTCGCTCTCGGCAAATTTGAGCTCAGAGTTTGCGCGGCGGATTTCCGTTTCCGTCAGCATGACTGAAGCCCTGGCCGCGGAAACGGCGGCTTCGAGTTCCCGGCGTGCGCGGATGTCGAGGAATGAGGGCGCGCGCGGCTCGATCACCGCCAGCAGCGTCTTGTCCTTGATAACTTCATCGCCAATTTCACGCGGTGAGCGCAGAACCTTCCCGGCAATGGGCGCGGAAACCACATAGATTTCGCGGATGCGCGTTTTGCCCTCCTCATCGACCGTGACCTTCAGGGGTCCCCGGTCAATCACGGCCATGTCCACAAGGACCGGTTTCGGCGTCACAATGTAAACCAGGCCGGCCAATGCCAGCAGGGCCATGGCGATGAGCAATCCACGTCTGAGCCAGGTTCCATTCATTGCCTACTCCCGGGTCTTGAGCGCACGGACCATATCGAGACGGTCGATGCGCCGGCGCACGATAGCCGCGGAGATCGCCGCGGACGCCAGAACAATGAAACTGGCGGTCGCGTAAGTGCCTCCTTCGATAATGAAAGGCATCCGGTAAAGATCATTTTCAAAGCCCCGGATCACCGCCCACGCAAACCAATAGCCAATCACGCTGCCAAGAGGGATCGCCAGCGCGACCAGCAGGCCCAGCTCGGTCAGCAACACCTGGGATACCTCTCCGCGCGTGAATCCGAGCACGCGCAGGCTGGCGAATTCCCGGGCCCGTTCCGACAATTGAATGCGCGCGGAATTATAGATGACGCCGAATGCTATAATGAGGCTGAGACCGATATAGACCGCTGTCATCATGTGGATGGTCCTGGCCACCGTTTCGCGGAACTTGCCCAGCGACGCGCTTTGTATGGCGATCCCGGATATCTCCGGTGTTTCCTTGATCGCTTTATACAAGGCGCCAGTCCTGGCCTTGTCATAAGAAATATGCGCCCCGCTGACCAGCGGGCCTTCCTCCAGCATCTTGTTGAGTGCGTCGAGATTCATGAACACCGACAAACCGAGATAGGACTGGCTGACTTCGGTTACCGGCACCTGTTTCAGGCCGCGCCTGCCTTCAAGCACTTCGACCCAGACCAGATCGCCGCGCCGCGCCTTCAGGATCTGCGCCACTTTTTGGGTCAGCACCAGCCCGGTTTCGGGGAGTGTGACCGGTTGCAGATCGAGATCGAGCACGCGGCTCAAATCCGTATCGGGCCGCTTGCCCGTGATCGCAAGTTTGCGGCTCAGATGGCCGTTACGGATGCGGACCGCCACCGTGCGGTATGGTTCGGCGGTGAGGACTCCGGGAAGCTGTTGTACGGCCTGCATGATACGTATCGGACGCTCGTCGTTGAAGTTCAATGTCGCGTCCTGCCGGTCGGACTGGAAAAAGATGGTGTCGATCATGAACTCGATGGAATCGAGCGTGAACAGCGCCATGATCAGCACCGCCCCGCTGAGCGAGATGCCCAAGATTGTGAGGCCCGAGCGGACCGGCCAGCGAAGCGTATGGCGCAACGCCATCAGCGTCAGATGGGAGTAGACCTTCAGCGCGGCAAGCCGCTCAATCCCCAGATGGGCATATTGGGCCGGAGCCGGCGGCGACATGGCGACCGCGGGTGGCAAGGTCAGTGCGTGATACACCGCACGCACGCCTCCGGCCAACGCCGCCGCGCCCGATATGGCGGCGGCAATTACATAGAGGTCCGGATTGCGGCGGAAGATCAGGAACGGAAAGCGAAAGAAATCGGCATAGAGTATGGTCAGCCCCTGGCCGAGCCAGGTTCCCGCCACAGAGCCGATCAAGATACCGGCTGCCGAAATAATGAGGATCAGTTTTATGTAATGCATGCCGATCGTAAGGGGTCTGTATCCGATCGCCTTGAGCAGCCCGATCTGCTCGCGTTCAAGGGCGATAAGCCGCGACAGGGTCATGTTGATCAGAAAGGCCGAAACCAGCAGGAAGATAGGGGGAGTCACCCGGCTCAGGGCGGCGAGCCCCTTCAGCTCGGCGTCCAGGAAGGCATGACTCAACTGGTCCTCGCGCCCATAGGCGCCGGTCCCTCCATAGGGTTCGAGAATATCGTCGAGCTGCCGTATGACGTCCGCCTGGTCCGTTTTGCGCAGCAGTTTCAGGCTGACGGAGTTGAAAGCCCCTTCCAGATCGAAGATCGCCGCCAGCGCGTTTTCCGACATCCACATGATGCCGAAGCGTCGCGGATCGGGGATCAGACCGCCGGGACCGACCGCGTATATAAACTCCGGGGAGAGCGCGATTCCGACAATATTGAGGGTGCGCTTGTTGCCATTGAGAATGGCGCTGAAGGTTGACCCGATGGCGAAGCCATGGGCCAGCGCAAAATTTTCATTCACGGTGACTTCCCGGGCGCTGCCAGGTTCGGGGAAGCGCCCGGAGCGCAGATAGCGGCGGTTGAGATGGACTTGCCCATAATCGGGGATGGACATCGCCATGCCCGTCGCCGGTTCGGCCATGTCCTCAATATCGAGAAGCGCGAATTTGACGATGCGGGTCTCGGCCGCCGAAACGCCGGGGATTTCGAGAATGCGCTGCTTGAGCCCTTCGGGCGCCCGTTTCACGGTGGCGAAGATATCGGCGAAATTGTAACGCTCATAATAGGCGGACCGGGTTTCATCCAGCGAGCGGTAGGCCCCGACCCCGAGAATGAGCGTCGCGACGCCGGCCGCCATGACCAGCGCAATCGCCAGCGCCTGGGCCCACAGACGCTTCATGTCGCGCAGTAATTTCCTGTCGAGCATGCTCACCAGTGCACCTTGTCCGGCGTGACGCGCCGCTTGTTGACGTCGGTTTTTGTGATCCTGCCATCGCTGAAATAGAACACCCTGTGGGCGATGTCCTTGATCGCCGCGTTATGGGTGATGATGGCCGTGGTTGTGCCCAGTTCCTCATTGACCGAGGTCAGCGCCTCAAGCACACGGACGCCGGTTTTTGAATCCAGCGCGCCGGTGGGTTCATCGCACAGCAGGACTTCGGGCCGCTTGGCGATGGCGCGGGCGATGGCCACGCGCTGCTGTTCGCCGCCCGACAGCTGTGCGGGAAAATGGTCGAGCCGGTGGTCGAGACCGACCAGCCCAAGCGCCTCATCGGGCGCCATGGGGCTGGTGGAAATCTCGGTGACAAGCGCCACATTCTCGCGCGCGCTCAGGCTAGGGATGAGATTATAGAACTGAAACACGAATCCCACATGGTTGCGCCTGAACTGCGTGAGTTCACGCTCGCTGAGCGCGGTAATTTCATCGCCACGGAACCAGGCCTGGCCCGAGGTGGCGGTATCGAGCCCCCCCAGAATATTGAGCAGGGTTGATTTGCCGCTGCCCGAGGGGCCGAGCAGCACCGCCAGTTCGCCCTCATAGAGAGTGAGATCGACGCCGGAAAGCGCATGAATATCAAGCTCGCCCGTGTGGTAGACCTTTGTCAGGCCTTCCACCTTGAACATGCTCTCGCGTGAGCCACGTGATCTGGTTTGTTTTCCGGTTGCCGCCATGTGCCTCTCGATTGGTCATATATGGGGGACAAAACTGCAAAGTGAACAGGTCACATGCGCGTAAGCGCCGTTCGCGTCCTTAAGATTATACCAATTACTTTTCCGCAATAATCGAATTGCCTGTTGCGTCCGGTTGTTAGCTCTGATCGGATACGAATGTGTAACGCCGGTGAGGTTTGCGTTTCTTATCCGGCATGGCCAGGAGTGGACCGCGCGGCCGCCAGAGGCGTGCGGTAGGTAAAGTGCCGGTCGCTGGTTACCGGCGCGTGACTTGAGGGTTTGGGCTGATGAGCTCAGCGGATGTCGCCGTTAAGTCCCGTGGTATGCGGCCGACGAATCTGGCCGACCCGAATTATTTTCACAAAGTCGTGGATTGCCAATGGGCGTGCCCCGCGCACACGCCGGTTCCCGAATATATCCGGCTGGTGGCCCAGGGCCGCTACGCGCAAGCCTATATGCTGAACTGGGAGTCGAATGTTTTTCCCGGCATTCTCGGGCGAACCTGCGACCGGCCCTGCGAGCCGGCCTGCCGGCGCGTCCGGCTGGAGGACAAGCCCGTCGCCATTTGCCGGCTGAAACGCGTGGCGGCCGATTATCGAGGCGATATTTCCGGGCTGTTGCCGAAAATTCCGAAGAAAAAGAACGGCAGGCGTATTGCGCTTCTGGGCGCGGGGCCGGCCTCGCTCACGGTGGCGCGCGATCTCATGCCGCTGGGCTATAAATGCGTGCTGTTCGAAAAGGACGCGCGCGGCGGCGGGCTGATGCGCACCAATATCCCCTCCTTCCGCCTGCCCGAGCGGGTGCTGAACGAAGAAGTTCAGATGATACTCGACATGGGCGTCGAGGCGCGTTTCGGCCATGAAGTCACTTCTCTCAGGGAAGTGCTGGACGAAGAATTCGATGCGGTTTTCGTCGGCACCGGCGCGCCACGTGGCAAGGACCTGAATATCCCCGGGCGCGAGGAGGCTGCCAGGAATATCCATATCGGCATTGACTGGCTTACTTCGGTTGCCTTCGAACATACCAAAAAGATTGGCAGGCGCGTCGTTGTCATTGGCGGCGGCAATACGGCGATGGACTGCTGCCGTTCCGCGCTGCGCCTTGGCGGCAAGGATGTGCGCGTCACCGTGCGCAGCCCGCGCGGCGACATGAAAGCGTCGGACTGGGAAATCGAGGATGCGGAGCGCGAGGGCATTCCGATCTTCGACAATCACCAGCCAACCGAATTCATTGTCGAAAATGGTAAACTCAAAGGCGTCAGATTTGCCCGCATGCAGGCGGAATATGACAGCCAAGGCCGCCGCAAGCTCACCCCCACGGGGGACGAGGCCGTGTTTGAATGCGATGACGTGCTGATGGCCATCGGACAGGACAATGCGTTCACCTGGATCGAGCGCGACATTGGCGTTGAATTCGGCGAGTGGGGGATGCCGGCCGTGGACAAGATCACGATGATGTCCACGCGCCCCGGCGTATTCTTCGGCGGCGATGCGGGCTGGGGGCCGGAAAATATCATCTGGGCCGTCGCCCATGGCCACCAGGCGGCGATCTCGATTGATTTACATTGCTCTGGACAAAGCCTGAAGAGTGCGCGCCCCGGTCCCGGCACCAGTCTCGTCAGCCAGAAAATGGGCCTGCATGAATGGTCCTATGGCAACCAGTATTCCGAAGACGCCCGTGTGGCCGTGCCCCATGCCGACAAAAGAAAATCACTGAAAAGCCTCAAGGTCGAGGTTGAGCTCGGCTATGACGTAAAGCTCGCTCTGGAAGAGGCGGAACGCTGCCTGAACTGCGATGTGCAAACCGTGTTTGTGCGCGATCTGTGTATCGAGTGCGACGCCTGTGTCGATATCTGCCCTGTCGACTGCATCAATTTCACGCCCAATGGCGTGGAAGAGGACCTGCGCCGGAGGTTGCGCGTTCCGGCGGAAAACCTGTCACAGGACCTTTATATTTCCGAAGACCTGAAGACCGGCCGTATCATGGCCAAGGACGAGGATTTGTGCCTGCATTGCGGGCTGTGCGCGGAGCGTTGCCCCACGGGCGCGTGGGACATGCAGAAATTCACCTATGTCGAGCGGCAGGCCAACCCTGCGGGTCAGCTTCATTGTATGGCGTATATCAAATGAAAAGACTCAACGATTTCGTCGTCAAATTCGCCAATGTGAACGGCTCGGGGTCGGCGAGCGCCAATCTGCTGTTTGCCAAATCGCTGTTCCGCATGGGGCTTGGCGTGGTGCCGAAGAATATTTTCCCCTCGAACATTCAGGGGCTGCCCACCTGGTATGAGGTGCGTGTTACCCAGGCCGCCCGGCGCGCACGGCGCGGCGGCGTCGATGTCATGGTCGCTATGAACCCGCAGACCTACGCGCAGGACCTGGCGGAGATCGTCGAGGGCGGTTATCTCATTTACGATTCTTCCCTGCCGCGGCCCTTCCCGCGCGACGACATCAATGTGCTCGGTATTCCCATCGCGCGCATGTGCGCCGACGCTTACCTTAATCCGCGAGAGCGGCAGCTGTTCAAGAATGTGGTCTATGTGGGCGCGCTGACGGCGCTGCTCGATATGGATTTCAAAGTGGTCAGGCAGGCGGTACGCGACCGCTTCAAGGGCAAGGCGAAGCTGGTCGACCCCAATATCGAAGCGCTGAAGATGGGGCGCGATTACGCGCTCAAGAATTTCAAATGCCCGCTGCCGGTCAGGGTGAAGCCCGGCAAGGCTCCGAAAGACCGCATCATGATAACAGGCAATGAAGCCACGGCGCTGGGGTGCGTTTACGCCGGCGCGACTGTCGCCGCCTGGTATCCGATCACGCCATCGACCTCGGTGGCGGAAGCCTTTGAGCGTCATGCCAAGAAGATGCGTCTCGACGGAGACGGCGCGCGCCGGGTGGCGGTTGTTCAGGCCGAGGACGAGCTGGCGGCGATCGGCATGGTGATCGGCGCGGCCTGGAACGGGGCGCGGGCCTTCACCGCCACTTCGGGTCCGGGGATATCCCTTATGGGAGAATTTCTGGGGCTGGCCTATTTCGCGGAAGTCCCCTTCGTGCTGATCAATGTGCAGCGCGGCGGTCCCTCGACGGGTATGCCGACGCGCACCCAGCAGTCCGATATTACCACCTGTGCCTATGCGTCTCACGGGGATACCAAGCATGTGCTGCTGTTCCCTGGTGATCCGAAGGAATGTTTCGAGCTGACGGCGGACGCATTCGATCTGGCGGAGCGTTTGCAAACGCCGGTCATTGTCATGAGCGATCTGGACCTTGGAATGAATGAGTGGGTCTGCGGCCCGCTTGAGTGGGACGACGCCAGGGTGCATGACCGCGGCAAGGTGCTCGATGCGGAGGCGCTCGAAACCGGGCCGGAATTTCAGCGCTATGGAGATGTGGACGGCGATGCCATCCCCTACCGGACGCTGCCGGGAACGCACCCGTCAAAGGGCGCCTTTTTCACGCGCGGGTCCTCGCACGATACCTATGCCGCCTACACCGAGGATGGCCAGGTGAACGCGGAAAATCTCGACCGCCTGACACGCAAATTCGCCACAGCCGAAAAGCTTGTGCCAAAGGCTGTTATTCGCAGATCGAGCCAGACCGGCAAGCTCGGCGTTATCAATTTCGGGTCGACGCAGGCCGCTGTGCGCGAGGCCTGCGATCTGCTGGCGCGCGATGGCTACAAGCTCAACGCCATGCGGCTGCGCGCTTTTCCGTTTGGCAGGGAGGTGGCGAAATTTGCCGCCGGCCATGACCGGATATTCGTGGTCGAGCAGAACCGCGATGGGCAGATGCGCGCGCTGCTGATAACCGAAGCCGGCATCCCGGCGGAGAAACTGGTTTCCGTTCTGAATTATGACGGCATGCCGCTGACCCCGGACTGGGTAAGAGGCAAAATCGCCGCCTCGATAGAATCCGATAAATCCGTTGCCGCCGCCATGCAATTGTCCGTGCGGGCGATGTGAGGGGAGAAGCCGGACAATGACCTTCATGAAGAAACCGAATGTGCGCCATCCCGGCTTGCGAAAGAACGAGCTGGGCCTGACCCGGCGCGACTATGAGGGTTTGCTCTCGACCCTGTGCGCGGGCTGCGGCCATGACTCGATCTCGGCGGCAATCATCGAAGCCTGCTTCGAGATGGACCTTCCCGCCCACCGGCTGGCGAAGCTCTCCGGCATCGGCTGTTCGTCCAAAACCCCCACTTACTTTCTGAACCAGAGCCATGGCTTCAACTCGGTGCATGGGCGCATGCCCTCCATTGCAACGGGCGCCAATCTGGCCAACCGGGACCTCATTTATCTCGGCGTATCAGGCGATGGCGATACGGCTTCCATCGGGTTGGGGCAGTTCTGCCATGCCATGCGCCGCCGGGTGAACATGATCTATATCGTTGAAAACAATGGCACTTACGGGCTGACCAAGGGGCAGTTCTCGGCCACCAGCGACCGCGTGTCGAAATCCAAGAAGGGCGAGGCAAATCTGTTCGAGGCGATCGACCTCTGCACCCTCGCCATTCATCTGGGAGCGGGGTTCGTGGCGCGGGGTTTTTCCGGCGACAAGGAAGGCCTGGTGCCCCTCATCAAGGCCGCATTCCACTATAAGGGGTTTGCGTTTCTCGATATTGTCTCGCCCTGCGTCACCTTTAACGACCATGCGGCTTCGACCAAGAGCTACGATTATGTGCGTGCGCATAACGAGGCGATGGACCGGCTTGACCTGGTGCCCGAGCGCGAGGAAATCATCGCGCAGGCCGAGGAAGGCAAGACCGTGACGGTGCGGATGCATGACGGGTCTTTGATGCGTCTGCACAAGCTCGACGACACTTATGACCCGCGCGATTCCGAAAGCGCGCTGACCACATTGCGCAAGCGTTATTCCAAGGGGCAGGTCGTGACGGGGCTGCTTTATATCGACGATGAGGACGCGGATCTGCACACGCTGCTGAACACCACGGCCCAGCCACTGAACGCGGTGCCCATGAGCGATCTGTGCCCCGGCAATGCGCAATTGGCGAAAATCAACAAGAGCCTGCGTTAGTCCGTTTTCCGGCGTCTTGCAATCCCCGCCGCCGCCACTAGCGCTGCGAAGGCCACTGCCGCCATTGCGAGCGCAAACCCGATAACCCGGTCGTAGCCGCCGGTCTCCCAGATCAGGGAGCCGGCTGTCGGTGCAAAGGCATAGCCAACCAGATAGATTGCCGCGAGTGTGCCTGCCACAAGCCCGAAATCCTGCCGGCCGAGATATTCCGCGACGATGACCGGGCGCAGGATGCTGACCACTCCATTGCCCGCGCCCTGGAACAGGACAAAACCCACCAGCAGAGCGGGGACCGTCGCCGCGCCATAGAGCGACCCGGCCGCGGCCCCCATGGCAAGCGTACAGGTAATGAACATGGCGCTGTTCGAGACGTGGCGCTCGGCCGCCATCATGGCCAGACGGCCCGAGACCTGCATCGGTCCGATCATCGCAACGGCGAGGATCGCCGTTTCCTTGTAAACGCCGCGCTCATCCAGCAGGGGCAGGAGGTGGTTAATCAGTATTCCGTGATTGATGGCCATGGCGATGAAGATGACCGCGAGACACCAGAACAGCGGTTCTCGCATGAGACGCAGGGCGGCTTCCGTCTTGGCGCCAACGGGGAGCGGTTTCGCGGCGGGCCGCCGTTCGGCGGCGCCACAGGCAATCCAGAACAATGGCACGGCAAAGACCACGATCGCGCCGGCGAATACGATCAATGTCCCGCGCCAGCCGATGGTTGCCGCCAGCGCATTGGCGCTTGGAAAGGACACGGTTCCCGCGAGCCCGGCGACCAGTGTCACGAGCGTAATGGCGCGTTTCGCCCGGTCCCCCATGGCCCGGGTCAGAACCGCGAAGCAGACGTCATACAGGCACCCGGCCATGGCCAGGCCGATGAGAAACCAGACCGCGTAGAACTGCCAGAGTTGCGTCACCTGCGAGAGCAGCACCAGCAGGCCCGCACCAAAAAGTGCGCTGCCCGTCAGCAGCGCGCGGCCATGACCTTTATCGATGAACCGCCCGGCAAACGGCGCCGTGGCGGCGGAGACCAGCAACGCAAGTGTGAGCGCGCCGGTCAGCTCGATCTTCGACCAGCCAAGGCCCCGCTCCCATTCAAGAAGAAGCGCGGGAAAAGAATAATAGAGCGCGGCCCATACGATTGTTTCCGCCACCGCGAGGGGCCAGACGATACGGCGGAAGGAGCGAGCAGCGGTCGTTGGCATAATTCTTCGTCCCAGGGTCTTTGTGATTTTGACGGAATCAAAATCAGACACTGGTTCTTTGATTTAGCGCGCTTCTTGTCGGAAAAACGGTTCCCACTTTTCCCGAAGCACTTTTACGGGCGAAGAGACGCGCCGGCCCCGCGAGGGAGCCGGCGCGCGCTGTGTCAGACGCGCCCTTTCCAAGGCACGACTTTGCGCTCTATCCACCGCATCAGCAAGTCGAATGAATAGGCAATGATGCCGATCACCACGATTCCCATGATGACGACGGACGTCACCAGGAATTCCGAGGCGCTCATGATCATGGCGCCAAGCCCGCGTTCGGTGGCGACGAGTTCGGCGGCGACGAGGGTGGTCCAGCCAAAACCGATACCGATCCGCATGCCGGTCAATATCTCCGGCATTGCGCCTTTCAGGATCACATGCCACAGCACCTGCGCCCGGCTGGCGCCAAGGGAATAGGCCGCGTGTATCTGCTCAATTGCCACAGACCGGACGCCGGCCCGGGTGTTGAGCACCATCGGCGCGAACATCGCCAGGAACAGAAGAACCAGCTTCTGCGTCTCGCCAATGCCGAACCAGATGATTGTCAGAGGCAGGTAACCCAGCGGCGGCAGCGGCCGGTAGAATTCGATCGGCGGGTCGAAAAATCCGCGAAACACGCGGTTGGTCGCCATGGCCATGCCGATGGGAATGCCGAATAACGCGGCCAGGACAAAGGCGATGAAAATCCGCTGGACGCTGGCAAAAGTATGTTCCGCGAGCGTCTGGTCCTGATACCCCTCCGTGGCCACGGAAACGAATTTATCCCATACCTCCGCCGGGGAGGGCAGGAACAGAGGTTTGACCATCGGCCCCAGGGCGGGCGTAGTCGTTACCCACCACAGGAAAAAAATCCCGAGGGCCGAGGCAATGGCGATGGTGGTGGAGTTGCCGACCCCCGGCGCGCCAAAAGAGTCTCCCGGTTTTGCGGGTCCGGCGGAAAATATCTGTCCCAGCCGCCCGAAGAAAGAGCCTTCTCTGTGTGTTGCATCAGACATGGATGTTTCCCCCCTCCAGCTCGTCGCCGCGGATGATCGTGATGATCTCTTCGCGCATCTTGATGAAATCCGGCATGGATTTGACCTTGCGTGCATCCCGGCATTCAAAGAACCGGTGGCAGAAATCAAGCTCATATTCGTGGGTGATGCGTCCCGGGCGCGGCGACATGACGATCAGCTTGGTGGCGAGAAACAGGGCTTCTTCCACACTATGGGTGATGAAGAAGATGGCCTTGTGCGTCTCGCGCCACACATCGAGGATCAGCTCCTGCATATTGTCGCGCGTGAGCGCATCGAGTGCGCCAAGGGGCTCGTCCATCAACAGGGCGGCCGGGTCGCTGGTGAGCGCGCGGGCGAGGCCAACGCGCTGCTGCATTCCTCCGGACAGCTCATATATGTTCTTTTGTTCGAAATCCTTGAGCCCGACAAGGTCAATATATTTGCGCGCCATATCCCGGCGCTTGCCCTGCGGGATGCCCTGCATCTTCAGCCCGAAGGTGACGTTTTGCAGAACCTTGAGCCAGGGCAGGAGCGCATGTTTCTGAAACACGACGCCGCGGTCGGCGCCCGGCCCCAATACCGGCCTTCCGCCCAGTGTGACCCGGCCTTCGGTGGGCTTGATAAAGCCGGCGAGAAGATTCAAAAAGGTCGTCTTGCCGCAGCCCGATGCCCCCAGCGCGACGACAAAATCACCCGGAGAGATACTGAGCGAAACTTTCTCCAGGGCATGAACGTCGTCGCCCTCCTTGACCGGATAAACGACGGTGACGGCTTCGGCGCGCAGCTCCTCGCCGCTGCCATTGCTCTTTGCTTTGCCGCCTTTCGGTGGCGCCGCGGTTTTTCGTGACTTGATACTCGCGGATTTTGCCTTTTTGGACGTCGACCGTCCTTTGACCTGAGCCATTTTGATCGCCTCCAGGTCTCTTGAGATAAGAGATTAAAAGAAAAATGCGGCCCCCGGGGGGGAGCCGCATCTGATTGAGAGTGTTCTAGCAACCGCCGGCAAGCGCGGCTTTCGCGTAGCTGACGTCAACGACCGCGCCATAGTCGGGAAGCATGGCGTCGATCTTCTTCTGTTTCTTCAGGAATTCAGAGGTGAAGAACAGGGCCTTGGCCGCGCCGCCGTCCTTGCCGCCGCCGAGCCATGTGCTCGAGACCTGCTGCTTCAGCGTCGGGAAGTCGTAAAGCGCCAGCACGCCGGGAACGTCCTTGGCGTCGCCGCCAACGAGCTTCACGATCTTCTTGGCATTGGCGGAGTCGCCGGAAAAGCTGCCCGGGTTATCGCGATATGCAGAGTCTGCCGCGGCGATGGTCTTGACGAACTGGCACATGAACTTGGCGTTCTTGGCGGCGAAGTCGTTATATACGACCATGCCGTCGAAGGTGGCCTTGCCGAGTTTCGCCAGATCGCCCGAGGT
>QIGN01000184.1 GCA_003228955.1 Hyphomicrobiales bacterium
GCGCGATGACCGCGAAAAAAGAACGCCTCTATCTCTTCGACACGACGCTGCGCGCCCGTCCGCCCGCAGCCGCGTGGCGGCGAGGACGGACAAACAGAAAAAGGCCGTCGCACGAATGCGGGGATTTTTGAACGATGTCCAAGGAACGCCTTTATCTGTTCGATACCACCCTGCGCGACGGCGTGCAGACCATCGGCGTCGATTTTTCGCTTGAGGACAAGCTGCTCATCGCCGAGACGCTGGATGCGCTGGGGGTTGATTATATCGAGGGCGGATATCCGGGCGCGAACCCGGTCGACACGGCGCTGTTTGAAAACAAACGGCTCTACAAGAACGCGAAGTTCACCGCTTTTGGCATGACCAAGCGGGCCGGGCGCAGCGTCTCCAACGACCCGGGTTTTCAGGACCTGCTCAACGCGGAATGCGACGCAATCTGCCTGGTGGCCAAAACCTGGGACTATCACGTGCGCGTGGCGCTGGGCATTTCCAATGAGGAGAATCTCGACGCCATCTCCCAGTCCATCAGGGCGATCGGGGAAACGGACCGCGAGCCGCTGCTCGATTGCGAGCATTTCTTCGACGGCTACAAGGCCGACAAAGAGTACGCTCTTGCCTGCGCCAAAGCGGCCTATGATGAAGGCGCGCGCTGGGTGGTGCTGTGCGACACCAATGGCGGGACGCTGCCCACGGAGATCGAGGATATCGTCTCGGATGTCGCCAAGGTGGTGCCGGGCGATCATCTTGGCATTCACACCCACAACGACACCGAGAACGCGGTGGCCAACACGCTGGCCGGCATACGCGCGGGCGCGCGCCAGGTGCAGGGCACCCTTAACGGCCTTGGCGAGCGTTGCGGCAACGCCAATCTGACCTCGATCATCCCGACTTTGATGCTGAAACCCGAGCTTGCCGACCGCTTCGAGATCGGGGTCACGCCGGCGCAGTTGCGAAATCTGACCCATGCCTCGCGTGTCCTCGATGAAATTCTGAACCGGGCGCCGGACCGCCACGCGCCTTATGTGGGCGAGTCGGCCTTTGCCACAAAGGCGGGGATTCATGCCTCGGCGATCCTCAAGGACCCGGCCACATATGAACATATCGATCCTGAACTGGTGGGCAATCAGCGCCGTGTGCTGGTTTCAAATCAGGGGGGGAAATCAAATATTCTGGGAGAGCTTGAACGCCTCGGCATCAAGGCATCGAAGGATGACCCAAGGCTGGATACCCTTCTGGCCGAGGTAAAGAGCCGGGAGGCCACCGGCTATGCCTATGAAGGCGCGGACGCCTCGTTTGAGCTGCTCGCCCGGCGCACGCTCGGCAACGTGCCGCGCTTCTTCGAAGTGGACAGCTTTCGCGTCATGGTGGAGCGCCGCCACAATGCGGTCGGCGAGCTGGTCACGATCTCCGAAGCGACCGTAAAGGTTCATGTGAACGGGGAATCCATGTTGAGCGTGGGTGAAGGAAACGGCCCGATCAATGCGCTCGATACCGCGCTGCGCAAGGACCTTGGCAAATATCAGGCCTTTATCGAAGACCTTGAGCTGGTGGACTACAAGGTACGCATTTTGACCGGGGGCTCCGATGCGGTGACGCGTGTGCTCGTAGAGAGCCGTGATCGTGCAGGCGCGCGCTGGTTCACGGTCGGCGTGTCGCCGAATATTGTCGATGCCTCGTTCGAAGCCCTGCTCGATTCCATCAATTACAAACTCATCCGCGACGGCGCGCCGGCGCCATAACGCGCCAAGAAAGTGTTTGCCTCTGGTCTCGCATTCGCAATGACATACAATCCGGTGTGAAAAGACGAATCGGGATTGCTGAAAAACGGGGCGCGCGGTGACCGCCAATGATCTTGCCGGTGGTAGGGGTGCGCAATCGACGCGCGCAATCGCCTGCATGTTGTTCGGTGTCGCCCTGATTTCTCTCAATGACGCGCTGATCAAGACATTGACCAGCATCTATCCGGTTGGTGAACTGCTGTTTGTTCGCGGGCTTTTCATTTTGCCGTGGATATTTCTTCTGGCTTACCGCGCGGGCGGCCTTGAGGTTCTCAAGGTCAAAAATCCCGGCGGACAGGCGCTGAGAGCCCTGTGTGTCATCGCCAGTTCATTCTTCTTTGTGAACGGGCTCATTCATCTGCAACTGGCTGACGCGATTGCAATTACCTTCACCGGCCCCCTGTTCATTACCGCCCTGGCCCCGATAGCGCTGGGCGAGACTGTCGGGTGGCGCCGCTGGCTGGCGGTATTGATCGGTTTCGTCGGGATATTGTTCATTTTCCGCCCCGGATACGGGGCCCTGCAATGGGCGGCGCTTTTTCCGCTGGGCGCCGCGTTTTTCGGCAGCATAAGGGACCTCATTACCCGGCGTATTTCCCAGACGGAGTCGAGCGTCGCGGTTTTGTTTTTCACGACCGGCGCGGTGATTCTGGCCGGGTTGGTAACGGTTCCCTTTGCCTGGGTTGACATCAGGATTGGCGATCTGGGGACTTTTGCCGCAAGCGGCATGCTGATTGCGGGCGGCCACTATTTTATGATCGAGGCTTTCCGGCAGGGCGAAGCCGCATTGGTGGCGCCGTTCAAATATACATTCATGGTCTGGGCCATCCTGTTCGGCTTCCTGTTTTTCGGCCACTTGCCTGATCAATGGACGCTGATTGGCACGGCAATTGTGGTTGCCGCGGGCCTGTATGTCCTGCATCGCGAAATGAAACTGACAAAAAGTCCGGTCGCGGCCGGGCCGCGCCCGCCAAGCCGGATGTGACGCCTTCGCGCTGTATTAAATTGCCGGTCTCAAAATTTGTCGTGAGACGTGGCGTGCTTTTTTACCCCCTTGGATTTGGCGGCAAGCTCCTGAACCATCGGCACGATTTCTTCCGCGTTCTGCACCGAGGTCAGCTTCACTTCCAGACCGGGGCGGACAAAAGCCTCGCCGCGCATATGGTCGATAAGTGAAAGCAGCGGACTCCAGAAGCCGCCGATATCCCCCAGAACGATGGGTTTGGAGTTTTGGCCAAGCTGGGACCAGGTGAGCTGCTCAACCAGTTCCTCCAGCGTCCCCAGACCCCCCGGCAGCGCCACGAAAGCATCGGACCTTTCAAACATGATCTGCTTACGCTCATGCATGGAGCGGGTCACGATCAGTTCCTGAACATCCTTGAGCATTTTCTCCCGGCCGCTCAGAAATTCCGGAATAATGCCCGTCACGTGGCCGTCCCCCTCAAGAACGGCGCGGGCAATCTCGCCCATCAGCCCCAGGCTGCCGCCGCCATAGACCAGGCCGATATTGGCCTGCGCCATGGCGCGGCCAAGCGTTCGGGCCGCATCGGCATAGGCCGGATTATGACCAGCACCCGACCCGCAATAGACACAGATATTTTTCACAAGTCTTTGCGTGTTCGTATGTTTTTGCATCGGCGCATCTGGCACACTGGTCCGAACGGCGTCAAGGTTCCGGTGCCTGGATAGGTAATACAGGACCAGGATTGCGGTCTCCTGCACACAGAGCGCTTGCCGCTTCACGGACGTGCCTCTATTTCTAGTGGAGGAATGAGCAGGTGCGCCGCACTGCTCTGCCGCGCTTTGATTTGCGCCACACTACAAGCCGCACCGATGAGGACCATGGCCGGACAGGACGAGTTTCGGACGCAGACGGGCATGTTTGGCGCGCGCGCCGGGCATCTTCACGTGTTGCGTGCGCTGCTGCCGTTTGTCTGGCTCAAGGAACGCCCGGACCTGAAACTCCGGGTCGTCCTCGCCTTCGCGGCGCTGATCGTGTCCAAGATAGTCACCGTCGCCGTGCCGCTGGCCTATAAGGGCTCAGTCGACTGGCTGACCGGCAACGCCACCGGAGCGGAGGCTGCACAGCTTTCACCGCTCTCGCTTGCCGCTGTTCCGGCAATGCTGATCATTGCCTACGGGGCCGGGCGGGTGATGATGATCGCGTTTGCGCAAATGCGGGACGTGCTTTTCATCAGGGTCGGCCAGAATGCGGTGCGCGCGCTCGCCAACCGGGCCTTCGGGCAACTCCACCGCCTTTCGCTGCGCTTCCATCTTGAACGCCGGACCGGGGGTCTGAGCCGGGTCATCGACCGGGGCATCAAGGCGGTGGAACTCATCATCCGCATGGCGATCCTGAATTCCATCCCGACCATCATCGAGGTCGGGTTGATCGCCGCCATGGTGCTTTATTATTTCGGCTGGGAATTTGTTGTCATCATTGTGGTGACGCTGGTTCTCTATGTCTGGTTCACCTTCAAGGCGAGCGAATGGCGGCTGGAAATCCGCCGCGACTGGAACGCCGCCGATACGGAGGCCAATTCAAAGGCGGTCGACAGTCTGCTCAACTATGAGACGGTAAAATATTTTGGAAACGAGGCGCTGGAGCTGCGGCGTTTCGATGCCTCAATGGAGAAATATGAAGAGGCTTCCATCAAGACGTTCTACTCCCTGGGCATTCTCAATGCCGGCCAGGCGCTGATCTTTGGTATTGGGTTGACCGCGTGCATGTATCTGGCGGCGCGGGGCGTTGTCGCGGGGGCGTTGACCCTTGGCGATTTCGTCATGGTCAACGCCCTGCTGATCCAGCTGAACCAGCCATTGAATGTAATGGGCATGGTCTACCGCGAGATCAAACAGGGGCTGGTGGACCTGGAAACAATGTTCGCCCTGCTCGGCCGAAAACCTGAAATCCTTGATGCGCCGGATGCCAAACCGCTCAAGGTGACCAAGGGCCGTTTGGAATTCAGGAACGTGTCCTTCGCCTATGATGCGGAACGCCCGATCCTCAGGAATTTGAGCTTTGACGTGCCTGCGGGCAGGATGGTCGCCATTGTCGGGCCGTCGGGCGCGGGCAAGTCAACGATCTCGCGCATCCTGTTCCGCTTTTACGACGTCAGCGCCGGTGAAGTGCTGATCGATGGGCAGGAATTGCGCGATGTAACGCAGGACTCACTGCGCGCCGCCATCGGCATGGTTCCGCAGGACACCGTGCTTTTCAACGACACGATTGCCTACAATATTCAATATGGCGCGCCCGGCGCATCGCAGGCAAAACTGCGCAAGGCGGCCAGGCTTGCGCAGATACACGACTTCATAATGGACCTGCCCGAGCAATATGAAACCATGGTGGGCGAGCGCGGGCTGAAACTCTCCGGCGGCGAGAAACAGCGTGTCGCCATCGCACGCACGATCCTGAAGGCTCCGCCGATTCTGATGCTGGATGAGGCGACTTCGGCGCTGGACAGCTATACGGAAAAAGAAATACAGGAATCCCTGGAGCGCGTGTCCCGGGACCGCACGACCCTTGTCATCGCGCACCGGCTTTCAACCGTGGTTCAGGCCGACAATATTATTGTACTTGATAAGGGGCGGATTGTGGAGCAAGGCACCCACGCCTCCCTTTTGGAACAGGGAGGTCTCTACGCCGGGATGTGGGCGCGCCAGCGCCAGGCCGACGAGGCCCGTGAGATACTGGCAGGCGCCCTCGATGCCGAAGCCGGACCAACGCCCGGAACGCCTGTATCGACGCGCAAGCACGAACCGGTAAAATAGGCGAGGGAAGACAACGGGTTTGAGTTGCTCAACTCATGAGGAGACGGGACTTGCAGGAAAACAAATCTCTTATGGACACCATTCTTTCGGTGTTCGTGCCCATCCACAGGGAAGGCCATAAATTTATCGCCGCCTTTGCCGTTGGTGCATTGGCGCTGTTCTGGATTTCGGAACCGCTTGGCTGGCTGGGCGTGCTGGCCACGCTTTGGTGTATCTATTTTTTTCGCGATCCCGAACGCGTTCCCCCCGACGGCGACAGCCTTGTCATAGCGCCCGCCGATGGGCGCATCAGTGCGGTCGAAATGGTGGCCTCGCCAAAGGAGCTCGATCTGAATGGTGAAAGGCGGATGCGGATTTCCATATTCCTGTCCGTCTTCAATGTTCATATCAACCGTTCTCCAGTTGCCGGCAGGATCACGAAGATGACCTATGTGCCGGGTAAGTTCCTTAATGCCGAACTCGACAAGGCGAGCGAGGAGAATGAACGCCAGTGCCTGACCCTGGAGGACGCAGGGGGTACGCGTATCGGCTGCGTGCAGATCGCCGGACTGGTGGCGCGGCGTATCGTGACTTTTGTGCAGCAGGGCGATAGGCTTGCGGCGGGCGAACGCTTTGGTCTGATCCGGTTTGGAAGCCGTACGGATGTTTATCTCCCCCCCGGTTGCAACCCGCTGGTCAAAGTGGGCCAGACGGCGATCGGCGGTGAAACCGTCCTGGCCGATTTCGGGTCTGACAGGAGCAGAAGCCGAATATCTCAGCGGCAGGAAACAGAGCCACTGCAATGAGTCACGTATTTCCACCCTTTGAGCCCGAGAAACCGGCGCATCCGGAAAAGGCGCAGCCAAAGAAACGGCGCGCTATCGGTTTTCGCGGCCGTGAGGTCCCCGTCCGCATCCTCATACCGAGCATGTTTACGCTGCTGGCGCTGTGCGCGGGGCTGACGGCCATCCGCATGGCCATCGAACACCGTTTCGATGTGGCGATCGCGGCCATCGTTCTGGCGGCGGTTCTGGATGGACTGGATGGCCGGATCGCCCGGCTGCTCAAAGCGACTTCGCGGTTTGGGGCGGAGCTGGATTCGCTGGCCGATTTTGTCAATTTCGGCGTCGCGCCGGCGATCGTCGTGTTTACCTGGGCCCTCGATGATCTGCGCTCCATTGGGTGGCTGGTCGTGCTGGCGTTCACCTTGTGCATGGCGCTGCGGCTGGCGCGCTTCAATGTCACCCTGGACGCTACCGATGACCAGCCGGCCTGGAAGAGCGAATATTTCGTGGGTGTTCCCGCGCCCGCCGGCGCCTTGATTGTCCTTCTGCCGCTCTATCTGGAGGGTATCGGTTTGCCCGCCGGCATTGCCAACTCAGCGCCGTTTGTACTTGTCTATACCCTGGCCATCGCCTTCCTGACCGTGAGTTTCGTGCCGACCTTTTCCGGCAAGCTCTTCGGCCAGCGCGTTGCCCGGGAATATGTCCTGCCGGTTTTCATACTGGCTGTCCTCTTCGTTGCGGTGCTGCTGACATACCCCTATGTGACCCTCACCCTCGGCGCGCTGACCTATCTGGCGGTCATACCTTTCAGCTTTATGAGTTACGCCAAGCGCGCGGCGCAGGCCGATCAAGACGCAAAGGCGCAGAACGGGTCCCGCAAACACAAGAAACCGCCCGCTGATACCGGCCAGCATCCGTCCCCCTGATTGACCGGTTCAAGTCGCTCCACGCCAAAAATGAGGTTGCACGAATGACGGTCAGAACCCGGCCTATCGGCAAACTGGATGAGATGCCGCATGCGCGGCTGATGTCCGGCGAAACGCCAATCGAGGAAATGCCACGCCTTGCGGCCAGGCTCGGCGCCGCGCGTTTATACGTGAAACGCGACGACATGACCGGGTTGGCGTTTGGCGGCAACAAGGTCCGCCAGCTGGAATATTACATCGGGGAGGCGGTGGCCGGGGGCGCGGATACCATTCTGATTACCGGAGCCGTTCAGTCGAACTTTGTGCGCATGGCCGCGGCGTCGGCGTGCAAGATGGGGATGGAATGCCATATCCAGCTCGAAAATCGCGTGCCCAAGAACGACCCTGTTTATGCGACATCCGGCAATGTGCTCATCGACAAGATGCTGGGCGCCACACTCTATTCCTACCCCGATGGCGAGGACGAGGCGGGCGCGGATGCGCGTTTGTCCGAAATTGCGGGTGAACTGAGGGCAAAGGGACAGACGCCCTACATCATTCATCTGGCGCCGGGTCATCCGCCGCTTGGCGCGCTGGGCTATGTCGATGCCGCGCGCGAGCTGCTTTCGCAATGCGCCGAAAAGGATATCGAGCTTGATGACGTGGTGCTGGCGTCGGGAAGCGGGCACACCCATGGCGGAATGCTGTTCGGACTGCGTGCGCTTGGTTGCCCGGTTCGTGTGACTGGCGTGTGCGTGCGGCGCAATGCCCGGGAGCAACGCGGCAGAATCTCAAGCCGCTGCGGGGAAATTGCCGAGCTGCTGGAAACGGAACCGGTGGTCGAGGATGGCGATATCATCCTGAAGGATGATTTTCTGGGGGCGGGCTATGGCCGTGTGAACGACCAGGTGTTCGACGCCATGCGCCTGGCGGCGGAAACAGAGGGTCTGATTCTCGATCCGGTTTATACCGCGAAGGCGTTCAGCGGGTTTCTGGAGTGCGCCAAAGCGGCGCAAGAGGGGCAAGTTCTGTTGTTTGTCCATACCGGCGGGACTCCCGCCATTTTCGGTTACGAGCGGGAGTTGAGCGCGGCTTTCGATGCACCCGCCTGATCCGGTGCTCCGGTAAAGGTTATGGTCAAAATGGCCTGCGAATGCGCGGCCTGGGAATAACCTTCCGCAGGGGCCGCAATGGGCGTATTCGTGGAACGATCTTGCGCGGCACGACTCCGCGCCGCAGCAATCTGCCGCCGAGCAAATCGGCGCGCCGGAACCGTATCTTGGGTGAAATTCTCAAACGCCGGCCGATAAACGGGAAGGCGCGGCCGAAGTCCACATTTCCAAGGAAAGTGCCGTCCCATTTTCGCGGATCGGAAATGAGGCCGTCGCGGCGTATGTGAAGAAAATAACCTTTCCGCTTGAGCCGTTTGCAGGCGCGCTTCGCGTTGCAGACATCAATCTCGCCATCGACCAGCAAGAGGGCGATTTCACCGCTCTCGTCGATGAATCCGTCAAAGGCCGTGCCGCGCACGCCAATTGTCGAAGCGGGCGTCTTGATGGTGTAGGCGTTTTTGGCGCTCTTGCCCGTAATAAAGCGGAAGGCGCCCTTGGCGGCGCTGATGACGACTTCGCCGCCTTTTTTGGCGGGGTCGTAAATAAACGAATCGAGCACAATCTGCGAACTTGGTCCCACGGCAAGTTTGGTCTCGTCATCCAGGATGATTTCCGCTTCGCTGTCCTGCGCGGTCGCAATGACTTCGTTTTGATGGATCCTGTCACCGGTTTGCAGTGCGCGGGCGGTTGCCTCGATTGTTCCGGTCACGTCCTTGGTGATGAGTTCCGCCCGCCCGACCTCGGAACTTTTCATGGCAGCGGAAGCAGGAGAAATAAATGCTAAACCTGCAATGATTGCAAATGGATAAGCGTGCATATTAAACCTATGTATTGATTTAACCAGGGGATTTTATGGCAATGTGTCCGCGGTACGTTAATCAGTGTTCCCAACAGTTGTAGGGTTGATATAGGGTCTTCCGCCGCCAGCGCAAATTTTATGGTCCTGCGGGATTGGCAATTTGTGCTAGGTCTCGCGGCCTGTTAAGCCAGTTTTGTGTTTATCCGGGCCGTTGCGGCCGCACCGGCCAGCGTTTGACGCGTACAATAGAGACGGCACGATCATCCCATGAAAACAGCAGCAAGCTCCATGCAATCAGGTGCAAACCTGATGCGTTTTCTGACCGGTGGCGGCGCCGGCAGCGGCAAAACCACGCTCGCTAGCCAACTCCTGGCCGGGTCTCCTCAGGTCAATGATCGTCAGGAGCCGGCACCGGCGTCCGGCGCCGAACGTAATTTCATCTGTGCGGATGAGCCGGGGGACGGGCAATGGACGCGCAATATGGTGACCGTCGCGCCGCGTTGCGATTTCGCCATATTGGTGGTCGATGCAGGCAAGGGTGTGGTGACCCAGACCCGCGACCATTGTTGCATCGTGAAGTTGCTGGGCATCCGGAAAATAGCTCTCGCAGTCAACAAGATGGATTTGGCGGATTGGTCGCACGACCGCTTTGAGGGGATTGCGGCGGAATTCATGAACTTTTCGGAGCCGCTTGGTTTCGAAGAGGTGATCGCGATTCCGGTCTCGGCGGCGCAAGGCGCCAATGTCATCACCCCCGGCACGCAGATGCCCTGGTACAAGGGTGCAACGCTGTTGGCGCATCTGGACGCTGCGGATGCCGTCTCCAATCAGGCCGCGCGTCCGTTCCGTATGCCTGTGCAGTCGGTCAGTGAACCCGATTCCGGCCGTTCGGGGGTCGTGGGAACACTCGCGGGTGGCGTATTGCATCCAGGCGATGAGGTCGTCGTGCTACCCGCCGGGAACCGGACAAAAATAGCGCGCATCTTTACGCATGACGGCGATCTGGATGCGGCTCACACCGGCGACGCGGTGACTTTGACGCTCGCCGATAAAATCGAGGTCTCGCGCGGCGATGTGCTTTGCGCCCCGGACGGGCAAGCCGAAGTCTCCGACCAGATCGCTGCAAATGTCATCTGGATGGACACCGCGCCGATGCTGCCGGGCCGGAATTACGATTTCAGGTGCGGCGATCAGACAATGGCCGCCTCAGTTTCCACCCTGAAACACAAACTCAATGTCGACACCCTCGAGCATCAGGCCGCGACAAAACTTGTGCTCAACGAGATCGGTTACTGCAATCTTTCACTGAGCAGGGCGCTGGTATTCGACCCCTACGCCCGGAACCGTGAAATGGGCGGTTTTACGCTTGTGGACCGCCAGACGAACGACGTTGTTGGCGCCGGCATGATCGAGTTCGGTCTGCGGCGCGCGACCAACATTCAGTGGCAGGCGCTTCAGATCGACAAGAGCGTGCGCGCCGGTCTGAAAGACCAGAAACCTTGTGCGCTCTGGTTCACCGGGCTTTCAGGCTCGGGCAAATCGACCGTTGCCAGCCTGCTGGAGAAACGTTTGCACGAACGCGGCCGGCACACCTATGTGCTTGATGGCGACAATGTGCGCCACGGCCTCAACAAGGATCTCGGCTTCACCGATGCGGACAGGGTGGAGAACATCCGCCGTGTCGCGGAGACCGCCAGACTTTTCGTCGATGCCGGGCTCATCGTTTTGGTGTCCTTCATCTCACCGTTCCGCTCGGAACGCCGGATGGCGCGCGGCCTGTTCAAGAAAAGCGAGTTCCTTGAGGTCTTTGTGGACACGCCGATCGAGGTCTGCGAGCAGCGCGACCCGAAGGGGCTGTACAAGAAAGCCCGCGCGGGAGAGATCAGGAATTTCACGGGAATCGATTCCGCCTATGAGAAACCCGAACGGGCGGATATCACCCTGGCAGCCGATAAACTATCTCCCGATGAACTTGTGGCGATGCTGATTTCCCGCCTGGAAGAATTGGGCTTTATCTAGTGTTTTCAAATGTATACTCGTCTGAACGCACCGCAATGCTGTCCCTGGCGCGCCGAAGGGTGTCTCCAGCGGGCACTGGTGTCGGTACGGCTGGCCGGATATACAGACCGGGCAGGAGTTGGGGCGTCGTATAATGGCATTACGTTCGGTTCTGGTCCGAGATATCGGGGTTCGAATCCCTGCGCCCCAGCCAGCCCTGTATTTTTCTTCCGTAGGGTCCCCCGCAATGTAGCGGCCACGCTGGTTCAGCTTGCCGCCCTAGCGGCTCAAAAAAATTGCAGCCAGGAGGCAGGACGAGCGTGAGTGAAGCTGAAGCGACGGCGGCGGACGCCCCGAGCAATTTTATTCGAGACATCGTCAGGGACGATCTTGCAAGCGGGCGCGTTGCGTCAATTGTCACCCGCTTTCCGCCCGAGCCCAACGGATATCTCCATATCGGCCATGCGAAATCCATTTGCCTGAATTTTGGTTTGGCGAAGGAATTTGACGGGCGCTGCAATCTGCGCTTCGACGACACCAATCCGGCAAAAGAAGAGCAGGAATATATCGACGCCATCATGGAGGATGTGCGCTGGCTCGGTTTCGATTGGGGTGAACACCTCCATCACGCGTCGGATTATTTCGTGCAGCTCTATGACTGGGCGGAGCATCTCATCAATGAAGGCAAGGCCTATGTGGAGGAGCTCACGGCGGAGGAAATGCGCGAATATCGCGGCACGCTGACGGAGCCGGGAAAAAACAGCCCCCATCGCGATCGTCCGGTTGAGGAAAATCTTGAACTGTTCCGCCAGATGCGGGCCGGCGCCTTCAAGGAGGGCGAGCGGGCTCTCAGGGCCAAAATCGATATGGCCTCGGGCAACATTAATCTGCGCGATCCGGTCCTCTACCGCATTGTCCACGCGCCTCATCCGCGCACCGGGGATGCGTGGTGCATCTATCCCACTTACGATTTTGCTCATGGCCAGTCGGACGCCATCGAGGGGGTCACCCATAGCGTCTGTACGCTGGAATTCGCCGACCACCGCCCGCTCTATGACTGGTTCATCGACAACCTTCCCGTTCCCGCGCGCCCGAGGCAGTATGAGTTTTCGCGGCTGAACCTGACCCACACCATATTGTCCAAGCGCGCGCTTGTTCAACTGGTGGAGGAGGGGCATGTCACGGGCTGGGACGATCCGCGCATGCCGACGATTTCAGGATTGCGCCGGCGCGGATTTCCCGCCGCCGCCATCCGCGAATTCTGCGCCCGGATCGGCGTGACAAAACAGGAAAATGTCATTGAGACCGCGTTGCTTGAATTTTGCGTGCGCGAGTTGCTGAACGAACAGGCGCCGCGCCGCATGGCCGTCCTCAACCCCATCAGGGTGGTCATTGAAAATTACCCCGAGGGGAAAGCGGAACAGCTTGAGGCCATCAACAATCCGGGCGATGAATCGGCCGGTACGCGCGAAGTGCCGTTTTCGCGGGAACTTTATATTGAGCGGGACGATTTCATGGAAGACCCGCCAAAGAAATTCTTCCGGCTGGCGCCGGGGCGCGAGGTTCGTTTGCGCTACGCCTATTTCATCACCTGCAACGAGGTTGTGAAAGACAAAGCCGGCGAGGTGGTGGAATTACGCTGCACCTATGACCCTGAAACGCGCGGCGGCAATGCGCCCGACGGGCGCAAGGTGAAGGCGACACTTCACTGGGTGTCGGCGGCGCACGCAATCCCGGCTGAGATACGGCTTTATGAACCGCTGTTCCGCGAAGAAACCCCCGATATAAGCGAAGGCCTGGCCAGGGCGATCAATCCGGATTCGCTCAAGGTCCTGAGCGACTGCCGTCTTGAGCCATCCCTGGCCGATGCGCCAGCGGGTAAAACCGTACAGTTCGAACGTCTGGGATATTTCTGCCCCGATGCCGGCTCCCGCGAAGGAAACCATATCTTCAATCGGGTCGTGGCCTTGCGGGACAGTTGGGCCAAGTTAAAGGCCAGGGGATAGATATTCCGGCGCCAGCCAGGAATACCCGGGAGCACGATGTGGGAGAGTTGATTTGAATATCTGCATGATCGGTGCGGGCTATGTGGGCCTGGTATCGTCAGCCTGCTTCTCCGAGTTCGGGTGGCGCGTCGACTGCGTCGACAATGACGCGGCCAAGATCGGGAAATTGCGCAACGGAATCTCTCCGATATATGAGCCGGGTCTGGATGATCTGCTCGCCCGCAATCTGAAAGACGGACGCCTGAGCTTTTCCACCGATCTGGGAAACGCGGTTTCCGCCGCTGATCTGATCTTTCTGGCGGTGGGCACGCCGATGCGCCGCGGCGATGGCTATGCGGATCTGAGTTATGTTTATAGGGCAGTCGAGGAAATGACCCCGCATCTGGATGGCTTTACCGTCGTTACGACCAAATCGACCGTTCCGGTGGGGACGAGCCGGGAAATCGAACGGCGCATCATGGCGCTGCGCGAAGACGCCGACATTGCAGTTTGTTCCAATCCTGAATTCCTGCGCGAAGGGTCCGCGATCCAGGATTTTACCCATCCGGACCGGGTGCTTGTCGGGTGCGATGACGAACGCGCGCGCAAGGTCATGGAGCGCGTTTACGAGCCACTGACTTTGCGCAACGCGCCGCTGATGTTTACCAGCCGCGAGTCGGCGGAACTGGCCAAATACGCCGCCAACGCCTTCCTTGCCATGAAGATCAGCTACATCAATGAAATCGCCGATTTGTGCGAGCAGGTGGGCGCGGATGTGCAGGAAGTGGCCAGCGCGATCGGGTCGGACGGGCGCATTGGGGATAAGTTTCTGCACCCGGGGCCTGGCTATGGCGGGTCCTGCTTCCCGAAGGATGTCGCCGCGCTCATCCGCACCGCGCGCGAGGCCAACGCGCCGCTAACTCTGGTCGAGCAAGTCGACAAAGTGAACAGCGAGCGCAAGATTGCCATGGTCAGGCGGGTGGAAGAGGCTGTTCGCGGTGATCTGCGCGGCAAGACGATTGCGGTTCTCGGCGTGACCTTCAAACCCAATACCGACGACATGCGCGACGCGCCCAGCCTGGTTTTGATCCCCATGCTGCAGGCGCGCGGCGCAACAGTGCGTGCTTATGACCCGCAGGGACAGGAAAACGCGCAAGGTCTGCTTGAAGGCGTGGACTGGTGTGACAGCGCGCTGGACGCGGGAAAGGGCGCGGATGCGAGCGTTGTCCTGACCGAGTGGAATGAATTTCGCGGCCTTGATCTGGAAGCGCTGAAGCAAAAGATGCGGGGCGACGCGCTCATCGATCTGCGCAATGTTTTCTCTGCGAAAATGGCGCGGGACGCAGGTTTGAAATATTCCTCTATCGGCCGAAAGGGCTGATAATTCATCAAGCCTGTTCCCTCCATGCTCTCCCATGGCATATGTGCGTCCGATCGCTCTTCCGTGGGACCACGCGGCCTGTTACACTAATTTCAACTTAACTTTCGGCAATATGCGCTGAAAGCACCGCTTCGTTTTCGGATCACGGTGCAATTTCAAGCAAGCTGAGGGGCGAGAGATTTGACTGGGCCGAGCGACGAACCGCGCGCGGCTGCCAGGGAACCGTGCGGGCCCGAGGGCGTGCGCGACGGCGCCGAGGACCGGGACAAAGCCGGTGATCGGCCCAAGGCGGTTTCTTCCAGGCCGGCTCATGGAGCGCCGGGCGATCGTGGAAAGGCAGCCGAAGGGAGCAACGCCGCGGGGCAACGCCGCCGGCGCGCCGTACAGCCTGCCTATGGCGCACTTGATCTGGGCACCAATAACTGCCGGTTGCTCGTTGCCCGCCCCTCGCGGCGCGGTTTTGTCGTTATTGACGCTTTCTCACGTATCATTCGTTTGGGCGAGGGTGTCTCCCATACCGGGCGGCTTTCCGATGTGGCCATGGAGCGGACCATTGGCGCGCTTATGGTTTGCCGGGATAAAATGCGGCGCCGGGGGGTCAAGCGGTCCAGGCTGATTTCAACCGAAGCCTGCCGTATCGCGGAAAACAGCGATGAGTTCATTGCCCGCGTATTGGATCAGACCGGGCTGGAGCTTGAAGTTATCAGCCAGGAAACCGAGGCAAGGCTCGCTGTTTCGGGATGCGCCTCATTGTTGGACCCGCATTGTGACGGGGCGCTTATTTTCGATATTGGCGGCGGATCGTCGGAGTTGATCTGGCTGGATCTTTCGGAGCGATCACACAATTGGCGCGCCTCGGTCTATGACAGGCTGGAGGCCCAGAATTGCATCTCGGCCTGGACTTCGCTTCCTGTCGGTGTCGTCACTTTGGCTGAGAAATTCGGCGGACGCGACGTCACGCCCGAAATTTATGAGGCGATGGTCGCCGACGTTTCGGTTCAGCTGGAGCCATTTGAGAAGGCCCACGGACTTCGGGAAAAAGTCGCCAGCGGGAACTCCCATTTGCTTGGGACATCCGGCACCGTGACCACCATCGCCGGGATCAAACTCGAACTCCCCGCTTATGACCGCAAAAGAGTGGATGGATGCTGGCTCAACTCGGATGAGGTCCGGGAGGTTTCAGCTTCACTGGTCGCCATGACTTTCGAGCAGCGGGTGGCTCAGCCCTGCATCGGCGCGGACCGGGCGGATCTGGTGCTGGCGGGATGCGCTATTCTGGAAGCGCTCATGCGCCTGTGGCCCTGTGAAAAATTGCGCGTCGCGGACCGGGGCCTGCGCGAGGGCATGCTGGCGACCATGATGGCGGATGATGGATTTCGCGATACGCGCCGCCGCCGCAGACGCAACCGCAGCCGGGGGTCTTCTAACCCACCCCATTCGCCTGACTGAGCCGGCTTGAAGCCAATGAGCAAACCGCCAAACAAAAAAACGGGCGCCCGGCGCGGGCAGGGCGGCGCCCGCGCGCTCGGCGTTCGAGTGCGCACCGCGAAAGGCCGGAAAGTTTCCTCCACGCGCTGGCTGGAGCGTCAGCTTAACGATCCCTATGTGCAGGCCGCCAAACGCGACGGGTATCGCTCGCGGGCCGCCTACAAACTTCTGGAAATCGATGACAAATACAAGCTGTTCAGGCCGGGCCGCGTTGTTGTTGATCTGGGCGCGGCGCCAGGCGGCTGGAGTCAGGTCGCGGCGGCGCGGGTCTGTACCGGCAAAAGTCCCGGCTTCGTCGCCGGGCTTGATTTGCTTGAGATGGAAGCATTGCCAAACGTGAATTTCCTGCAAGCCGACTTCATGGATGATGAAGCGTTGCGCCTGCTTGAAGGGCTTCTTGAGGAGCGGCGCGCGGATGTTGTGTTGTCGGACATGGCCTCCCCGGCGACTGGCCATAAACAGACCGATCACTTGCGGATCATGGCGCTATGCGAGGTGGCGCTGGATTTCGCCTGCCGCGTGCTTGCGCCGGGCGGTACGTTTCTCGCCAAAGTCCTGCAGGGCGGTACCGAGCAGGCATTGCTGGACAGGTTGAAACGCGGCTTTGAAACCGTGCGTCACGTCAAACCGGAAGCAAGCCGGGCGGATTCCGCGGAGCTTTATGTCCTGGCGCAAGGATTTCGCGGCGATTGAAGTGAAGGGAACGCCAAGTGAATACTGGAGAAAATTCTCTTGCCGCACGTGACATAGAACATCTCGTGCATCCGCAAACCAATTTGCAACGCCATCTCGAAGAAGGGCCGATCATCGTTGATCATGCTACCGGGGTCTGGGTGCATGACGATGAGGGAAATGCCTTGCTGGACAGCGTGTCCGGTTTGTGGTGCGCCTCGCTTGGGTTTGCCCCCGAACGGCTTGCCCGCGCGGCCTATGAGCAAATGCAAAAGATGTCCTACGCGCATCTCTTTCGCCACAACTCGCATGAGCCCGCCATCGAGCTGGCTGAAAAGCTGCTGTCAATCGCGCCACCTTCCATGAAGAAGGTGCATTTTCAGTCCACCGGCTCGGAGGCCAATGACGTTGCCATAAAACTGATCTGGTACTACCACAACGCGCTCGGCCGGCCGGAGAAGCGCAAGTTGATTGCACGCCACAAGGCCTATCACGGGTCGTCGGTGAGCGCTGGTAGTCTGACGGGCAAGCCCGATATGCACGCGCAATTCAATTTGCCGCTGGACGGGTTCCTGCATGTCGAGTGTCCTGATTACTACTCGAATGCACGCGACGGGGAGAGCGAGGAGGACTACGCGACGCGACTTGCGGATGATCTGGAAGCAGTCATCGTGGAGGAGGGACCTGACACAGTCGCCGGGTTTTTTGCCGAACCGGTCATCGGGTCCAGCGGGGTCATACTGCCTCCCAAAACCTATTTCGCGAAAGTCCAGGCGGTGTTGAAGAAATACGACATCCTCTTTGCCGCCGATGAAGTGATTACCGGGTTCGGGCGGACCGGAAAAATGTGGGGGTGCGAGACATTTGCAATCCAGCCGGACCTTATGAGTTGCGCCAAGGCGCTTTCCGCCGGAGCGCTGCCGATATCGGCCGTGCTGATCGGCGACAATATCTATCAGGCCATGCTGTCTCAGAGTGAGCGGATGGGGAATTTTGCCCACGGCCATACATATGGCGGACACCCCGCCTGCGCCGCAGTCGCGCTTGAAACACTCAGAATCTACGAGGAGATGGACCTGATTGCGCATATTGGCCGCTTGAATTTCCCCTTCTCGGATATGCTGAATGAAATTTCGGACCACCCACTGGTCGGCAACGTGGACTTGACCGGGCTCCTCGCGGGCATCGAGTTAGTAAAAAACAAGGAGACCGGCGAAGCATATCCCGCTGATATGAATCTTGGCGCCAAGGTTGCCGACGCATCGCGCAGTCATGGGCTGTTGCACCGGTATGCGGGCAACCGGATTGCTTTCGCCCCGGCTTACGTCATCTCGGAGGATGAAATCGGCGAAATTGGCATTCGGCTTCGTAAATCACTGGATGAAGTGCACGCTGAATTCGGCGACAGCCAATAGTAGGTCACTGGGCAGATTTTGGCTGTTGAAATATTGCACTTACCGGGGCCGCCATGCTTCACAACCTGCCCAACCGGTGATAAAGAGGGGTGCCAACCGGTACAGGCACTTCCAGCGATTCTTTCAGTTTGGGTGCCGCCCGGCCCAGGAGGTTGGCGCATGTCCAGAAAACATAAAAATCTCGGTGGCGAAGCCGCTTTGACATTCGATGATGTCCTGCTGCGCCCCGGACCTTCCGAAGTCCTTCCAAATGAGGTCGATGTCGCGGCGCAACTGACCCGCAGCCTCTCGCTCAATATTCCCATCATTTCCTCGGCAATGGATACGGTGACCGAGGCGCGTCTCGCCATCGCAATGGCGCAGGCCGGCGGCATCGGCGTGATCCACCGCAACCTGAAGCCGCAGGAACAGGCAAGCCAGGTCACGCAGGTAAAGAAGTTCGAGTCCGGCATGGTCGTCAATCCGGTGACGATTGCGCCAACAGCGAGCCTGGCGGACGCGCTCGAGCTCATGATCCTTCACAAGATTTCCGGCATTCCGGTTGTGGAGCCCGCAGCCAATGGCGCAAGTGAAGGGAAGCTTGTCGGCATCCTGACCAACCGCGATGTCCGCTTTGCGACAAATACCGCGCAGCCCGTGGCCGAACTAATGACCCGCGAGGGGCTGATTACGGTGAACGAAAATGTGGAAATGGACGAGGCCAAAAAGCTGCTCCATCAGCACCGCATTGAAAAACTGCTCGTGGTCAACGCCGACTATCATTGCGTCGGCCTGATTACGGTCAAGGACATCGAAAAAGCGCGCCTTCATCCCGATGCGGCCAAGGACGAGCAGGGACGCCTTCGGGTGGCGGCGGCCTCCACCGTTGGCGATGCCGGTTTTGAGCGCTCCGAGCAGCTCATGGATGCGGGCACGGATCTGATTGTGATCGATACCGCGCACGGACATTCGGCGCATGTGCTGGCCGCGGTGAGCCGGATCAAGCGGCTGTCGAATTCGGTTCAGGTGATGGCCGGCAATGTCGCGACTGCTGAAGGGACAAAGGCGCTCATTGATGCGGGAGCTGACGCCGTCAAGGTCGGTATCGGACCTGGTTCCATCTGCACAACGCGCATCGTTGCCGGGGTCGGCGTTCCGCAATTGACCGCGGTGCTTGAGTCGGCGGAAGAAGCCCGGAAATCCGGCGTTCCGGTTATTGCCGACGGCGGCATCAAGTTTTCCGGCGATGTCGCCAAGGCGCTTGCCGCCGGGGCGGACTGCGCCATGATAGGCTCGCTGTTCGCCGGGACCGATGAAAGCCCGGGCGAGGTGTTCCTTTATCAGGGGCGTTCCTACAAGGCGTATCGGGGCATGGGGTCCGTCGGCGCCATGGCGCGCGGGTCCGCCGACCGCTATTTCCAGCAGGACATAAAGGACGCGCTCAAGCTGGTGCCGGAGGGCATCGAGGGTCAGGTGCCTTACAAGGGGCCGCTGGCGAGCGTGCTGCATCAGCTTGTGGGTGGCCTGCGCTCTTCGATGGGATATGTCGGCGCGGGCGACCTCGGGGAGTTGCGGGAAAAAGCGCAATTCGTCCGCATTTCTTCCGCCTCCTTACGTGAAAACCACGCGCATGATGTGACGATTACACGCGAGTCGCCGAATTATCCCGGATCGTCGTGAAACTGGCCGGCAGGCTTCAGGCCGCAATAGATATTCTCGCAGAGATGGAATCGCGCCATCG
>QIGN01000128.1 GCA_003228955.1 Hyphomicrobiales bacterium
CCGAGGCCCAGGCCCTGCTGGAGCGCTATAACGAACTGGCGATGAATTATTCCGACGAGACGGCCGAAGAAATGGCCGAGCTTCAGGACAAGATCGAGGCGCGGGATATCTGGGACCTTGAGTCCAAGGTGGAGATGGCCATGGACGCGCTGCGCTGCCCGGAAGGCGACGCGGAGGTCGCCAGACTTTCAGGCGGCGAGAAGCGCCGCGTGGCCCTGTGCCAGCTGTTGCTCTCCCAGCCCGATATTCTGCTGCTGGACGAGCCCACCAACCATCTCGACGCGGAAACGGTCGCCTGGCTCGAGGGTCATCTTCAGGCCTATAAGGGCTGCGTCATCATGGTGACCCATGACCGCTATTTCCTCGACAATATTACCACCTGGACGCTGGAGCTGGATCGCGGGCGGGGCATCCCTTACGAGGGCAATTACTCCTCCTGGCTGGAACAAAAAGCCAAGCGGCTGGCGCAGGAGGGCCGCGAGGAAGACGCCAAGCAAAAGACGATTTCGCGCGAGCTGGAATGGATTCAGGCCTCACCCCGCGCCCGGCAGGCGAAATCCAAGGCGCGGTTTCGCGCCTATGACGAGCTTCTGGCGGAGGCTGGCAAGCAGATGCACCGGCGCGCGCAAATCCAGATCCCGCCCGGACCCCGGCTCGGCGATCTGGTGATCGAGGCGGAGGGCCTGAGCAAGGGCTTCGGTGACCGGTTGCTGATTGAGAATCTCGAGTTCAGGCTTCCGCCGGGCGGCATCGTCGGCGTCATCGGCCCCAATGGCGCGGGCAAGACGACGCTGTTCCGCATGATTACCGGGCAGGAGGAGCCGGACGCCGGCGCCATCCGTATCGGCGATACGGTGAAACTCGGCCATGTGGACCAGAGCCGCGACGTGCTCGATGACAAAAAGACCGTGTGGGAGGAAATTTCGGGCGGCAGCGATATTATCCAGCTTGGGCCTCGCGAGGTGCCGAGCCGCGCCTATGTGAGCTGGTTCAATTTCAAGGGCGGCGACCAGCAGCAAAAAGTCGGGCAATTGTCGGGCGGGGAGCGCAACCGCGTCCATCTCGCCAATATGCTGAAATCGGGCTCGAATCTGCTGCTGCTCGATGAACCGACCAACGACCTCGACACCGAAACCCTGGCAGCCCTCGAAGCGGCGCTGGAAGACTTCGCCGGCTGCGCGGTCATCATTTCCCATGACCGCTTTTTCCTCGACCGCATCGCGACACATATGCTGGCCTTTGAGGGCGACAGCCACGTGGAGTGGTTCGAGGGCAACTTCGCCGACTATGAGGCCGACAAGAAGCGGCGATTGGGCGAGGATTCCATTATCCCGAAGCGGATTAAATACAAGCGGTTCAGCCGGTAGACTTCAGACTTGACTCAGCACGGTCCTGTCGCGCCGGCATTTCGCCATGTTGGCGTCGATGCGCGCGAAGGCGGGAACAGCCGTGAGAAAAAAAACAGAGCTGTTCCAGGAAATTCACAATCAACCTTGACATATAAAGACATGTTTATATGTTTTGCTCTACACTGAGGGCGCCCGGAGTGGTTCCGGGCCGGTGAAGGTTCATGTCCGCGAAGATGACGTCAGCACAACTCTTGTCCGGCCTGAAGGCCGCCGGTGAATCGACACGGTTGCGTCTGCTTGCGCTGCTGGCGGCGGGCGAGCTCAACGTCAAGGATCTGACGCGCATTCTGGGGCAGAGCCAGCCGCGCATTTCGCGGCATCTGAAACTGCTGACGGAAGCGGGCCTGATCGAGCGCTTCCGCGAGGGCGCCTGGGTGTTTTTCCGGCTGGCCGGCGGCGGCGCGCCGGCGCGTCTGGCGCGGGCAATCGTCAATTCGCTCGATGCCTCCGATCCTGATCTTGAGCGTGATCGCGCTCGGGCAGAAAATGTGATGCGCGAGCGCGCGGAAGCCGCTCAGGCTTACTTTCGGGAACATGCCGCGGAATGGGATGTCATCCGCGCCCTGCATGTCGCCGAGGACGAGGTGGAGCAGGCGATGCTCAACGAGTTGGGGCCTGGCCCGTTCGAGTGCCTGGTGGATATTGGCACCGGAACCGGGCGCATATTGCAGTTGTTCGCGAGGCGGGCGAAGCGCGCCGTGGGCGTGGATCTCAACCGCGATATGCTGGCCTATGCCCGCGCCAAGCTGGAAGCGGCGCAGCTTGACCATTGCCAGGTGCGCCATGGCGATCTGTACAACCTGAATTTTGCCGATGGCGCTGTTGACGCGGTCGTGCTGCATCAGGTGCTGCATTTTCTCGATGATCCGGCAAGCGCACTGCGCGAAGCGGGCCGGATTCTCAAACCCGGCGGCAAACTGCTGGTCGCCGATTTCGCGCCCCATGAACTGGAGTTTCTGCGCGAAACCCATGCCCACCGCCGGCTCGGCCTGGAGCCGGCGAAGGTGGCGGGGTGGATTGCGGCCTCGGGCCTGAAACTTGCCGCGCGCCGGGACATGAAACCGGGCGCCGGCGCGGGAGAGGGCAAGCTCACCGTATCGCTCTGGCTTGCCGAAAAGGCGGAATTCGGCCGCACATCCGGCGGGCGCAAAAAAGGAAAAAACCTGGAGGCCGCGCACTGATGCTGAACGGATCGAACACCACAACCCCCAACGGGGGTTCAGATGAGCTCAATGTCTCCTTCGAGTTTTTTCCGCCCAAAACGGAAAAGATGGAGGAGACGCTGTGGCAATCCGTCAGGCGTCTTGAACCGCTCAGTCCCCATTTCATTTCCGTCACCTATGGCGCGGGCGGCTCCACGCGCGAGCGCACCCACGCGACGGTTGCCCGTATCCTCAAGGAGACGGCACTGAAGCCCGCCGCGCATCTGACATGCGTCGGGGCCACACGCGAGGAGGTCGACGCCGTCATCAAGGACTATTGGAACCTCGGCGTGCGCCATATCGTGGCGCTGCGCGGTGACCCGCCCGATGGCGGCGGCACGCCCTATGCGCCTCACCCCGGCGGCTACGCCAACGGCGCGGAGCTCGCCGCCGGGATCAGGCGCATCGCGGATTTTGAAATCTCGGTGGCGGCCTATCCCGAACGTCATCCCGACAGTCCGGATTTTGCCGCCGACATCGATATGCTGAAGGCCAAGGTGGATGCTGGCGCCACCCGTGCGATCACCCAGTTCTTTTTCGATAATGATCTTTACTTTCGCTATCTGGACCGCGTTCGCGCGGCGGGCATCGACATCCCCATTACACCGGGCTTTATTCCCATTCTGAATTTCAGGCAGGTGGCGAAGTTTGCTCGCGCCTGCGGCACCCATATGCCAAGCCGGATCGCCAGCCAGTATGACGGGCTTGAAGACGACCCCGAAACGCGCAAGCTGGTGGCCGCGACAATCGCGGCGGAGCAGGCCTCGGACCTGGCGGCGCAGGGCGTTACAGATTTTCACTTTTTTACCCTGAACCGGGCCGATCTGGTGTACGCGATCTGCCATCTTCTGGGCCTGCGCCCGAAGGCGCCGGCGCAGGAAGAGGTATCGCAATGACCCGCGAGGCGCGCATCGCCGCGCTGAAGACAGCCGCCCAAAGCCGCATTCTCATTCTCGATGGCGCCATGGGCACCATGATCCAGCGCTACAAGCTGGACGAAGAGGCCTATCGCGGGGAGCGCTACAAGGGGTGGGGCCAGGACCTGAAGGGCAACAATGATCTGCTGTCGCTGACCCAGCCTCAGATCATTCGCGAAATCCACGATGCTTTTCTCGAAGCGGGCGCGGATATGATTGAAACAAACACGTTTAATTCCACGACGATTTCGCAAGCGGATTACGGGCTGGAGGCAATCGCCTTTGAACTCAATCTGGAGGCGGCCCGGCTCGCGTGCGCCGCCGCGGATGCGTGGAGCAAAAAGACGCCGGACAAACCGCGCTTTGTCGCCGGCGCCGTCGGGCCGACCAACCGCACCGCGTCCGTTTCGCCCGATGTCAACAATCCGGGCTTTCGCAATGTCACCTTCGATGAACTGGTGGAGGCCTATTGCGAGCAGACGCGCGGGCTGATCGAGGGCGGCGCGGATACGATCCTGATCGAAACCATATTCGACACGCTCAACGCCAAGGCCGCCGGTTTTGCTGTCCGGCAGGTGTTCGAGGAACTGGGGACCGAGTTGCCGCTGATGATTTCCGGCACCATTACCGATCTGTCGGGCCGCAATCTGTCGGGCCAGACGACAGAAGCCTTCTGGTATTCGATGCGGCACCTCAAACCTTTCTCCATCGGCATGAATTGCTCATTCGGCGCCGAGCAATTGCGCCCGGCGGTGTCCGACCTGGCGCAGGAGGCTGAAGCGCTCGTGACCGCCTATCCCAATGCGGGTCTGCCCAACGAGCTGGGGGAATATGACGAGACTCCGGAAGAGTTCGCCCCCAAACTCGAAGAATGGGCCAGGGACGGGCTGGTCAATATGGTGGGGGGATGCTGCGGAACCACGCCGGACCATATTCGCGCTCTGGCGCAGGCGGTCTCCAAATATCCTCCGCGCAAAATTCCCGAGGCGGAACACAAGATGCGCCTGTCGGGGCTCGAGCCCTTCATGCATGAATAGCGGGGCCAAGAAAGCAATTCCTCACATGACCAAATCAGGCGCGACATTCATCAATATTGGCGAGAGGACCAACGTCACTGGCTCGGCCAAATTCCGCAAGCTCATCGAGGCCGATGATTATACCGCGGCGGTCGAGGTCGCGCGCGAACAGGTTGAAAACGGCGCTCAGATCATCGACGTCAACATGGATGAGGGCCTGCTCGATTCCGAGGCCGCCATGGTCACTTTTCTCAACCTGATCGCGGCGGAGCCGGACATTGCCCGGGTGCCGGTCATGATCGACTCATCGAAATGGTCGGTTATCGAGGCCGGGCTGAAATGCGTTCAGGGCAAGGGCATCGTCAACTCGATCAGCATGAAGGAAGGCGAGGAGCAGTTTCTGGAACATGCCCGGAAGGTATTGAGCTACGGCGCCGCCGTGGTGGTGATGGCGTTCGACGAAGAGGGCCAGGCCGATACGGCGGAACGCAAGATCGCGATCTGCGAGCGGGCCTACAAGATATTGACTGATGAGGCCGGCTTCCCGCCCGAGGACATTATTTTCGACCCGAATATCTTCGCCGTCGCGACCGGCATCGAGGAGCATAATAATTACGGCGTTGATTTCATCGAAGCGACGCAGGCCATCAAGGAAAAGCTCCCGCATGTTCACATTTCGGGCGGGGTTTCAAATCTCTCCTTTTCGTTCCGCGGCAACAATCTGGTGCGCGAGGCGATGCATTCGGTGTTCCTGTATCACGCGATTAAAGCGGGCATGGACATGGGCATCGTCAATGCCGGGCAGCTCGCAATCTACGAAGATATTGAGCCGGAGCTGCGTGAACGTGTTGAGGATGTCATTCTCAACCGCCGCGAGGATGGCACGGACCGGTTGCTGGAGATCGCAGAACGCTTCAAGGGGCAGGGCGGCAAGAAAAAAGTCGAGGATCTGTCCTGGCGCGAGGCGCCGGTCGAGGAGCGCATCACCCACGCACTGGTCAGCGGCACTGCCACCTTCATCGTCGAAGATACCGAAGAGGCACGGCAGAAAGCCGAACGCCCGCTGCATGTGATCGAAGGGCCGCTGATGGACGGCATGAATGTGGTCGGCGATCTGTTCGGATCGGGAAAAATGTTCCTGCCCCAGGTGGTCAAGTCCGCGCGCGTCATGAAGCAGGCGGTGGCCCATCTCATGCCGTTCATGGACAGGGAAAAGGAAGAGCTGGGCCTTGAGGGTGCGCGGACCGCGGGCAAAATCGTGATGGCGACCGTGAAGGGCGATGTGCACGACATCGGCAAGAACATCGTCGGCGTGGTGCTCCAGTGCAACAATTACGAGGTGATCGATCTCGGCGTCATGGTCCCGGCCCAGAAGATTCTTGAGACGGCCCGCGAAATCAACGCCGACATTATCGGCCTGTCCGGCCTCATTACCCCCAGCCTCGATGAAATGTGTCATGTGGCCGCGGAAATGGAGCGCGAAGGCTTCGATATCCCGCTGCTGATCGGCGGCGCGACAACGAGCCAGCTGCACACGGCCGTCAAGATCGACCCCAATTACAATAAGGGCCAGGCGGTCTATGTGATCGATGCCAGCCGGGCGGTTGGCGTTGCGTCGAACCTGCTCTCGGAGACAGCGCGCGAGGAGTTTGTCGCGGGCGTGCGCCAGGATTATGAGCGTGTCGCGCAAGCCCATGCGCGCGGCCAGCGTAACAAGCGCCGGGTTGCGATTGGCGCGGCGCGCAGGAACAAGGTTGGTATCGACTGGTCTTCATACCAGCCGCCAAAACCGGCCTTTACCGGAACCCGTTCCTTCAGGGACGTGGATCTGAACGAGATTCGCCCCTTCATTGACTGGACGCCGTTCTTCTCCACCTGGGAGATGAAGGGCCGGTACCCGCGCATTCTCGATGACGACAAACTGGGCGAGGCGGCGCGCAGCCTGTTCGAGGACGCGCAGGTTCTGCTCGACCGGATAACGCAAGAAAAGTGGCTGACGGCGAATGGCGTGGTCGGGTTCTGGCCCGCCAACGCGATTGGCGATGACGACATTGAGCTTTACAAGGGTGAGGATCGCAAAGAGCGGCTGACTGTCCTGCATACTCTGCGCCAGCAGATCGCCCGCGACAGCGCCCGCGCCAATACAGCGTTGGCGGATTTCACCGCACCGAAGGAAACCGGCCTTGACGACTATATCGGCGCCTTCGCGGTCACCACCGGGCTCGGCGAGGAGCCGCATCTCAGGCGTTTCGAGGAGGCCCATGACGACTATTCGAAAATCATGCTCAAAGCGCTTGCCGACCGGTTGGCGGAAGCCTTTGCGGAAATGCTGCACCAAAAGGTCCGCAGGGAGCTTTGGGCCTATGCGAGCGACGAGGCGCTGACGCCGGACGATCTGATCGCGGAGAAATACCGCGGCATCCGCCCCGCGCCGGGCTACCCCGCGCAGCCCGATCACACGGAAAAGCAAACCCTGTTTGACCTGCTGGATGCGGAAAAAGAGACGGGCATCAAGCTGACGGAGAGCTTTGCCATGTGGCCGGCAGCGGCCGTATCGGGCTTGTATTTCTCGCATCCCGAAAGCCACTATTTCGGCGTCGGCAAGATCGAGCGCGATCAGATTGAGGATTATGCCGCGCGCAAGGGCTGGGATATGGACACCTGCGAGAAATGGCTTGCGCCAATCCTCAATTACGACCCTAAAAAAATTGGCACCCAGGCGGCATAAGGTTTTTCAATCATGGATAGTGATCGATTGCGCGCCGAAACACCGGCGGTCGAAAACGGCGTTTATCTGAACAACGCCAGTTGCTCCTTGATGCCGCTCCCCGTCATCGACGCCGTGCGGGATTATTTCGCGCTGGAAGCCAGTGTCGGTGGTTTCCGCGCGATGGCAAAGGAAGCCGGCGCAATCGATGCGGTCTATGGATCGGTGGCTTCGCTGATAAACGCAAAGCCGGGCGAGATCGCGCTCATGGGCAGCCACACTCTGGCGTGGCAGTCCGTTTTCCAGGGTCTTCGCTTCCAGGAAGGAGACCGGATCCTCACCAGCCGGTCGGAATATGGCGCAAATTATGTCGCCATGCTGCAAATGCAAAAACGCACCGGATGCGTGATCGAAGTCATCCCATGCGGCAATGACGGGGCGAGCGACCCGGTGGCGCTGAACAAGATGATCGATGGGGCGGTCAAGCTCATTGCCATCAACTGGATACCGACCAATGGCGGGCTCGTGAACCCGGCCGCCGAAATTGGCCGCGTCGCCGGAGCGCACGGCATTCCCTATCTGCTGGATGCCTGCCAGGCGGTTGGGCAAATGCGCGTCGATGTGGAGGAACTTGGCTGCGACTACCTCACTTCGGCGGGACGCAAATGGCTGCGTGGCCCGAAGGGAACCGGATTTCTTTTCGTCCGCGAAGAGAGGCTGGCCGAGCCCGGCATAATCGATGATTTTGGCGCGCTCTGGACGAAACCCGATGGTTATGAACTTGTGGCGGGCGCGCGCCGCTATGAAACCCATGAAAACGCACCGGCCCTGCGTTTGGGGCTGGGCGCGGCGGCGGACTATGCGCTTGCGCTGGGGCTGGACAATATCCGCGAACGCGTGCGGCGTCTGGCGGGGGGCTTGCGCTCGCGGCTCGCCGCTCTGCCCGGTATTACGGTGCGGGATCTGGGATCCGACCAAGCCGGCCTCGTGACCTTCAGCCATGACACAATCGCGGCGGTGGACATTACAACGGCCCTTCAGGCTGAGAATATCACGGTCAAAACTATTCCAAGGGCGGGCTCATATCTCGACACGCTCGCACGGGACATACCTGAACTGGTGCGGGTCTCGGCGCATTACTATAACACGGAAGATGAACTGGAAGCATTCCTGCGAGCCCTGCGCAAGGCGATAGTCGATTGAATTTATTGAGCTAATTCTGCAGCAACTCGTCGGCGATGAGCAAGGCGTCGCGGCGCGCCATGCCCGGCAGAAGCGCGGGCGTGTAGAGCGCGCGGACGAATTTCAGATCAAGCGTCGTCATTTGCAGGAGCTGGACACCGGCATTGAAAATGGAGGGCTGGATCAGGTCGGAGGTGTTCGGCATTCCCAGAATATGCGTCATCTGCCTGGAAATGCAGGAGCTGACTGTCGTCACCTTCTCACCGGTGTGCACGAAGACGCGCGCGCTTGTGATGCGATTGCCGGCATCCTTGTCAAAGTAGGACGCACAGCCCTTTGAGAGCAGAGCGCTCTTTAAGGCACTCCTGCTGTTTATGGCCGCGCCGGCCAGCGCATCCATTTTCTCCGCGGTTGTGAAATAGATGGTGACGTTGGCCGGCTTGCTCTCACTTGCGAGGGTGATATCAAGCCCGGTCAGTTTTGCCAGAGACTTTGCCTGCGATTGAACCGGTGTCCGCTGGTCCTCCGCCTCGTCGCCAAGAAGAGCGATGCGCAGGGGGCCGGTCCATTTGGCGAGATAGTCCGTGCGACGGCTGTCATAGTCCGGGGCGAATACGATCTGGGAAAACATGGTCAGGCGCTTTTCCGACGCGTCGCGCAGACCTAATTGAGTGGCGCATGCGCCAAGCGTCAGGGCAAACAGTGTGACAAGGGGCCTGGGCATCGGTGAAGTTCACACCACGCAAGTCGAAAGGCCGCCCGCAATCCCGCAGCCCGAAAGTCTGTCATGCAGCCCAATTTGCAGGACCACGCGGCAAACGCAAACCCCGTTTGCGGAGACAAGGGTCAAACTGTTGTCAGTTGCAATGAAAACGGCGCATCGGCGATCCGTGTCAGATCATTCCCAGAATAATTGCCGTCAGAAAGCCGAATATCACGAGCGTGGCGAACGCAGTCAAAGTCTCTGTCATGCTCATCGGAGGCCTCCATTCCGTTGATTGCGACAATCTGTCTTAGTCAAAAGTTTATGGTGTTGCCTGTTGCAGTGACAAGGCGGATTCGATGCTGCATCGCAGCGTATTGGTGCAATGCAACAACTGTGTATAAGATGGCGGGCGCGGGGTACGGCATGGCGTTCGCATCGAAAGCGTCACCGGGGCTGAGTCCGCTTGCCGCATCCGGCAAGGCGCGGGCGGCTGGCTGGCAAGAGACGAGACGTGCGGTTGAGATCAGGGATTCGATTTAAAAGGGCAGGAATTATGGCGGGGTTCAAGGCGCTTCTGGCGACCAAAACGAATAACGGTCAATCGGTGGATTGGGCCGAGCTGACCGAAGACGATCTTATGGATGGCGATGTGACCATCAAGGTCTCGCATTCCACATTGAACTATAAAGACGGTCTCGCCATCACCGGGAAAGCGCCGATCATCCGCCGCTGGCCGATGATTCCGGGCGTTGATCTGGCCGGTGCCGTTGAATCGTCTGGCAGCTCTGACTACAAGCCGGGAGACGAAGTGATCGTAAATGGCTGGCAACTCGGCGAGACCCATTATGGCGGTTATGCGCAAAAGGCCCGGGTGCAGTCGGGCTGGCTGGTGCCCCTGCCGAAGCAATTCAACTGCTCCGACGCCATGGCCATCGGCACCGCCGGATATACCGCGATGCTGTGCGTGATGGCGCTCGAGGAGCATGACGTAAAACCGGGCGGGGGCCCGGTGCTGGTCACCGGCGCATCGGGCGGCGTCGGCAGTGTCGCCATCGCGCTTCTTTCAAAGCTTGGTTTTGAAGTTGCGGCATCAACCGGGCGCACGGAGGAAGAGGAGTATCTTAAGTATCTTGGCGCTTCCGAAGTGATAGACCGGAATGATTTTTCCGGGAAACCGTCCATGCTTGGCAAGGAACGCTGGGCCGGCGTGATCGACAGCGTTGGCAGCTCGACACTGGCGAATGTTTTAAGCCAGACCAAATTCGGCGGCTGTGTTGCGGCCTGCGGCCTGGCGCAGGGGGCGGACCTTCCCACAAGCGTAATGCCCTTCATTCTGCGCGGGATCACGCTTCAGGGCGTTCAGTCCGTGATGACCCCCAAAGCGCGCCGTGTAGAGGCCTGGGCGCGGCTGGCGAAGCATCTCGATATCGGCAAATTGCGCGCCATGGCGGTCGCCCATCCACTGGAGGATGTGCTTGAGCTCGCACCGCAGATCGTCGAGGGCAAGGTGCGCGGCCGGGTTGTTTTCAATGTTGGATAGGCCCGGGACACCGAGTCCCACCCTGTGGACAGTTTGTTGATATCTTCCCGGTCCATTGGAAAGCTGAAACCAATACCGATACAACACCACGGCATTGTTTTCTGATCACATGCCGGGGGGCGAGTCTATGCACAATGGGGTAGTGGCGTTTGTTTCAATAGGATTACTGGCTGGCGCGTTTTTCGTCATGATGTCGGATCCGGCCGAAGCGCGGCGCTGCTATGCATTCGAGGCAAGTCACAACGGGACCGATATGTTCAATCCCGACGGGGGCGCCGAGGGAACCGCCAAAAACAAGCTGCTTTACGCCATTGAGTCCTGGCGGCGGGAAAAAGGTTACAAGCGTGTGCGCATTGGCAGGGTCAAAACCAAATGCGGCGGCTGGTACATCAAATATCTTCTGCCGCACCGCACATGCACGGCACGGGCGCGCGTTTGCCACTGATGTTTCCGGGCGCAACGCGCCCGTAGGACGCTGGCACAGCGCCGTTATTTATGTGATAGGGTTCGTCCGGTGAGGCAGGCGGAAAGCCGTTTTGCGCAGGGACCCATATGAACGACGTCACCGTATTCGGCGATAGCCCCTATTCCATCGTGTTCCGCAATCCGGAGCTTTTGACGGCGTTCGGTCTGCTGGTGCTGTGTGAAATCCTGTGGCGCAAATTCTATCGTAAAGAGGAATATGGCACCGCCGAAGCCGCCGCCTCCGTGGGCATTGCCATGGGCCGCGCGGTTGCCAAACCGGTCATGATCTTCGCCCTCGCCGGGCTTTATCTGTTTGTCTATGAATGGCGTGTTTTCACATTTGACATGAGCAAATGGTGGTCCTGGGTGCTGGTCTTTCTGGGCGCCGATTTTCTCTATTACTGGATGCACCGCTTCAAACATGAAATCCGCTGGATGTGGGCCGATCATTCGGTTCATCATTCGGGCAACCGGATGAATGTTTTCATGAATTTCCGGCTGGGCTGGACCGGGCTCATTGTCGGCACATGGCTCATGCATCTGCCGCTGGTGCTGCTGGGTTTTCCGCCTTCAGCCGTTATCACCACTTACGCGCTGAGCCTTGTCTGGCAGGCCTGGATTCACACCGACATGATCGGCAAACTCTGGGCGCCATTCGAATGGGTGCTCAACACACCCTCGCACCACCGCGTCCACCATGCCCGTAACCCGGTCTATCTCGACAAGAATTATGCCGGCCTGCTCATTATCTGGGATCGCATGTTCGGCTCCTTCCAGGAAGAGCTTGACGAAGAGTCCTGCGACTACGGGCTGGTGGAGCCGCTCCTGTCCAACAACCCGATCAAGATCGCCTTCAATGAATGGGGCAATCTGATCCGCGATGTGCGTGCCGCGCGGAACTGGCGAGGACGTCTGCGTGAGGCCTTCGGTTATCCCGGCGACAAAAAGGCGGTGCTGGCGGACCAGGCAAGGTTCAAGGAGCAGCGCGAAAAGGCTCGGCGGATGCAGGCCGGGCCGGCGGCCGGAGAATAGGTTCTGACCGGTCTTGGCGTCCTTGCCCCGCGGGCGAAATTATTCTTAACAGGTAATATGAACACCTAACGCTATCCCCAGCCAGGCATACGGTTGGTTTGGCGCCTCGGGTTATTTATTCCGCACTGTCCAATTCGAAAGAGGGTGTGGAAATGATTCAGTCCGTGTTTAAATACAGTGCCTTAGCGGCCGCGGTATTCGCGCTTCCGCTGGTCATGAACATAAGTGACGCTGACGCGTTCTTCTATGGCAAGAAACTCCCCAGCGGCAAAACCTGCCTGACGTTTCTGGGGGAAGACCATATGCATTCGGGCAATAGCGCACTTGCGCGCCGGGCAGACGCGGAGGCCAAGGCGATACGCCGCTGGTCCGGCTTCGTTTCGTTCGAATTCGGCCGCAAATGGGGCAAGTGGGCCCTTGGCGACAAGCGCACCATGGAGTGCGTGCGCGATACCGACAAGGATGTCTGGCGCTGCCGCGCGGAGGCCCAGCCCTGCTGGCGATAGCGCACGCTCACTCAGCCGCCTGAATAAAGCGCATATCCAAGCCCGCTCTCGAATGGCAGGGTGACGGACCGGTAGGGGCCGCCCGGCGCGCCGGTATACTCCAGATAGGGCTTTAGCTCGGCCGGGAAGGTGTTGAGGTTGTCCGCCAGAAGGAGGGCGCCGGGGCGTAATTTGGGCTCCACCATTCTGGCGATGGGGACATAGAGGTCCTTCCAGCCGTCGAGGAACAGAAGGTCCACCGGTCCCTCCAGATCCTTCAACGTCTCCAGCGCGTCGCCGACGCGGATCTCGGCAATGTCGGCCAATCCGGCTTCGGCCAGATTGGCGCGCGCTTTTTCGGCCTTGGAGGCTTCCATTTCCGTGCCGATGACTTGGCCGCCGGTGTCTTTCGCCGCCGCCGCCAGATAAATCGTTGAAATGCCGAAAGAGCTGCCGAATTCCACAATATGCATGGCGCCCATCGCCCTGGCGCATAAATTCAGAAAAACGCCCATGGCCGGCTCGATGGCGAAATACGCGTCCTTGGGATAGAGGGCGTTGGTGAATGTCCCGTCGGCCTTGGCGGCATTTATTTTGTCCCTCACGCCTGCCATGCGCGCGCGGTCACCCTCGGCCAGTTCATGCTCGCGCGCGAGGATGTCGCGTATCTTCGGGTCATCGAGTGTGTTCATTTTGTGCTCCAGTGCGGCAACGGGTGGGCGTGGTTCACCAGGTAAAGTTATTTGCCGATTGCCCGAACATCTCTCGCAGCGAGGCCGGATCATCGACTCCCTCCTGCGCCCGGACAGCCGAATCGATACGCCGGGCCGCATTGTAGCCCTGCGCCGCCTCAGAAGACGGCTTTGCGCCATAAGCCCTCTCATAAGCTGCGCTAAACGCCGCAACCGCGGGCGCGTCAGGCGTGGAAAAGGGAGTTTGACCGGGCCGGAGCAGCACAATTTCGGTTCCGGCGAGACGTTTGTCGATTTTTGCGAGCATGTCCGGCGATCCGGAGGCGGTGAGAATACTGATTTCGCCCTGTGCGGCGATCTGTTCGATCCCCGCTGCGAAATCTCCCAGCGCATCGATATTGGAAACATACACATCGAGGCCGCCGAGATGCCCGTCGGATTCCTGGTCCGGGTGGCTGTCACGCTCCGTTGTCGCCAGCATGAACCCCTCGCGGTACTGGCGCCCCTGGAGCGCCGCGTCGCCTGACAGTGGAATGACAAGAGCAACGCTGAAACGGTGGGCGAGCGCGGGGGCGCCCGCGCGCAGCGTTTCCGCGAGCAGTATCGCGGCCAGAAATACAAATTTCGTCCAACTCTTCATGTCTGCTCTCCACGATCATGACTCTACAGCGAGGCGTCAACCCGGCGCATCATCTTCGGCGCGGCGCCCGGGAGGGCGTAGGCCAGAAGTGCCTGTTTGCGCATCAGGTTGATTTTGGCCAGCACCGACATATGTCCGCCGCGCCCCTCGAACTGGCGATAGAGGACATGAATATTGGTCATCATCCGTTCCGGCGAATCCCATTGCGCGAAAGGAAGGGCGAGAAAATCCACGCTTGAGACGATCTGGCGGGCGGCCGCCGCCGCGGAGTGTTTTTGCTCATGACATCTTCGCGCCGCGCCATGGACATACTCCCAGTAGGATTTGACCATGCGCACGCCATCCTTGTTGGTGACGGGGCCATGGCCGGGGACGATGGTCTCCACGTCGAGGTCCAGGATCAGATCGAGCGCATTCAGCCAGTTTTCCACCGGCCCCGCCCACATGACGGGCGTTGACCCGATGAAAACGATATCTCCCGCAAACAGGGTTTTTGCGTCCGGCACATAGACCATGAGATCGCCGCTCGTATGGGCCGGTCCCACTTCGATGAGCTGGACCTTGCGTCCGCCAATCTCGCGCCAGACGGTGCCGGAGAAAGTCTCCTTTGCCGGCGTGTGGGTGACTTCATAAAAATTGTAGGGCAGGCACATGGCGCTGAACCAGTGGCCGACACGCTTGGCCGGCCCAATGGGTGTTGCCATGAGAGCCTTGCCAAGATTCATGAAGCCCAGCATGGAGGCCGGTGTGTGCAAATCCATCTCTGTGCGGGCCGCGGCGGATGTGATCGTTTCCACATCTTCCCCGATCAGCTGGTTGCCCCAGAAATGATCTCCATCCGCATGGGTGTTCACCAGCAGATGAAGCGGCGCCCCGCGCAGAAGCGGGTCCATGGCGTCGAGCATGGTCCGGGTGTGCCGCACGTCCCACAGCGTATCGACCAGCAGCGACTGTCCCTTGCCGACCAGAAGCCCTGAATTGGATTCTCCCCATGAGCCATTCGGCACCATCCAGGCATAGAGATCGTGCCCGAGATCCCACAGGCCTTCCTCAAAGGCGGGGCGCTCGCGAAAACGCGTGCGTTTCGCGCCCGTGGGGGCGATGCATCTGGCGTTTTTGGGCGTCATATTTTACCGTTTGCGCGCGCCGCGCCGCGGTGCGCGCACGGTGGGGGGCGGCGCAACGCGGTTTTGAAGAATACCAATCCGTTCCACCTCGAGTTCGACAACGTCACCGGCCTTCAGTGTCCGTCCGAGCTCCAGGCCAGACCCTTTTCCCAGACGGCCCGAACAGGTGCCCGAACCGATGAACTCACCTGGATATAGGGTCTCGGAGCGCGAAATGTAGGAAATGATTTTCTCGAACGTCCAGTACATGTCTCCGGTGGAGCCGCGCGACCACTCCTCGCCATTGACCCGGGCGGTCATGGCCAGGTTATAGGGATCGGGGATTTCGTCGGCCGTCACCAGCCATGGCCCGATGGCATTGCCGGTATCGAAGTCCTTGCCCTTGGCGGGCCCCAGACGCCCCTTCATTTCGCTCATCTGCATGTCGCGGGCGGAGAAATCGTTGAAGATGGTGTAACCGGCGATGTGATCGCGCGCGCTCGCCAGCGGGATATCGCGTCCGCCCTTGCCAATGACCACCCCCCATTCCAGCTCATAATCGAATTGCTCGGTATAGGCCGGCATTCGCACGACCGCACCGCTCCCGACAACGCTAAAGCGGTTGCCTTTGTAATAGATGGGGCGCTTGTGCCATTCCCTGTTCAGCAGGCCGGCAATGCTGCGCCGGCGCCCGAACCACTTCTCGATCGTCTCGTCCAGCCTGGCGAATGGCCCAAGCCCGGCGGTGCGGATGGAGTTGATGATATGCTCCTCGAACGCCATCGCGTCACGGATGGATTCAGGGACCGGAAGCGGGCTCAGGAATGTGGTGCCGGCGACAGGCATCGTGGCGCCTTCAGGCGCCTTGCTGGCCACGAAATCCTGGACCACATAGGCCTTGTACTGCGCCTCGGCGCCGGCTTTCAGGAAGGCGAGCATGGACGCAAAATGCGGCGCGGGGGCACCCTCCAGCGCCACCAGCCCCGCCTGCAACAGGGCAACGGACTTGTCGCCGCCAAACAGCGCGCCAATCTGCGGCAGACCATCAGGTCCGATGATTGTGGCGAGTTTCAACTACGCTACCCCCAATTGGCCCAGGATACAGACCCTGAGCTCTTGCCCCGATGAGAGGGTGCTGCGCGCGGCCCTTTGGGTCAATACCGAAGCGCGTGTTCAATGGTGTTTCGTGTTTTTCGCAAAGAGGCTGATCACCTCTTCCCAAAGCCCCCGCCGGTGGGTGTACGAATCATGATCGCCTCGCCCGGCTCCAGCACCGTGTGGTCGCACCCTTTCAGTTTTTCAATCCGTCCATCCTTGCGGCGCACCGCATTGGCGCCGCATTGGCCCGGTTCGCCGCCTTCCATCCCATAGGGCCGCACCTCACGAAATCCGGACAGGATGGCGCAGTCCATGCGTTCGAGAAATCTGATGGTGCGGGAGATGCCGTTGCCAGCATGCCATTTGCCCTTGCCGCCGGACCCCTCGCGAATATGGAAATCCTCCAGCAGGACCGGGTAGCGCAGCTCCAGTATTTCCGGGTCCGTCAGCCGCGTATTGGTCATATGCGTGTGCACCGCATGGGCGCCATCGAAGCCGGGCCCAGCGGGCGCGCCGGAGCAGATGGTCTCGTAATACTGGGTTTGTTCATTGCCGAAGGTGAGGTTGTTCATGGTGCCCTGCGCGGACCCCAGCGCGCCCAGCGCCCCGAACAGGCAATTCGTCACCACCTGGCTGGTCTCCACATTGCCCGCGACGACCGCGGCCGGGTAGACGGGAGAGAGCATGGAGTTCTCGGGCAGGATAATCTCAATCGGTTTCAGGCACCCGGCATTCATGGGGATGCGGTCATCGACCATGACGCGGAACACATAGAGCACCGCCGCGCGGGTGACGGGTTCAGGCGCATTGAAATTATTGTTCTGCGCCGGGCTGGTGCCGGTGAAATCAACCGTGGCCGTGCGCGCTTTCTTGTCCACGCGGATGGCCACGGCGATTTTCGTGCCCTGATCCATTTCCACTTCGAAGGCGGAGTCTTTGAGCACATCGATGACCCGGCGCACGCTCTCTTCCGCATTGTCCTGCACATGGCCCATATAGGCCTGCACGGTGTCCAGGCCGAAATGCTCGACCATGGCGCGCAGTTCCGCGACGCCTTTCTCATTGGCCGCCACCTGCGCTTTCAGATCCGCGATATTGTCGCCCGGATTTCGCGCGGGATATTTTGCGCCCGTCAGAAGTGCGTGGGTTTCCACTTCCCGGAACGCGCCCCCCTCCACCAGAAGGAAATTGTCGATATAGACGCCTTCTTCCTCGATGGTTCTGGCATCGGGGCTCATGGAACCCGGCGTAATGCCGCCGATGTCCGCATGATGGCCCCGGCTCGCCACATAAAAGAGGATTTTATTTTCGCTGAGTTTGTTTTCGCTCACGGCTGTTCCGGCTTTCAGCCGGGCCTCCGCGGGGGCGGCCTGACCGGCCGGCGCGCGTTCGCGCTTGCCTCGCTGCGCTCGGGTATCGAACACCGGCGTGACGACGGTGATGTCGGGCAGATGCGTGCCGCCGTTATAGGGGGCATTGAGCATATAGACGTCGCCGGGGCGCAGCTTGCCTGCATTTTCGCGGATGACTGTCTCGACACTTCTGTCCATGGAGCCCAGATGCACCGGCATATGCGGCGCATTGGCGATAAGCTGGCCGTCGCGGTCGAACAGCGCGCAGGAGAAATCGAGCCGCTCCTTGATGTTGACCGAATGGGCGGTGTTCTGAAGCGCCACGCCCATCTGCTCGGCAATCGACATGAACAGATTGTTGAACACCTCCAGCATGACGGGATCGGCCTTTGTTCCGACCGCATCGCGCTTCGGGCGCGGCGTGGCGCGTGTGAGGAGGAGGTGATTGTGCCCGGTTACCTCGGCGCGCCAGCCCGGCTCGATTACGACGGTCTGGTTGTCCTCGATCAGCAGGGCCGGTCCGGAGATCTCGTGCCCCGGTTCGAGTTGCGCGCGCAGAAAGACGCTTGCGTCGTGCCACTTGCGATTCGAGAAGAAGCGGGTGGCCGCGTGGAAGGCGGGAACGGGCGTCCGGGTGAGCGGAAACTCCTCCTCGCGCGCGTCCGCCCCGCCGCCGCTGGTTTCCACCTCAATCGCCTCAATGATGATCGCGCAATCGGGATCGGTGAAGCCAAAGCGCTGCTTGTGTTCGGCCTCGAAGGCGGCGCGCATGGCTTTTAGAGTCCCAATTGCGACGGGCAACGCGGTGTCCGTTCCCTGATAGCGCAAATGAACATGTATTTGGGTACTCATGTCGCCGGGTGCGACGTCCTGACCGGCGAGTTCGGAAATGTTTTCTTTTTCCAGCGCCGCGCTGATGGATTTCACCTCTTTCAGGGCGGCGGCGTCCAGCGGCTTCTCGATGGCGCGCTGGCGCGAAGCGCTGAGTTTGGCAAGCCCCATGCCATAGGCCGAGAGAACTCCGGACATGGGGTGCATATGGATGGTTTCCATGCCCAGCACATCGGCGATCATGCAGGCATGCTGCCCGCCCGCGCCGCCGAACGAGGCGAGCGCATATTCGGTCACGTCATAGCCGCGCTGGATGGAAATTTTCTTGATGGCGTTGGCCATGTTTTCTACCGCGATGCGCAGGAACCCGTCGGCGGCTTCTTCGGGCGGGCGGCCATCGCCGATGTCGTGGCCAAGATCGCTGAAAGCCGCTTTGACTGCTCCGGCGTCGAGCGGCTGGTCCTGCGCGGGGCCGAAGATGGCGGGGAAGAATTCGGGGCTGAGTTTGCCCACCATCACATTGGCGTCCGTGACGGTGAGGGGGCCGCCGCGACGATAGCAGCGCGGTCCCGGATCGGCTCCGGCGGAGTCCGGTCCGACCCGGAAGCGCGCTCCGTCAAAATGCAAAATCGACCCGCCGCCCGCAGCCACGGTGTGAATGCGCATCATCGGCGCGCGCATGCGCACACCGGCGACCTGCGTCTCGAAACTGCGCTCAAAGCTCCCGGCATAATGGGAGACATCGGTCGACGTGCCGCCCATGTCGAAGCCGATGATCTTCTTCAGGCCCGCAATGCCGGCAGTGCCGACAGCACCAACGACACCGCCCGCGGGCCCCGACAAAATGGAGTCCTTGCCCTGAAACAGGGCCGCCGATGTCAGCCCGCCGGAACTCGCCATGAACATGAGCTTAGGGCCGCCACCGGAAGAGTTCAGCTCTCCAGCCACCTTGTCCACATGGCGGCGCAGAATGGGCGAGAGATAGGCGTCGATGACGGCCGTGTCGCCGCGCCCGACAAATTTGATAAGCGGACTCGCCTCGTGGCTCGGCGAAACCTGTGTGAAGCCTATTTCGCGCGCGATCTCCGCGACGCGGGCTTCGTGGAGGGGGTAGGCATAGGCATGCATGAAGACAATCGCGACGGCGCGGATGCCGTCCTTGTAAGCCGACTTCAGGGCGCCCCGGGCCGCGGATTCATCAAGCGCTGTTTCAACGTATCCGTCCGCGTGAAGGCGTTCGGGAATTTCCGCGACGGCATCGTAGAGCAGCTCCGGCTTTTCAATTTTGCGGGCGAAAATGTCGGGCCGTGCCTGATAACCGATTTCCAGGGCGTCGCG